>NZ_JACHZO010000002.1:0-518498 GCF_014193575.1 Rhizobium sp. BK289
AGCCGATCGGCGCAAACGCCGGTCAAAACATAACCGAACCCAAGGAAATTCCCGCAAATGCTGGTGTTTTGCCCCTTGAGTTCTTTCATTGGAGAACCGTAATGAAAAGTGGTCTTGAAGATGTCATTGCCGCAGAAACCAAGCTGTCCGACGTCGACGGCGCTGCCGGTCGCCTGATCATCCGTGGCGTGTCGCTCGATGATCTGGTGGCGACCAGCCGCTTCGAGGATGTTGCGGCGCTGTTGCTTGACGGCCTGTTCGACGAGCATATCGACGCAGTCTCCATCCGGACGCAGCTCGGCATGGCCCGCGCTGCTCTCTTCACGCATGTCGAGGCTGCCGATGCTGCCGTCCTTGCGCTGCCGCCAGTGGATGCCGTGCGTGCCTTGCTGGCACGCCTCGGCGACGGCGAGGATTTTGCAACGGCGATCCGCCTGATGGCGGCGCCCGCCGTCTTCCTGCCGGCAATCTTACGGCTGCAGAAGGGCGACGCGCCGATCCAGCCGGATGCATCGCTTTCCCAATCGGCCGATATCCTACGCATGTTGACGGGCCGCGTTCAGACGGCAGAGCAGACGGCGGGTCTCGATGCCTATCTGGTGACGATTTCCGATCATGGCCTCAATGCATCGACCTTCGCCGCGCGCGTCATCGCCTCGACCCATGCGGGTCTCACCTCCTCCGTGCTTGCGGCGATCAGCGCCCTCAAAGGTCCTCTGCATGGCGGCGCTCCCGGCCCGGTTCTCGATATGCTCGACGGTGTCGGCAAGCCTGAAAATGCCCGCGCATGGCTGTCACAGGCGCTCGATCATGGCGAGCGATTGATGGGTTTCGGCCATCGCATCTATCGCGTCCGCGATCCGCGTGCCGATGCGCTGAAGGCGGCGTTGAAGCCGATCTTTGCGAGCGGACAGGCCGATGCCGGACGTATCGCCCTGGCCGAAGCCATCGAGGCGGCAGCACTGGCACTGCTGAAGGAACGCAAGCCGGATCGGCCCTTGGACGTCAATGTCGAATATTATACCGCCCTGCTGCTTGACGCGCTCGGCTTCCCGCGCAGTTCCTTTACCGGCGTTTTCGCGATCGGCCGCACAGTCGGCTGGATCGCCCATGCGCGCGAACAGACGCTCGACGGGCGTCTGATCCGCCCGCAGTCACGCTATGTCGGCCCCTTGCCGAAAGCGGCGTAGCGGTTCCGATAAGCGCTCAGGCGGCCGCGGATTGGCGCGGCCGCATCATGCCTTCGCGGATGTGGCGAGCAAGCTCCAGCGTCTGCGGCGTTGCGTTCACCTTGGGCAAATGCAGGTTGATCGCAAAGATCGGCAGTTCTGGCAGCCCTTGGTCGACCGTGAGGATATCGAGATCGGCCGGAACGGTGGAGGCGAGCCAGGCAGTGACCGCGAGATCCGTGCGCACCGTCGCCGTGGTCGCCTCGATATTTCCATTCTCGAAAACGGTCCGCCAGCGCAGGCCATCCTTGCTGAGTGCTGCAAAGACTGATGACCGGAAGGCACAGGTATCGGCCACCATCGAGATCGGCAACGGCACCTTGCGATGGGCACTGCCTGCCTTGGCGCCGACCCAGACAAGCCGCTCGACGGCGAGGCATTCGCCCTGCGACGTTCCGTATGGTTCCTCCACGACACAGAGATCGACGGTTCCCTTTCCCAACTCTTCGAGCAGTTCCGGTGATGAGGCGCAGACCAGCGAAATCTCGATCTGCGGATAGCGCTCGGCATAGGATTTCAGCACCGGTGCCAGCGTTGCTCCCACGAGATCATAGGGAACGCCGAGCCGCACGCTGCCGCGAACGCTCCTCTCCGTCATATCGTCCCAGATCTCGTCGTTCAAAGCCAGCAGGCGGCGGGCATTGCCGAGCAATCGTTCACCCGCTTGCGTCAGCCGCAATCCGCGCCTGTCCCGCTCGAACAGGGGCCAATCAAGCATGTCCTCCAGGCGCTTGATCTGCTGGCTGACGGCGCCCTGCGTCATATGCAGCATATTGGCGGCAACTGTCATGCTGCCCTTGTCGGCAACGGCAGCGAAGGTTCGGATGAGGGCTATGTCGAAATTCCGGATCATGGTCAGCATTATAAATGCTAATGCTGCGATCCTTCAATATTCGTTTTCCTGATGAGGCCCATCCTTCTATCCCTCCTCTCAAAATCGAGAAGTCTCAAAATCGGGAAAAGGCTAGATGACTGTCGAAACCCTGTTGCCGCTGATCCTCTTCGCATTGGTTTCGACCATAACGCCGGGAGGCGCCACGACGCTTGCGACCGCATCTGGCGCGCATTTTGGCTTTCGCCGGTCGATACCGGTCATGGCCGGTTTTGCCGTCGGTCTCGGCTCCATGGCTGGCGCGACGGCCGCCGGCCTTGGTGGGGTATTGCTGGCGCTGCCGGTGCTGCAGATCGGCATGAAGACACTCGGTTCGCTTTACCTGATCTGGCTTGCCATCCGCATTGGCAGGAGCGGCCCACCAGGCGCGGCCGGGCAGATGGCGAGGCCTACCGGCTTCGTCGCAGGTCTCTGGATGCTCTGGCATAATCCCAAGGGCTGGGCGATGACCATGGGTGCCGCCGCATCTTTCGCCGCGCTGGCGGAAAATCCTGTCAGGCTCGCGATCCTGCTTGGCGGAACCTTCTGCCTTATCGCCGCCTTCTCGCTCGCCGTATGGTGTCTACTCGGACAAATGCTCGGGCGTTTGCTGAAAACCGCATGGCAGTGGCGCGCGGTCAATATCTCACTCGCCTGCCTCTTGATGATCTCGATCATTCCCATGTGGCACGAATGAAATCTGATAGGCAGAGGCCGGTTTGATCACGGCCGGCTGCGCCAGAGCCATGTGGTCAAAGTTCCGGCGCGGCCACGCAGGCTTGCTTCGATCGGACCGTCGAGGTTCCCTTCCCTGAAAGGAGTGCTGTCCCGGCCGGCGGAAAACAGCAGCTCGTCGCTGATGGCGATCTCGGCGCGATTACCGACCGCGACCTCCATCAGACGACTGGCGATGTTGACCGTGTCGCCGGTCGCAGTGATCTGCTGGCGTCCGCCACCGCCGAGCCTCGAGGCGACGATGGTGCCGAAATGCGCGCCGATCTTGAAGCCGATGCGGGACGCGACCGTCTCCGGCAGCGCCGAGAGCCAACCTCTCATCCGCTCGGCCAAACGAATGCAGCAGTGCGCGGCATCGGCAGGATCGCTCGGCTTCGGTTGCGGCAGGCCGAAAAGGATCATCGCTCCATCGCCCATGAAGCTGGTGATGGCACCGCCACATGCAGTCACTTCCTCGTCGACGAGGTTATAGAAGCCATTCAGCAGTTCCCGAACGGCAGCTGGGCCGACCGTTTCGCTGAGACCCGTGAAACCATTGATATCGATGAAAACCACGGCAGCTTGCTGATGCACCGGGCTTGCGAGGAAATCGGGATCACGGGCGAGATGCTCGGCGAGGCCGGGCGCCTCGATGCGCTGCAGCAGCTCGCTTTGCTCGGCGAAGCGCGTTGCCCGCCTGCGGTCGAACCAAAGCTGTGCCGCGCCGAACAGCAGCGCCGGCGGCACGGTCGCGGTAATCGGCAGGGCGGCACTCAGCCAGATCCCGTGCTTGAAGGCGCTGACATTGACTGCGAACCAGATGAGCACGACGCCGAGGACTGTTATCAGCCCGATAGTACTGCGCTGCCAGGAGAGAAGGCCAACAACAAGCAGCGGCAAACCGATGGCGAAATAGAGATCGATGAAGCGAATGTTGCGGTCGCGCACCAAGCCGTCTCCGGCAATCAGATGTGTGATCGAGGTGGAGATAACCTCGACACCCGGCAGGACGGGATCGAAGGGCGTTGGAAAGACATCGCCGCCACCGGTGACGGTTGCGCCGATGACGACGATATGATCCCTGACCGCGGCTTCCGGCAATTGACCGTTGAGCGCCGCGCTGGCGCTGATGGTGCGGATCGTGCCGCGCGGCCCGTAGAAAGCGAGTGGCAGGAGATAGCCGGTATCGGTCTGGATGGATCGGTCACCGATCTTGATGCGATCGGAGATGACGGTTGTCTGCTCATCGGTTGCAGCGGAAACGACGCGCAGCGAAAAGGACGGCTCGATCCGCTCGCCGCTGCGAAACAGCATCGGAACAAAACGCGGCGTTCCAGTCTTGTCGGTCTGGACATTGACGACGCCGTAGCTTGCGGCTTCGGCAAACCGCTGCTGCGGTTCGAGGAATTGCAGCGCACTCGGCACACGGGCAAGAGGTTCCCTGCTGTCGTCAACGACACGCTGTCGGCTTTCCGGGAAAATGCCGGCTGCAGCCAGCACGACTTTGGTTCGCTTCAGCGATTGCTCCAATGCCGCATCGCCGGCCTCATCGCCGGAATCGAGCAGAAGCAAGTCGAGACCGATGGCTTTTGGCCCCAACGCGGCAATGGCGTCGATGATTTTGGCGAGCGTGGCGCGCGGCAGCGGATAGTGCCCCGCCAGACGCGACGTGTCGTCATCGATGGCTACGATCGTGACGAGATCGGGTGGTTGATGGCTGCCGCCAAGCGTATTGCGGAGGTTCGTGAGCGTCGCCTCGGCGCCGTCGACAAAGGGGATGTCACCGCGAAGATGCGCGATGCCAAGACCCAATCCCCAGACGGCAGTCAAGAGAAGCGCAATCAGCGTCTGCAGCGGTGGTCGGCGCATGGCGTCGCGATCTCACTGGCCGAGGCGGGCCATCAAAGCGTTTATGCGCGGTTGTCGCCATTGGGTGACGCGCAATGCGGAGCGGCTGCGGTCGACATCGACGCCTTGCCCTTTGCCGAGCGTGACCCCCTGCCCGGTCGATACCTTGTTGACCGCGACACGGCCGCGCAAGACAAGTACGGATGTGTTGCTCCGTTTCACGTCAACGGCCCATCGTGTGCCGCGCACGGCAGCGATTGCCTGTGGCGTCACCACTTCGAATCCACCCTGAATGCGGCTGGCATCCACATCGATCAGCGCTGCCTTGCCGTCGAGCACAAGAGCATCCACACTGCCGTCATGGTTCCGGTCCGCAAGCCGGTAGTGCGCGCCGCGCTCGACAGTAATGCTAAGCCCAGCGGCGCAATTCAGCGTCTGGCGCACGGCGCTGACCGTGGGCCGCAACGGACAATTCGCGACGGCTTGCGCGGAAGCGGCGCCGGCACCGATGATGCACAATGTACCTGCCGCCAGCGCCAGACTACGAATATTGTTTGCTTGGATCATGATTGTGGCCCCTCATCGCCTATAACTGGAGCCGCGGACGGCGATTTCCAGTCAGGGTATGCCCGATCCCTGGGACGATGATGCGTCATGGGCGATTGATCTGCAAGTTGTCGTAGCCTCTGGCTTTGTAGAGCACGCTCGAAATCAGCCAGCTCAGCAGGAAAATGCCGACGACGGCGACACCGAAATTGGCAAGATTGTCATTGAGTTCGCCGATGAAGCTCCAGAAGCCGCCTTCGAGGCCGAGCTTGTCGGAAATCAGCCCCAGCGCTTCGATGCCGCCGATAAAGATGGCGACGACGACCGAGGCTGCCGTGATTGTCAGATTGTACCAGAGCTTGCGCACCGGCTTGACGGAAGCCCATCCATAGGCACCGGTCATTAGCGTGCTGTCGAGCGTATCCATCAGCGACATGCCGGCGGTGAAGAGTGCCGGGAAGACGAGGATGGTCCAGAAGGACATGCCCTGCGCAGCTTGAGCGGCGGAAATGCCGAGAAGCCCGATTTCCGTCGCGGTATCGAAGCCGAGGCCGAAAAGAAAGCCGATCGGATACATGTGCCATGAGCGGGTCACGACCTTGAACATCGGCCGGAAGATGCGCGCCAGAAAGCCGCCGCCGGCAAGCAGCGTATCGAGATCCTCGTCCGCGATCCTCTCGCCTCTCTGTGCCCGCCTGAAGGCGGACCACACGCCTTTGAGGACAAACAGATTGGCAACGCCGATCAGAAGCAGGAACACCGCCGAAACCGTCGTCCCGATGACGCCCCCCATGTCGTGGAAGGAATCGAGCTGGCTCTGCATGGCGGCCGCCGTCGCGGCGATCAGGATCGAGGCTATCACGACGATCGAGGAATGGCCGAGAGAAAAGAAGAAGCCGACCGCATAGGGCTGCTTCTTTTCCTGAACGAGCTTGCGCACGACATTGTCGATCGCGGCGATATGATCGGCATCGAAGGCGTGGCGAAGCCCGAACATATAGGCAAGAAGCGCAATGCCCAGCAGTGAAGGCCTGTCGGCGAAAGCGGCCCAGGCCCAAATCCACGCAGCGATATTGAACGCGATCAACAGCGCAAAAGTGAAAGCGATCTTGGCTCTCGGTCTTTCCGCCCGATCGTCAAATGGATTGAGGATCATACTTTTCTTCCCGTTATGCTTACTCGCACAGTGTCACGGAACGGGAAGCGACGCGATAGTCAAATGACGTAGGTGCCGAAGTTTTTCGCAGTGTCACAAAAATGAGCAAACCCGTCGCAACCGGATCTGCTCCGCACCTGATTAGCCTCTCTCGAACGGGTATCCCTCGTCGGCCCATCCCGTCATGCCGCCGATCATGACCTTCACGCGCCTGCCCAGCGAGCCGAGGCGCCAAGCCGCCTTGTCGGTGCCGTTGCAATGCGGCCCGGCGCAATAGACGACAAACAGCGTATCCTCAGGCCATTCCGCCATCTTCCGCGCGGTCATCTTGCCATGCGGCAGATTGATCGCGCCGGGGATATGTTGCTCCTGGAACATGGTGGGACCGCGAACATCGAGTAGGACGAAATCCACATTTCCCGATGTCATTGCCTGGCGCACATCGGAGCAATCGGTCTCGAAGGCAAGCCTGCGGGCATAGTGTTCTGCGACAAGGCTCGGGACTGCTGCGGGGATTTCATTGACTAGGGACATGGAACGCTCCTTCTTGGGTTCGGTGCATTCATGCCTGAGTGATCTCGCAGTTGAAATTGGCCGAAATGCCATATAGCGTCAACATCATGCCAAACTCGGATAATCCCAATCTTCACGGTCCGCATGTCGTCACCCTCGTCTATGACGGGCTGTGCACGTTCGAATTCGGCGTCGCCTATGAAATCTTCGGCCTGCCACGGCCCGAGATGGGCGATCACTGGTATCGCTTTTCCGCCTGTGCGATCGAAGGCGGTCCGCTTCGCGCCGCCGGCGGGCTGACAGTGCAGGTCGATCATGGGCTCGAGGTTCTTGCCGATGCCGATCTGATCGTCGTGCCGGGTTGGCGCGGGATCGGGACGTCTGTCCCTGCCCCGCTGATCGCCGAACTGCAAGCGGCCAGCCGCCGTGGCGTGCGCATCATGTCGTTGTGCTCGGGCGTGGCGGTCCTTGCGGCCGCCGGATTGCTCGCCGGCCGCAAGGCGACGACGCATTGGCGCTATGTCGATTCCATTGCCGCGCGCTATCCGGACATATCAGTGGATGCCGACGTCCTTTACGTTGACGAAGACAGCGTCCTGACAGCCGCCGGCAGCGCCGCTGCCATCGACCTTTGCCTGCATGTCGTGCGCCGGGATTTCGGGCCCGATATCGCCAACAGCGTCGCGCGCCGGCTCGTAGTGCCGCCGCATCGCGAGGGCGGCCAGGCGCAATACATCGAGACCCCGGTTCTCAAGCAGCGGGAAGGAGCGCGTCTGGGGCCGCTGCTTGAATGGATGCGGGAGCGTTTGCAGGAAGAGCAGTCCATTGCTGCGCTTGCAGCGCGGGCCGGCATGAGCGTGCGGACTTTCCAGCGCCGCTTCGAGGCGACCACCGGCATGTCGCCGGGCGAATGGCTGCTCAGCGAACGGCTGCGGTGCGCCCGCGATCTCCTCGAAAGGCAGATCGCCATTTCGCTTGACGATGTGGCGGTGGCGAGCGGATTTGGATCGCTCGCCACCATGCGCCATCATTTTCGGGAGAGGCTTGCGGTCAGCCCGAGCGACTACCGCAAGCGATTTGCCGTTCTTAAACCAGGCGGCTCTGTTCCGTTGCCGCTTCGATGAAGCTCGAGAACAGCGGATGCGGTTCCAGCGGGCGCGACTTCAGTTCCGGGTGATACTGGACGCCGATGAACCACGGGTGATCCGCATATTCGATCGTTTCCGGCAGCACGCCATCCGGTGACATGCCGGAGAAGGTCAAGCCGCATTCTTCGAGCTTGTCCTTGTAATCGACATTGACCTCGTAGCGGTGACGATGGCGCTCCGAAATATCGGTGGAACCGTAGATTTCCGAAATCTTGGTGCCCTTCTTCAGGGCCGCCTTGTAGGCGCCGAGACGCATCGTGCCGCCGAGATCGCCGGATGCCGTGCGCTTCTGCAACTCGTTGCCCTTCAGCCATTCCGTCATCAGGCCGACGACCGGCTCCTTGGTCGGGCCGAACTCGGTCGACGAAGCATGTTCGACACCGGCCAGATTGCGAGCCGCTTCGATGACGGCCATCTGCATGCCGAAGCAGATGCCGAAATACGGCACCTTGCGCTCGCGCGCGAAACGGGCTGCCAGGATCTTGCCTTCCGAACCGCGCTCGCCGAAGCCGCCAGGCACGAGGATGCCGTGAACCTTCTCGAGATAAGGTGCCGGATCTTCCTTTTCGAAGACCTCGGATTCGATCCATTCGAGCTTGACCTTGACCCGATTGGCGATGCCGCCGTGATGAAGCGCCTCGATCAGCGACTTATAGGCATCCTTGAGCCCGGTATATTTGCCGACGATGGCAATGGTCACCTCGCCTTCCGGCGTGCGGATACGGTTACAGACTTCTTCCCACTGGTCGAGACGCGGCTTCGGAGCCGGCTCGATGCCGAAAGCGGCCAGCACTTCGTCGTCGAGGCCTTCCTTGTGATAGGCCATCGGCACGTCGTAGATGTTGGCGACGTCGAGTGCCTGGATAACCGCGGACGGACGGACGTTGCAGAACAGCGAAAGCTTGCGGCGTTCTGCTTCCGGGATCTCGCGATCCGCACGCACAAGCAGAATGTCCGGGTGAATACCGAGAGCCTGCAGTTCCTTGACGGAATGCTGCGTCGGCTTGGTCTTCAGCTCGCCGGCGGCCGGAATGTAGGGCATCAGCGTCAGATGAACGTAGATCGCCGTGCCGCGCGGCAGGTCGTTGCCGAGCTGACGGATCGCTTCCATGAAAGGCATGGCTTCGATGTCGCCGACGGTACCGCCGATCTCGCAGATGACGAAATCATACTCGTCATTGCCCTCGGTCACGAAATCCTTGATCTCGTTGGTGACGTGCGGGATGACCTGGACGGTTGCGCCCAGATAGTCGCCACGACGTTCCTTGTCGATGATGTTCTTGTAGATGCGACCGGTGGTGATGTTGTCGGTCTTGGTGGCCGAGCGGCCGGTGAAGCGCTCGTAGTGGCCGAGATCGAGGTCGGTTTCCGCACCGTCATCGGTGACGAAGACCTCGCCGTGCTGGGTCGGGCTCATCGTGCCCGGATCCACGTTCAGATAGGGGTCGAGTTTGCGCAGGCGGACTCGATAACCACGAGCCTGCAACAACGCTCCGAGAGCCGCAGCCGCAATTCCTTTTCCGAGGGAAGAAACCACGCCGCCAGTGATGAATACATATCGCGCCATGGGAGTCACCGGATACCTTTTCACAAATGATTCCGCTAGCCCTAAAATTCGTTTCCGGAATTTTGGCTACAGAACGCGGAATATGGACAAAACAAAACCGGCAGATCCAAGGACCTGCCGGGGATGATCTTCGGCGACCGGAATTACTTGCCGGTCGGAACGCCGCCGTTGTCGGCCGGCGCAGGAGTCGTCGTTGCCGGCGCGGTCTGCTGACCGGTCGCGGCCGGTGCCTGCTGAGCAGGCGCCGTAGCGGCGGGCTGGCTCGTCGTTGAAGGCGGCGTCGCCTGCGACTGCGGAGCGACTGCGCCGCTGTTCGGAACGCCGCTATTGTCGGCTGGCTTCGGCTGGGTGGTCGCCGGCGCCGGGCTCTTCTGCCCGCCGAGCGAATCAAGAATGCCGTTGCCCTGGCCCGCCGTGCTCGGAATGCGGTTGAGAATGTCGGTCGGGCGCGCTTCGAAACGCGACAGCACGTTCATGCCGAGCGCGAGCGCGAAGAACAGTGCAGCCAGAATGGCCGTGGTGCGCGTCAGCGCATTGGCCGTACCGCGCGCAGACATGAAGCCCGATCCGCCGCCTATGCCGAGGCCGCCACCTTCGGAGCGCTGAATCAGCACAACACCGATAAGGGCGACGACGATCATGAGATAGATGACAAGCAGTACGGTTTGCATAGGTCCAGTCCTGCCCGGTGCGGGCATCAAAAAGAAAAGCTTGCGGCTCTTTACATGAGGCTCTCGCCTATTCCAAGCCCCTTTAAGGCTGGAATACCGGGCAAGTTGTTGCTTCAGGCGAACTGCCGTTCGAATGCGGCATAAATGGCGAGGAAGTCGACCGCTTTCAAGCTCTGCCCGCCGACAAGAACGCCGTTGACATGGGGAATGTCCAGGAGATCACGCGCATTCGCACCGCTGACCGATCCGCCATAGAGGATTCGCATGTTCGCGCCTTCCCTGCCGAAGCGTTCGATAAGCTCGGCGCGGATGAAAGCATGCGCCTCCTCGACGTTTTCCCGGGTCGGAACGACACCGGTGCCGATCGCCCAGACCGGCTCATAGGCGATTACCGTCGCCGCCGCCGTCGAGCCGTCCGGGACGGAACCGATGAGTTGCCGCTTCAGCACATCGAGCGTCCGGCCGTTATTTCGCTCGTCGGCGGTCTCGCCAATGCAGATAATGGCGATGAGCCCCGCATCATGCGCCGCCTGCGCCTTGGCGCGCACCAGCATGTCGCTTTCCGCATGGTTTCTGCGGCGCTCGGAATGGCCGACGATCACATGGGTGCCGAAGCAGTCCGCGATCATTTCCGCCGAAATATCACCGGTATGCGCACCGCTGACCAGTTGGTGGCAATCCTGCGCGCCGATCGCAAGTGGACTGTCGTCGCAAAGTGCGGTCGCGACATAGAGCAATGTGGCGGGGGGGCAGAGCAGCGTATCGATTTTCTCCGACAGCGGCGCCTTGACGCCATCCGCGATTGCCTTGATCTGATCGAGGCTCGCACGCGTGCCGTTCATCTTCCAGTTTCCGGCTAGAAGCGGCCGTATGGTCTTCGTCATTCCGAGTGTCTCCCCCTTATTTCATCAGTCGGACTAACAAAAAGGGGGAGGAAAGGAAAGTTATCGAACAGGGGCGGAACCAGTTAAAATCGTTTGAAAAATGCTTATCCGGAAAATAATCCGATGCCTGAGCATTTTAGGATGCCTGCGGATCGACGATCCAGTTGAGCACCTTGCGCCAATCGGTCATGCGAACGGGCGTTCCGTGGTTCCCGGTTTCGAAAAGCGTGAAGCGCGTCGGATAATGGGTCTTGTAGAGTTTCTCGAACAATGCCTGTTGGTCCGCCGCCGCATAGACGGGGTCCTTGCTGCCATGCGTGAACCAAAGCGGCAGCTTTGCCTTGTAGAAGGCGCTCTTGGTGAAATCAGGGTCTGTGACCCCGCTCAAGATCGCCATGCCCTTCAGGCGCTTGACGCTTTCGGCATCGCGGGTGATGCCCCAGCAGACGAAGCTGCCCATGGAGGCGCAGGTCAGGATGACGGGCTTGCCGCCCGACTGCTCAAAGGAATAGCGGATCAGCGCGGCGACATCGGCAACGCCATTGCTGTCGAAACCTTTCACGCTCGGGGCATAATAGGTGCCGCCGTTGCGATAGGCGAGGTTTTTCAGCCGGTTGAAGTTGCCGCCGAACGTATAATCGTTGGAACCCAGCCGGCGATCGCCGCCGCGGCCGTGAATGAAAATGACCGTAAAGGCCTGTTTCGAGGCCGGACCGATACGAGTAACGTCGACCTTGCGGTCACCGAGCTGCAAGGTCTCGTCTTCCTGCGCCTTCCAGCGCACGCCGGTGTCGATATAGGCTGGCTTGACGCGCTTTTCCGGAATCTGGTCGCGGCCGTTGATGTCTAGCATTTCCTGGTAATCGATCGTCTGGAAAGCGCCGTTGTCGTGGCTTTCGATGACGGTCTGGTTGGAAAACAGCTCGTCCTTGAAGGGCTTCAGCATATCGGCGGAGGCGCCTTGGGCGGCCGCAAGAAGCAGAATGCCCGAAATTGCAGACGGGATGGGCAAATGAGCTGTGGACATTCGCATGCGGATACTTCCTCCGATCGGCCATCGGGCTTGCCATTCGTCACCCGGCAACGCAAATCTCATCTATGAATCTGCCCCGTCATGGGGCGCCATCGCTCTTGTGCGCCGTTTCTGGCAGAATCACGGTGATTCGCGAATACCGGTCATAAATGCGACAATAAAGGGATCTGGCCCCACCAGGACAAATCTAGCAGCTTGAAGTTCTATGGATAACAGCAACGATCTCTTCTCCGGACTACCCCGCTCGCCGAAACCGGAAGTGGCGGAAAAAACCGTCGCAAAGGCAGAAAAGCCCGCAGCAGCGCCGGCTCCGCGCGCGGTCCCGGCAACTTCGTCGTCGGAAGAATATGGCGCAAGCTCCATCCGCGTTCTCGAAGGGCTCGAGCCCGTTCGCATGCGTCCCGGCATGTATATCGGCGGCACGGATGAAAAGGCGCTGCACCACCTCTTCGCCGAAGTCATCGATAACTCCATGGACGAGGCTGTGGCCGGCCATGCGAATTTCATCGAGGTCTATCTCGACCGGGAAGGCTACCTGACGGTCACGGATAACGGCCGCGGCATTCCCGTGGAAAACCATCCGCAGGTTCCCGGCAAGTCGACGCTCGAAGTCATCATGACGAAGCTGCATGCCGGCGGTAAGTTCGATGGCAAGGCGTATGAGACCTCGGGCGGTCTGCACGGCGTCGGCGTGTCCGTCGTCAACGCCCTGTCGGATGATCTGGAAGTCGAGGTTGCTCGTAACCGCAAGCTCTATCGCCAGCGATTCTCGCGCGGCCTGCCGATCGGCGGCCTGGAAGAGCTGGGCGATGTGCATAACCGGCGTGGCACTCGCGTCCGCTTTCATCCGGATCCGCAGATCTTCGGCGATCACGCCCGCTTCGATCCGGCCCGCGTCTTCCGCATGGCTCGCTCCAAGGCCTATCTGTTCGGCGGCGTCGAGATCCGCTGGGCTTGCGATCCTGAGCTGGCGCCGGAAGGTGCCGACGTTCCGGAAAAGGCGGTTTTCCACTTCCCCGGCGGCCTGAAGGACTACCTCAAGGCGACGATGGGCAACGAGTTCACCGTTACCCGGGAGATTTTTGCCGGTAAGTCTGAGAAGGAAAGCGGCCACGGCTCGCTCGAATGGGCGATCACCTGGTATGGCGGCGACCCGCAAATCCACTCCTACTGCAACACGATTCCGACCCCGGAAGGCGGCACCCATGAAGCGGGCCTCCGCATCGCGTTGACCAAGGGCCTGAAGAGCTACGCCGATCTCACCCAAAACAAGCGCGCCGCCAATATCACGACGGATGACGTGATGATTTCAGGCGTCGGCATGCTGTCGATCTTCATCCGCGAGCCGGAATTCGTCGGCCAGACAAAGGACAAGCTCGCAACGGTCGAAGCCCAGCGCATCGTCGAAAACGCCCTGCGCGATCCCTTCGATCACTATCTCGCCGATAATCCGGCCGAAGCCGAAAAGCTGCTGGAATGGGTGATCGAGCGTTCCGAGGAGCGCCTGCGTCGCCGCAAGGAAAAGGAAGTCAACCGCAAGACGGCCGTGCGCAAGCTGCGCCTGCCCGGCAAGCTGGCGGATTGCTCGCAAAGTGCTGCCGAAGGCGCGGAACTCTTTCTGGTCGAGGGCGATTCGGCAGGTGGCTCGGCCAAGCAGGCGCGAAACCGCACCAACCAGGCGATCCTGCCGCTGCGCGGCAAGATCCTCAACGTGGCGAGTGCCGGCCGCGAGAAGCTGTCCGCCAATCAGCAGATTGCCGACCTCGTGCAGGCGCTCGGCTGCGGCACGCGCACCAAATATCGCGAGGAAGATCTTCGCTATCAACGCATCGTCGTCATGACCGATGCCGACGTCGACGGCGCACACATCGCCTCGCTGCTGATCACTTTCTTCTATCAGGAGATGCCTGAGCTGATCCGGCAGGGGCATCTCTTCCTGGCCGTGCCGCCGCTCTACAAGATCACGCAGGGCTCGAAATCCATCTACGCGCGTGACGATGCCCATCGTCTTGAGCTGATGGAGACGGAATTCAAGGGCAAAGGCAAGGTCGAGATCAGCCGCTTCAAAGGTCTGGGCGAAATGCTGCCGGCGCAGCTCAAGGAAACGACGATGGATCCGTCCAAGCGCACCCTGCTGCGTGTCGAGATCGACGAGGTGGATTTCGAAGGCACGCGCGATGCCGTCGACAACCTGATGGGTACGAAGGCCGATGCGCGCTTCCGCTTCATTCAGGAACGGGCCGCTTTTGCCGAGGATCTGGATATCTGACGGCGAACCGACCGCCGATTGCTGAAGCCGTCAGGCTTCGCGATATTTTACCGGATTGTCCGATATCCGTTACGAAAGCGTCATGGATCGATGTGTAGATGGCGGCATTGCCTTGAATGCCGCCATTTCATCATTCAGATTGACGATTTCGCCATGTTGAAGCCATTTCTGACGGCAGCCGCCGTTCTCCTCTTCAGCCATGCCGCCCATGCGCTCGATATCGGCACGACGATCGACGTGCCCTGCCCCTTCGGCGACTGCAGGGCCGGCATCGGCCTTTCCTATCTCGGCAATTACGATATTGCGACGGGATTCATGGAAAACGGTGTGGAAGTCGGCGGCCTGTCGGGCATCGACTTCGATCCCGCTACCGGCCGCTATATCGCAATCAGCGACGACCGCTCCGAAAAGGCGCCTGCCCGTTTTTATGATCTCGACATCGATATCGAAGCCGGCGGCCTGAAGAGCGTGACGGTGGTCGATCATGTCACGCTAAAGGACAAGGATGGCCAGCCTTTTGCTCTTAGGAAGGTTGACGGCGAATCCATCCGCCTGGGCAAGGATGGCATTTATTGGAGTAGCGAGGGCGACGGCAAGGCACTGCTGCCGCCTTTCGTGCGCGTCGCCAATCGCGACGGCAGCTTCGTCCGCGAGTTTTCATTGCCCGATGGTTTTGCCCCGGCGGCCGACAAGCATACGGGTATTCGCGACAATCTGGCGTTTGAAGGCCTGACCTTCCTTTCAGGCGGCGACCTTCTCGTCACCACCGAATCTGCGCTTTATCAGGATGGGCCGATCACGACGCTGACCAACGGCGCGCTCGCACGCATCATTCGGTATGACACCGCGACGGGCGAGCAGAAGGCGCAATATGTTTATCCGGTCTCGCCGATTCCGCAGGCACCCTCGATGGCGAGTGGCTGGAACGACTTCGGCCTGTCCGAGATCCTGGCGCTCGACGATCATCATCTGCTCTCGGTCGAGCGCGGCTATGCGCAGGGCGTCGGCAACTCGGTTGTCATCAACATGTTCGATCTCGACGGCGCCACTGATGTTGCGAACATCCCGTCGCTCATGGCAACCGATCAGCGGATCGTGCCGGTGCGCAAGACGGAGATCATGGATTTGCGTGCGCTCGGTCTTGCTCCCGACAATATCGAAGGCGTTACCCTCGGCAAATCCAGGGACGGCAGCGACGTGCTGATCTTCGTAGCGGACAGCAATTTCAATTCGACGCAAAAGACGCAGTTTTTCGCGTTCAAGGTAATCCGCCGCCCCTCGTAATACCGTGCCTTCGGCCGCGCGCCACTCGCTTGCCCGTCGTGCTAATGTCATGGCCGCATAATAAAGAGGCTTTCCGGCTGTTGCTCTTGAAACAGCCAAGATCATACCCCATAACCGGGTGATCTAGTAAAAGGGGCGAAGTAAGTCCGGTGGGTGTATTTGAACGTCATAAGCCGAAGGAACACCGGTGGCTGGGGTCGAGTGCGCACGCGCGCATGCCTTTGATACCATCCATCTCCGCTGCGCGCTGGCTGCTGATCCTGATCGCTGTCGCCGGCATTTATTTCTTCTATGGCTTCCTCGTTCCAGTCCTGGCCGCGGCTGTCATCGGCTTCGCCACATGGCCGCTTTACAGCGATGTCGTGCGCCGCACGGGCGGAAACACGACGCTTGCGGCGACCATCGCGCTTGCGTTCATCGTAACTTTTCTCGTGCTACCAATTGTCCTCTCGGCCATTTATATGGCCGGCGAGGTACGTGAATGGTTCGGCTGGGCCGTGCACGTCAACCGAGATGGCGCGCCGCCGCCGCAATGGATTCTGGCTCTGCCTGTCGTAGGTTCGTGGCTCGGCGAGCAATGGACGCAATATGTCGGCAGCCCTGGCTCGCTCGGCGAACTGGCGCAGCTCGTAAGCGGCGCTCACATCGGCAATATCTACCGCGCGGTGCTCGCGGCCGGCGGCGGGGCGTTCCACGTCATCCTGACCTTGCTGTTCATGCTGATCGCCTTGTTCTTCATCTATCGCGACGGCGCGACCTTCGTTCGGCAAGTCGATCTGCTCGGCGAACGCATCCTGCCCAACCGCTGGGAACGCATTTCCCGGGTTGTTCCCGCGACCATCAGCTCGACCGTCATGGGCATGACGCTGATTGCCATTGGCGAAGGTATCGTTCTTGGCGTCGCCTATTGGATCGCCGGCGCACCGTCCGCCATCACGCTCGGCGTCCTCACGGGTGTCATGGCCCTGGTGCCGGGTGGCGCTCCGCTTTCAATGTCGCTCGTCTCGATCTATCTCGTCGCGAGCGGCTCGCTTTGGGCAGGCATTGCCCTCTTCCTCTGGGGTACGATCGAGCTCTTCATCGTTGACAAGACGCTTCGCCCGAAGCTTGTCGGCGGCCCGATCAAGCTGCCTTTCCTGCCGACCTTCTTCGGTCTCGTCGGCGGCGTGAAAACCATGGGCTTTCTCGGTCTCTTCATCGGGCCGGTCCTGATGGCGATCATCGTCGCGATCTGGCGCGAATGGATCCGCGAAGCCGAACTGACCGAAGAGCAGCAAGCTCAGGAACCGGAATTGCAGCTCCATGTTCGGGATGCCGCCGAACGCTGACTCCTTGCCTATTTCGACGTCAGCCGCTTTTCCATGAACAGGCTGAGCGGGTCGGGCTGGTAGTCGCCGAAGGCAGCGATGTCGACATAGCCGAACCTCCGATAGAGACCGATTGCCTCCGGCTGGTATATGCCTGTCTCCAGTCGGATCGCTGAAAGGCCCTTTTCCAGCGCCGTCGCTTCGAGCGCTTCCATCAATTTGCGCGCGACGCTGCGCCCTCGGGCCGCGGGATCGACGAACATGCGCTTGATCTCGGCCGTGCCGTCACCGGTCTCCACCAGGGCGCAACATCCGACGATGGCTTCCTCCAGCCTTGCGACCCAGAAGCTTACGTCCGGTTTCTCCAGCGAAGCCAGATCAAGGATATGATTGCTCTCTGGCGGATAAAGCGATTCCGCATAGGCGCTCGACATGTCGAGAAGGCGGATAACACCGTCCTGGCGCGGGGATTCCATGGCGATGGTCAGTGGCAAGTTGAACCTCGGAAAAATGAACCGAGCGCTGGATATCACGCAGCGGCGAGCGTCGCCAGTGCCGCGAAGCTGCGCGCGGCCTGTCGTCGTTCGGCATTCGCCAGCTTCTCCACCATGTCGAGCAGCTGCGCGGCGGCGGCTGGGGGCTGCCCGGTAAGGCGGAATTTACGCATCAGCTGCGAAGAGACGTTCTCCAGCATGGCAGCGGCGTTCTTGCGGGATGCATCGCGCCAGATCAGTGTCGCTTCGACGAAGATCGTGCTGATGTCCCGGGTCAGTCCGGCGCTTTCGTAAAGCGCCCGGATGGCATGGACGCGGCCTCTGGAGATGATCGAGCGCACGCGTCGCTCATCGCAGCCGGAAAGATTGGTGATCGCGCAGGCGAAGAAATCGACCTTGCCGGAACACAGCGCATGCATCAGGAAGGCGGGCGTCAGCCAGCCGCATTGCCTGAGATGCTCGACGAGATCAGGCAATTGCTCATGCTGTGCCGTTCCCGCAATGGCAACGGTCGCGGATTCGGTCGCTTCGCGCGTCACCTGCTGCAGCCTGCCGCTGCCGATGAAACTCTGAACGAGCGTCGATTCGGATAGCGCCTCACTGACCCGCCGCATCAGCAGGTGTCTGACATCCGACGACAGGGCGTCACGCGAAAGAAGAAGGCCGCGTATATCGGCGCAATCGCCCATGCGCTCTGCGATACGTTTAAGCGAGGCCTGCGAAAGCAACGCGCCGTCATTTTCGAGCAGACACAGGATTTCCGCCTCACCGCCGATCTCGGCAATCGCTGCGCAGACAGAACGCGACACCTGGCCGCGAGAGGCGATCAGGACGCGCGTCACATCGCTGCCATGTAGCGCCAGATCGACAAGATCGGCATCGGTGAACACCGGCGAAAGCAGAATGATCTGTCCCGCTATTTCCGGCTGGTCCCCAGCCAGAGACACAATGACATTGCGCGGGGCGTCAGCCGAGCGGGCCACCGCTTCGGCAAGCGCAAGCCGCACGCGCGGCGACGGATCATCGAGCAGATAGGTCATCGCCATTTCCGCGGCGGCACGCTCTTCATCGGGCATCTGCGACTGCAGATAGGCTCTGCCGAGCGCATTGGCCGCCCTAGCCCTGCTTTCTGCCTTGGCGGTCTCAGCCCAGCGAAGGAATGCTTCTATGATCACTTAATGCCCCGATATCGGCAAGGCGATTCCCGCCCCGCAAACTCATATCGCTCACGCTAGCGAGGAAAGGTTTACGGGACGTTTACTGTATTCATTAACCTCTTGCAGATCAGTGCGATGGCTCCATTCAGGGAGTCCTTGGCCGCATCATCTCGAAGACGTCGCTTCCCTCGCTATAATCCATGTAGCCCATGCGCGCGACGGGCCGCGCCAGCGCCATGTCCAGCCTGCCGTCACAGATGATCGCCTCGTCGATGTGGATACCCACGACCTGACCGATGACCATGATGTTTTCCGACACCTCGCCATCGAGGCCCTTGGGCTGCAGCACCTGGGTCATGCGGCATTCAAGGACCGCGAAGGCTTCGCCCACATAGGGAGCATCCACCAGCTTGCCCGGGGTTGCCGTCAACCCGGCCAGCTCGAATTCGTTGATGCCGTAGGGAACGGCAATCGACGAATGGTTCATCTTTTCCACGATATGGCGGCTGACGAGATTGGCGGTGAAAACGCCGGTTTCCTCGACATTGCGCACGCTGTCCTTTCGGCCGGCGGAGGAAAACATCACCAGCTTCGGCCGGTCGCTGACTGCGTTGAAAAAGGAATAGGGCGACAGGTTCAGCGAACCATCCCTGCCCTTGCTGCCGATCCAGCCGATCGGTCTTGGCGCGACGATGGCCTTGAAAGGGTCATGTGCCAACCCGTGGCGATTGGTATCAGTCGTGTAGAACATCACGCGTCCTCCCCACCGACCCAGCTCACGGTCTCCGACAGTTCCGGGCGCGGGCGCTCGACGGGGGGGAAACTGGAGGAGCCGATATGGATGAATCCGGCTACCTTCTCGCCCGGCTCAACGCCGAGCAACGGATAGGCGCGCTCATCATAGGCGAACCATTCCGTCAACCAATTGGAGACCCAGCCATGAGCATTCGCTGAGATCAGCAGGTTCAGGCAAAGAGCGCCCGCCGACATCAGCTGCTCCCATTCCGGAATCTTGAAATGCGGCGCCGCTTTGCTGACGACGGCGATGACGACCGGCGCGCGGGTGAAGCGCGTGCGCTCGACCTGGATCATCTCCTCGGAAAGATCCGGCTTGGCTTCCAGCGCGAGCTTCAGCAGCTCCTCGCCAATACGCGCCCGCTCCTCGCCACGGTAGACAATGAAGCGCCAGGGAGCAAGCTTGCCATGGTCCGGCACGCGCGAGGCCAGCCGGATGATCTCCTCGATTTCAGCCTTGCCCGGCCCCGGCTCCGACATTTGAAACGCGGGAATGGATCGGCGCACAGCGAGATAATCGACCAGCTTGATATCGGTTTTCATTGAGGAACTGCCTTCATTTTGGCTTGTGCTAGGAGGTAGGTCTTGAATTTGCCATTGCATTGGTTTTGAAGTGGCTTGTGTTTTATCGGAAGTCAATCGGTTGGGTATCCATGTCAGGCATTTCATCCGCTCTCCGATTGAGTGCTGTTATCGCAATCTTCGCAAGCGTGAGCACGGTCGCCTCGGCGCAGGAAGCCTTCAAGGAATTCAAGCAGCTGGACGGCAGCGTAAAGATGCCGAAGCTCAACGCCTTCGTAGCGCCCGATGGCGAGAATTCGGCCTCCCGCACCCTGCGTGACGTTTCGCTTGAAGCGAAGATGACGCCTCAGAGCAGCCCACAGCAGCAAGGCCTCTCCTGGTATGTTTTCAGCCCAGTTGCCGGTGCCGACGGCAAGCTGCCGCTTGTCGCCAGCTCCCGAGGAGGCTCGGCCTCATTCCACCTGCTGCCTGGCGACTATTTCGTCAATGTCTCCTTCGGTCGTGCTGGCGTCACCAAGAGATTGAGCGTAGCGGCAACCGGCGAAACCCAGAAGCAGACGATGGTGCTCGACGCCGGCGGCATGGTGCTGAATGCCGTGTCCGGATCCGACGTCCGTATCCCGCCGAACGAGCTCAGCTTCTCGATCTATTCCAGCGAAGCCAAGGAAGACGGGGAACGCGGCCTTGTCATGGACGATGTGAAGCCGAATACTCTGGTCGGCCTCAGCGCGGGCACCTATCACGTCGTTTCCGAATATGGCGAGGTCAACGCCGTCATCCGCGCCGACATCCAGGTGGAGGCCGGCAAGGTGACGCAGGCGACCATCCAGCACAGGGCAGCCAAGATCACGCTCAAGCTGGTGTCGGATGCCGGCGGCGAGGCGATCGCCGATACCGCCTGGTCGGTCCTGACATCGGCGGGCGATATCGTCGGCGAAAGCGTCAGCGCCTTCCCGACCATGGTGCTTGCCGAAGGCCGCTATACCGCCGTCGCCCGCAACAAGGACAAGATCTATCAGCGCGACTTCACCGTCGCGGCCGGCATGAATACGGATGTGGAAGTGCTGATGAAGCAGCAGCAGCCGCAGGATGCCGATACCGAGCAGCCGGCCCGCCAGCTTCCGATCCAGATGCCGCCGATGCGCCAGAGCCAGACACCGCCGGCAACGACCAGTCAGCAGCCTCTGCCGACCTATGAACAATTGGCGCCCGCCGCTGGCGACGAAGGCGATAGCATGGATTGACGGCGGCGGTCGCCTTGGATCACAGGCTGAATTCTCGGAACGATCACCCATTGGTGATCGAATCCGGTGCTCTTCCCGCTCAGCCAACCTTGCGCCGCAGCATCTTTCTTGGCGGCGCCATCGAGAACACGGCCCCATAGAGTTTCGTCAGCAGATCCTTGCGATCGCTGCCTTCACTCAGTGCCTCCCAGCTTCTGAGCGCGCCGATATGGGCTGTTATGGTGCTGCCGGAGAGGCGCCGGAATTCACGGATCAGCAGCGAGATGCGCAAGGTCATCGAGATCCGGCTCGCGAGATGGAACAGCCTGCCGTTCTGCCCTTCGAAATAGACGGGAATGACACTCGCACGCGCCGCCTGGATGAGTTTCGCCGGGAATATCTTCCAGGGCAGATCCTCTGCCCGGCCGAAACCCTTCTTGGCGGTTGCGACGCCGCCGGCGGGAAAGACGATGATGGTCGTGCCTTCCTTCAGCAGGCGGACCGCCTCATGCCGGGTCTTCATGTTGATCGCCATCGCTTCCTTGGTTTCTTCGAAGGAGACCGGCAGCGAATAGTCGTGCATCTCGGGCACTTTCAACAATTCATTGTTGATGAGAACCTTGAACGGGCGCCCCAGTTCCTCGGCAAGCGCCAGCACAGCAATTCCGTCGCCGATGCCGTAGGGATGATTTGCGACGATGACGATGGGCGCCTCGGGAATCCGGCTCGGCGGCCATTCGCCCTTGATGAGCAGCCGCACATCGATGAGATCGAGCATCTTGCCGAAGACGCGCTCGCTCTTGCCGACGATATCGGTACGCCAGATATCGTAAAGCCGGGTGTAACGGTCCCGGCCGGACAGACCCTCGATGGAGCGGATGAACCAGCGCTTGAGACGCGGATCCCGTTCATTGGCGTAGGATAGTTCTTTGAATTCCAAGTGCGCGACGGGGCTGCCCCGCTCCTATGATTCGGTTGCGCCACATGTCGCAGCCGCAGCAACGCTTTGATTCATCAACTATATGAATGCTGTATGACAGTTGTCTGACGGCGCCCTGAAACGCCGTCAGATGTCTGTAGCCCGTCAGGCGGCCTTGGAGCGCTTGGCTTCGCGCTTGCGCAGGATATCCGGCGCAGTGGCCTCGAGCGAAAGCGACTCGATCGCCTCATCGAGCGACATGGACGTCTGAAGCTGGCTGCCGAGGCGGCGGATATTGACCGAACGTTCTTCGGCTTCCTTCTTGCCGCAGACGATAATGACAGGCACCTTCGTGACCGAATGCTCGCGGATCTTGTAGTTGATCTTCTCGTTGCGGAAGTCGGTCTCGACCGTGAGACCGGCATCGCGCAGCGATTCCGCCACCTCTTCGCCATAGGCATCGGCTTCGGAGGTGATGGTCGCGACGACGACCTGCAGCGGCGAGACCCAGAGCGGCATGTGGCCGGCAAAGTTCTCGATCAGGATGCCGAGGAAACGCTCCATCGAGCCGCAGATGGCGCGATGGATCATGACCGGCTGCGTCTTTTCGGAGTGCTGGTCGATGTAGAACGCACCGAAGCGCTCCGGCAGGTTGAAGTCGACCTGCGTCGTGCCGCACTGCCATTCACGGCCGATGGCGTCCTTGAGCGTATATTCGAACTTCGGACCATAGAAAGCACCCTCGCCCGGCAGAATGCCGGTCTTGATGCGTCCTTCGGATTGCGCCTCGATCGTTTTCAGCACGTCCATCATCACGCTTTCGGCGCGATCCCAGAGCTCGTCCGAACCAACGCGCTTGTCGGGGCGGGTCGAAAGCTTGACGACGATCTCCTTGAAGCCGAAGTCCTCATAGACCGACAGGATGAGATCGTTGATCTTCAGGCACTCGGCCGCCATCTGCTCGTCGGTGCAGAAGATGTGCGCATCGTCCTGCGTGAAGCCGCGCACGCGCATCAAACCATGCAGCGCGCCCGAGGGCTCGTAGCGATGTACGGCACCGAATTCCGCAAAGCGGATCGGCAGTTCGCGGTAAGACTTCAAGCCATGCTTGAAGATCTGGATGTGGCCCGGGCAGTTCATCGGCTTCAATGCGAAGACGCGATCGTCGTCGGTATCGTCGCCGGCGACAGTGACCTTGAACATGTTGTCGCGATACCAGCCCCAGTGGCCCGAGGTCTCCCAAAGCGACTTGTCGAGCACCTGCGGCGCGTTGACTTCCTGGTAGTCGCCCTGCAGCCGCCGGCGCATATAGGACACCAGCGTCTGGAACATGCGCCAGCCCTTGCCGTGCCAGAAGACGACGCCAGGGCCTTCTTCCTGGAAATGGAACAGGTCCATTTCGCGGCCAAGACGGCGATGGTCGCGCTTTTCGGCTTCGGCAAGAATGTGCAGGTAGTTATCGAGATCCGCCTGCTCGGCAAACGCCGTGCCATAAATGCGGGTCAGCATCGGATTGTTGCTGTCGCCACGCCAATAAGCGCCGGCAACCTTCATCAGTTTGAAGGCATTGCCGATCTGGCCAGTCGAGGCCATGTGCGGACCGCGGCAGAGATCGAACCAATCGCCCTGGTAATAGATCTTCAGATCCTGACCTTCGGGAATGGCATCGACCAGCTCCACCTTGTAGTTCTCGCCCTTGGCGGCAAAGACTTCCCTCGCCTTCTCGCGCGACCAGATTTCCTTGGTGAACGGCTTGTTGCGCTGGATGATCTCGCGCATCCGCTTTTCGATCACAGGCAGATCATCGGGCGTGAACGGCTCGTTCTTGGCGAAATCGTAGTAGAAGCCGTTTTCAATGACCGGACCGATCGTCACCTGCGTTCCCGGCCAAAGCTCCTGTACGGCTTCGGCAAGCACGTGTGCGGCATCGTGGCGGATGAGTTCCAGCGCCCGATCGTCCGAGCGGGTGATGATCTCGATCTTGCCGTCCGACACCGGATCGGAAAGGTCGCGGACGGTGCCGTCAAGCGCAATGGCGACAGCCTTCTTGGCCAGCGACTTGGAAATGGATTCGGCGACATCGCGACCGGTCGTGCCGGCAGCGAAGCTGCGCACGGAACCATCGGGAAATGTCAGGGAAACGGATTGGGACATCGATATTCTCCTTGTCCAGTCCCGCCAACGAATGCGGGTGGTTTCGAAAGATGCGGACTAAGTAAATACGTACTTATGTCCGCGCGCCTGATAGCTGTATTTCGTGATCTAGTAAAGAAAAAGCGGCGTCAGCGGCGGATCATCTCGGCCAAACCGCGTACCGTGTTCCAATTCCGCATCGTTCCGATGCCGAGTCGCCTTGTCGTCAGGGCCGGCAACATTTTGGTTTCGCTGGCCTTGAGGCCGAAATCGATCCACAGGTCGCCGTCGACGACTGCCATGCGCTCGCCTCGACGGTATTTCGCAAGCGTGTCGAGGATTTCCGATCCGAGCGGCTGCCGCATGACGCGAACGATGACCTCACTGCCGATCCCGTCGACGAATGGATTGCCGTCCGCAAGCTTCAGCCATGTCTCGACGCCGCGGGCGATGATATCGACATGCTTGCCAAAAACAGCGGCAAAGCCGGCTTCGAGCTGCGCCTCGACGGACGCGACCGGCTGCTCTTCCGCTTCGAAAACGAGATTGCCGGTTGCCACCAGCGTGCGGACGTTACGAAAGCCGAGCCCTTCAGCCATCGTCTTGAGATCACTCATGACCACCCGGCGGCCCGGCCCAAGAACGATGCTGTGCAGCAGCGCGACGTAGACCGCCATACAGTCAGGCAGCCTTTCGGCCGAGGCGGAAATAACGCCAGGGTGTCCACCAATGATAGCGGCGCTCCAGTTCGCCGGGCACTGGATCAAGCCCGCTCGTGCCTCCTGGCCCGCAGCGCGCCACACGAAACAGCGTCATCCAGCCGCCTGCCCAAAGGCCGTGGCGGGCGACCGCCTCATAACCATATTCCGAACAGGTCGGGATGTGGCGGCACGAGTTGCCGATGAAGCCTGAAAGCGTCAGTTGATACAGACGAATGAGCCCCATGCCGAAGAGCCGGTCCGGTGTTTTGCGGAAGGGACCGGTATAATTGCGCGATTTAATCACCCTGTCTGCAGCCAGCGACGGATCCCGCCGCGCTCGCCGGGAGGGAGCAGCACCGCCCTCGTCTTGATCGTCGTCCTGCATGAGGCAGAATTGGCACATGGTCAGCACTCGCTCAGACGGCTTCGGCTGTCTTGGCGCTTCCGCCCTCGCGCGCCGCCTCGATCTGCCCGATCGCATCGACCACGGCATCGAAAGTCAGCATGGTCGAGGCATGGCGGGCTTTGTAGTCCCTGACAGGCTTGAGATAGCGCATGTCCTCGAACCGCCCGCTCGGTCCCTCGCCGTCAGCCTTGAGCATCGCAAGCATGTCTTCACGAGCCTTGCGAATTTCGTCAGCCGAAGCGCCGACGACATGGCGAGCCATGACCGAGGACGATGCCTGGCCAAGCGCGCAGGCCTTGACGTCGTGGGCAAAATCGGTCACGACATCGCCGTCCATTTTCAGCCAGATTTTTACGCGAGAACCGCACAGTCTGGAATGGGCTTGGGCAATGGCATCGGCGTCAGGAAGACTGCCGATACGGCCGATATTGCCGGCAAACTCCAGGATTTTGCTGTTGTAGATGTCGTCCATCACAGATTCTGCTCCGATGCACCCGTTAGAGCATGATTTAGCATCATGCTCTATTTTATTCGATTCTAGAGCAGATTGAGATTTCAGGTCGAGCAGACCTAAAATCATCAAGGCTCTAATGTTTCGTAACAAAAAACACAGCGTGTCCGTTTAGGACACTTTCACAGGGACAATGCCATACTATATGTATGTCGTTCGAAGACCATCGAAATGCAATGGTCTTCTGTAAGTTTGATGGGAAACCGTGCAGGACGGCAGGCTTGTCCGCCAGCCAGAACGCCCCGGAGCCCGCCAAAGGTACGTAAGCCCCTTATGTGGGGCCCCTTATATGGGAAATGCCAGTGGCGAGTCCGACAAAATGATATCCGCGTAGCGGGTCAGGAGATCCACAGGTAATGGACGCCATTGTAAAGAACTTTCCGCAAGTCGTTGATTCCGAACGTCCGACGCAGAAGGAAGCCGAGGACGCAGTTCGCGTTCTGTTGCGCTGGGCCGGCGACGATCCGCAGCGCGAAGGCCTGCTTGATACGCCCGCGCGCGTCGCGAAGGCTTATCGCGAACTTTTCGCTGGCTACGACATGAATCCCGAAGACGTGCTCGGTCGAACCTTCGAAGAGGTTTCTGGCTATGACGACATCGTCCTCGTGCGTGACATTCCGTTTTTCTCCCATTGCGAACACCACATGGTGCCGATCATCGGCAAGGCGCATGTCGCCTATCTGCCGAACGGCCGCGTTCTCGGTCTTTCCAAGATCGCGCGCGTCGTCGATATATTCGGTCGCCGCCTGCAAACGCAGGAAGCCATGACCGCCCAGATCGCCAATGCGATCGATGACACGCTGCGTCCGCGCGGCGTTGCGGTGATGATTGACGCAGAGCATATGTGCATGGCCATGCGCGGCGTGCAAAAGCAAGGCTCCTCGACATTGACGATGACCTTCACGGGCGCCTTCAAGGCCGATCCGGCCGAGCAGGCCCGTTTCATGTCTTTGGTCCGGGGTCGCTGACCGGGCTTCAACGAAAGAGCCGGAGATGAATCTGATTTTCAACGCTCCCTCCGAAGATAAATCCGAGTTGGAGGATGCAGGCGATTTCACACCTCGTTTCGACGATCGCGGCCTGATCACCGCGATCGTGACCGATGTGCATGACGGCGAACTCCTCATGGTCGCCCATATGAATGCCGAGGCGCTCGCCCTGACGATCAAAACGGGTACGGCGCATTATTTCAGCCGGTCACGTGGAAAAATCTGGAAAAAGGGCGAAACCTCGGGAAACCTTCAGACGGTGAAGGAAATCCGAACGGATTGCGATCAGGACGCCATCTGGCTGAAAGTGGAGGTCGCCGGACATGACGCGACGTGCCATACTGGGCGGCGTTCCTGCTTCTATCGAACGGTTGAGCTTGAAGATGGCAAGCCCGTGTTGAACGTGGTCGACGATCATCTGCATTTCGATCCGGAAGAAGTCTACAAGCAGTAGACCCAAAGGCGAAACGATCGGTGATGCCACAACCGATATACGATTTGGAAACGAAAAAGGGACAGTATTTTAGCGGAGGCACCTGGGGCCTCGAAGGAGGCTTCAAATGCTGAATTGGGGGTTGAATCGTCATAACGGCGGACAGAACTTGACCGGTTCAAGCCTCTCGCAGGATACCTCCAATCCGCTTCTCCCTCCCGCACCACCCAAGAAAGTCAAGATCGCCCTGGCGCTTGGCGGCGGTGCCGCGCGCGGCTGGGCTCATATCGGCGTTCTGCGCGCGCTCGACGAGGCAGGTATCGAAGTCGGCATGATCGCCGGCACCTCGATCGGCGCCCTGGTCGGCGGCTGCTATCTCGCCGGCAAGCTCGATGAGCTCGAAGCCTTTGCCCGCTCTTTGACGATGCGCCGCATCGCCAGCCTTCTCGATCTGACCATCGGCGGCAGTGGGCTGTTCGGCGGCATGCGGTTGACCAAGCGCATGCAGGAGCATTTGGAAGGCCTCTCCGTTGAGGATTTGGACCGTCCCTTTGTCGCCGTCGCCTCGGAATTGAATACCGGCCATGAAGTCTGGATTGCCAATGGCTCCCTGATCACGGCACTCAGGGCTTCCTATGCCCTTCCCGGCATTTTCGAACCGGTGCGAACCAATGGCCGTACACTGGTCGACGGCGCTCTCGTCAATCCCGTACCGGTTTCGGTATGCCGCTCGTATGAACAGCCACTCGTGGCGGCGGTCAATCTAAACTATGACCTCTTCGGTCGCTCTGCCGTGGTCAAGCACAATGTCGGCCCGTTGAGCGGCGAGTTGGTGCGGCGTGAAGACACGCCGCCCATGAAACTTGGCATGACCGGCGTCATGGTCCAGGCTTTCAATATCATCCAGGATAGAATAGCCCGGGCTCGTCTGGCCGGCGATCCGCCCGATCTTGCGCTGCATCCGCGCCTTAGCGATATCGGCCTGTCGGAATTCCATCGCGCCGGCGAGGCCATCGAACGCGGCTATGAGGAAGCTCTGGCAAGATTGCCGGAAATCCGCCGCATGCAGGAAGCATACGCGCGCTAGAGAACTCCAGGAAAAGTGCGAGGCGTTTTTCCGTCCGGAATCGCTGGAAAATAATGAGACAGAGCGGATCAGCGATTTCGTGAAAAGCTGAGCCTCTCCGCCGAGAGCGAAAGAGGCTCTATCGATACCGGACAATCCGGCCCTTCATCTTGAGGCTCAGCGCATTCATCGCCGCAAGCGACCCGATGGGTCGATTGCTCCGGGCGCCAAACCGCTCCTCACCTCACCCGGCGATATAGGCTTTGATCTGCTCTGCCTCGAGTTCGATCTCGCGGATACGCCATTTGACGACGTCGCCGATCGAGATGATGCCGGAAAGCTTGCCTTTTTCCTCGACGGGAACGTGACGGAAGCGGCGCATGGTCATCAGTTCCATCAACTCGTCGGTCGTGGTGTCTTCCTTGCAGCGATGCACTTTCGCCGTCATCATCGAGGCGATCGGCTTTTCAAGGCATTCATGGCCATGCTTGG
This sequence comes from Rhizobium sp. BK289, assembly GCF_014193575.1. Classification (NCBI taxonomy): domain Bacteria; kingdom Pseudomonadati; phylum Pseudomonadota; class Alphaproteobacteria; order Hyphomicrobiales; family Rhizobiaceae; genus Rhizobium; species Rhizobium sp. BK289. The sequence continues at coordinate 28,882 of NZ_JACHZO010000002.1, forward strand.
CAACGGCATTGACGACATCCCGCTCGGTGAAGATGCCGGAAATCTTGCCGCCCGGCCCGACGACCACGATGGCGCCGATGCGATTCTCATTGAGAATCTTCGCGGCCTCGGCAACGGTCGTATTGCCGCCGGTCGTAACGACGTCGCGACCCTTGGCTTCCAGTATGGCCTTTACGGAAACTGACATTCGATCCTCCCATCTCGAAAGCATGATCAACACTTGAAGGTCCGATATGTTCCGAAATTACCCCGGAGCTCAAACCGGCGCCCTGCCCGTCGGTCGGGTCGATCTCCTCATTTCGCGACCGACGGATCGTAATGGTGCGCCTGTGTCAGTAAGAAAGCAACAGCTCATTCATCGAGTGGTAAAGCTTCCTGGGGCGCCTCGCGCGGCTGCCGGTCGAACAGCGCAAAAAGCAGGAATCCGAACAGGAAACCGCCAATATGGGCATCCCATGCCACCGGCTGCGAGCTGTCGCCGGCAAGCGTGATTCCGAAGGCGACGAGGGCGTTACCGGCAATCCACATGACGATATAGGCAACGACGGTACGGCTTCGAAGCGAGCCGAGAATGGAGAGGCGCGGATTGAGATGCGCCTCCCGCATGGAGGTCCGTCGACCGTCCATGGCGGGAAAAGCGAAGCGGCAAGCCGCCCCCATGAGCGCCGAGACGACTCCGGATGCCCCTATCAGAAGCGTCTGATCACCCCAATAGAGTGCGGCATGCATGAAGGCGGACGCCGCAGACGAAAAAATCCAGAAAATGACGTAACGCGAGGTTCCGATGCGCCGCGCCACGGGAGCTGCAAAAACCATCAGCCACAGACTATTGAAGACGATGTGCTCGACCCCGCCATGCAGCAGCGAATAGGTGACTGGCGTCCAGAGCCATTCCAGGCCTTGCTGCGACAGGGGAAAGGCGTAGCGCACCGGAATGAAGCTGAAGGTGAAATAAATCCAGTTCAGCGTATCGTCCGACCACCACGGCAGGTTCATGATCGCGAAAACGATGATCAGGATGACCAGGCTTGCCAGAATGACGGGAGGCAGATTGAAAGCAGGAGCGCGTTGACGCGGCCGCGGATCTTCCGGCTCTTGGCGCGGCAGCTGTTCATCATCCATGTCTTGCTCGGCTTTCTATGAAGGTCATCGACACATAGCGCAGCGAAAATCAAAAAAAAAGCCGCCCAACAAAGGCGGGCGGCGTATCGGGCACTTCTTCCGGAATTGACCTTGAGGCCGGCCCGGGACCCGTGAAGTTCGTGCTGAAGGTCACTTCGTGAAGTGATGAGCAATTCCTTTCATTTGCTACCGCGAAAGGCAATCGAAACCATTCGTTAACCCTAACGACCCGGTCTTGGCATGGAATTCGCAACGCCGGAGTTGGAGGCAATGAATGCCTGGGCAATTGAATTGAAATGGGACACGGACGCGAGATGCGCCAGAAGACGAGCATCGACATATTTACTTATTGGGAACAGATACGCGGCAGCGCGGATGCCCCCTTGCGCAATTTGATACAGCCCTCGGCGGTCAGCCATATTCTTCCGGAACTGTTCATCATGGAAAACACCGTGGACGACAATCCGCGTTTCCGGCTTGCGGGTACGGCGATCTGCAATCTCATGGGCCGCGAGATTCGCGGCGAAGACTTCGCGGCGCTATGGGCCGGCAGCCAGCAGGACGATCCGGTGCGCATTGCCGCCGGCGTGATGAGACATGTCATTCCAGCCGCTATCCATGCCACCGGCTATTGCATCAGCGGCCGCAGCATGACCTTCGAAATGATATTGATGCCGGTACGGTCATCCAGCGATATTTGCGACAGGCTGCTGGGGTGTCTGACGCCCACCGTTCATTCGACATGGCTCGGCAATGAGCGTCTGGAATTTCTGGCGCTTGATCGCAGCCGCCTGCTCTATGAGCGCCCGGCACGGCTCGTGGCCTCTCCTCCCCATCCCGATCCGACGGATCTTCTGCCGCTTCAGGGAAGCGCAAGCCTTGGAGATTGGATGCGTCGAAAGCTCAATCAAGCAAAGAATAGCCGCGATCGTGCCGGAATTGATCCGGGACGGGACAGAATCGGCCGTCGCCCTTGAGTTATACCTTGGAAAAGACAACCTTACTTTAAGGAGTCGCGGCTAATAGTTGAGAGAGACGCAATAGGATTCAAGACGCTTCCATGCACTCGTTCCAACCGGCCCAAGCGACGCGGCCCAACCAGTTGGCAGGCAACGCCGTCCGCGGTGAGCAACGGACCTTCCAGCGGGTTCCGATCAACATGCAGGGCCGCCTGATGCTGGCCAACTACGAGGAATTCGAGTGCCTGGTGACGGAAATGTCGCCGGGCGATCTCTATGTCACCTGCGCGGGACGTCCGCGCGCCGACGAGCGGGTCATCGCCTACATCGACCATCTTGGCCGCGTCGAAGGCAATGTCGTCGCGGTTGACGGCCGTGGTTTCAGCATGTCGATCAACGCCACCGAGCGGAAGCGCGAGAAGCTTGCCGCTCAACTGACCTGGCTTGCCAACAAGCATGAGCTTGGCCTGCCGGAAGACCGCCGTCACGACCGCCTGACGCCGCGTGATGCGCGCAGCGCACTTACCCTCGATGACGGCACGCAATATGTCTGCCGTATCATGGACCTCTCGCTTTCGGGCGCAGCCGTCGACGTCGAGATACGTCCGGCAATCGGAACGCCGGTTCGTCTCGGCAACATGCGTGGCCGCGTGGTGCGTCATTTCATGGAGGGCGTGGCGATCGAGTTCCTCTCCCTGCAGTCGCGGGAAACCTTGCGCGAATTTCTCTGATACCGTCATCTTCCTGTCACGCCGCGTCGCGAAACAGCGACGCCTGTCCTTCCTCGATCGCGTGGCGGCAAGATGCTCTACCCGGACACAACTCCCTTCGATGAAGGCCTGCTTGACGTCGGCGACGGTCAGCGGATTCATTGGAAGCTATCGGGCAATCCCGAAGGTGTTCCCGTGCTCATCCTGCACGGCGGCCCGGGATCCGGCAGTTCCGCCGGAACGAGACGCTATTTCGACCCGCAATACTACCGGATCATTCAGTTCGACCAACGCGGCTGCGGCGGCAGTCTCCCGCATGCATCGGAACCGGCGATCGATCTCTCGGCCAACACCACATGGCATTCCGTTGCCGATATCGAGCAGTTGCGGTCGAAGCTCGGTGTGGAGCGCTGGATCGTCTTCGGCAATTCCTGGGGCTGCACGCTGGCGCTGATCTATGCTGAAACCCATCCGCATCGGGTCGAAGCCTTGCTGCTTGTTGGAATAACGATGACGAGGCAGTCCGAAATAGATTGGCTTTATCGCGGACTTGGCCGTTTCTTTCCGCAGGAATGGGCGCGCTTTCGGGCTGCGGTGCCAGAAGAGGATCGCGACGGCGATCTGGTGGCCGCCTACTATACCCTTCTATACGATCCGGATCCCGCAATCTATGTAAAGGCCGCCAGGGACTGGCATGAATGGGAGGCAGCCTCGATCCTGGTCGATCCCCGTGTGACCCTGTCGCCGCGCTGGTCCGATCCGCGCTATCTGACTGCGCGAGCGCGGATCATCACTCACTATTTCCACCATCTGGCGTGGCTTGAGGACCGCCAGATCCTGCGCGATATCCGTCGGCTTGCCGGCATCCCCTGTACGATGATTCAGGGACGGCTGGATCTGGAGGCGCCTCTCGTTACTGCCTGGGAATTGTCGCAGGCCTGGCCGGAAGCGAATCTCGTGATCGTCGCGAATGCTGCCCACTCGCCTGCAGTCGCCGAAATGGCCACTGCGATCACTCGCGCAGCCGATGGGCTTCGCCGCGATACCAAGCGATGAAAATCAGAAATATTTTTAAGCCGGCTTTCTCAAAATGGGACACGTCCGACCACAAACGGCGGTTTTCACCGCCGCGAGAGAGCGTCTGCGCGATTGCCATGTTTCGTTGTGGCACGCTTTCCGCCGAAAATGGTCGCCCGACGTTAAGAAATCCGTTTCGGGAAGTCCTTTCAGCGCAGCACGATGCGGGATTTCGCCTCCCCTATCCAATACCGAAATCACTCAAATTTTAATCGAATTTTCCGCGAAGTTGAATCAAGTTTTTTGCGTGTTTTATGAAAGTTTGATCCAGATTTTAATAAACTAAGTCCTTAATTTAACTGCGTAATTTTGCGCCGGATAAAAACATGCGTGTCATTCTGATCCCAATAAAAACAGGGACAGGGACATGAACTTTCAATTTGCAATTCGCGGCTGCGCCGCATTGATATTCGCCACTCTTGGCTTCTTCGGTCTCGCTCAGGCCGCGCCCGCCAACATGACGATCACCGGCGATGCGGCTCCGCCGATCGGCCACTATGAGTTCTGCAAGGAGAATCCGCGGGAATGCGTCTATGCCGGTGGCGATGCTGGTCCGATCATCCTCAACCAGGACAACTGGAAGACGATCCTGAAGGTCAACTACACCGTCAACACGACGATCAAGCCAGTGACCGATATGGAACTCTACGGTGTCGAAGAGAAATGGGCGATCCCGACGACTGCCGGCGACTGCGAGGATTTCGCACTGCTGAAGCGCAAGCAGCTGATCGATGCCGGCTTCTCGCCCTCGGATCTGTTGATGACCGTGGTCCTGCAGCCGAATGGCGAAGGTCACGCCGTTCTGACGGTTCGCACCGATCGCGGCGATTTCGTGCTCGACAACATGCGCAACAAGGTGAAGCTCTGGTCCGAGACCGAATACACCTTTCTCAAGCGTCAATCCGCTGATGATCCGGCCCGTTGGGTCAAGATACAGGATGGCCGAGCTGTCGCAGTCGGCAGCTTGAAGTAGGCCTTCCGCACGCGATCGTCGGCGCCAATGGTCAAAGTCTGAGGCCCGGTCTCGTCCCCTGAATTCTGTCCAGACCGGTGCCTCTGAGCCGTTCCCACTGTCCCGGGGAACGGCTCTTTCTTATTGAGCGGCGCTCCTCGGAATGAACGCGGATAAATCCTGCGAATTTAGCCGCATCGTTAGCATGGCTGACGACCTATAATTAACCGCCGATTAACCATCATGGCGCCAATCATCGTTTCCAACGAGACTCAGCCAGTCAGTCGCCGCCCGATTTGGTCACAGGCGACGGCGGCCGGAGCGGAAGGAAACGAAGGCAACAGCATGGCTCCTCCTCTGTCATCCGTGTCAATGATTGAAGAAAGGCCGCTGGTTTCAAGCGGTTTCGTCTATCGGCTCACGGCCGGTGTTGCCGTCCTGGCTGCTCTTACCGTTGCCATCTCCGTCGGTGGTCACTGGCTTGGTGAGAAAATATCCTTGGCCGGACATACGACCGATGCCAAGCCCATCTCGGTTACGATCGGCGACGATACCCTGCATTTGGCTGCGAACACGATCCGCTTCCCGAGCGAGCGCGTGGATGGCACCTCCGAGCGCGTCGACCTTTATCTGACCTGGCCGCAAATGCAGGGTTATAGCGAAGCGGATCGGCTGCGCTTCGATGATATCTCCCAGTCGTCGTCGCTGATCTTCCTGCAGGTCAGCCAGAGCACGATGTCTCGTGACATGTCGGGCAGGCTGGAGCCGATCTATTCGCAATTGATGGATGGTACCGCCTATGCCGGTCCCTTCGGTCTCATCGCACATCGGCTGCGCGCGGATGCCGGCTATAATGGCGAAGTGCTTCTGACCGCGCCGCGTCCCGGTGATACCGATTATGTCGTGCGCTGCCTCCTTCCCGCCTCCCCGGCGCTGGCAACGAGCGGAGACTGCCAGCGGGATGTCAAGCTGGGCAAGGATTTGAGCGTTCTTTATCGCTTTTCCAGCAATCAGCTTGGGGATTGGCGCGCCATGGACGCCGCCGTCCAGAATTTCATCAGAGCACGCCTTGTCGATAAGGCCGACCCCACGACAACAGCCGCAGCCGGCCGCTAAAATGGCGCAAAAACTTGAAACCAACTGTTCATCATAAACCGATTGGTAACGCTAAGCTCCTACTGTCGAACGCAACGGGCGTTCATGGAGGCGGCGACCGGATCATCGAGAATGTAAATGCAAGCAGAGAGTAATTTAGTGTCCAGATCAATTCTTTCCGTTTCGTCGTCTCAAACCGGTAAGATTCTGGCGAGAGCGCTTCTTGGCTTTTCGATCGTGACGGCCACGGTCACCGTGACAGTCGAGGCGAATGCCGCCGGCACGAAATATGCCGGCATCGTCATTGATGCGAATACCGGCAATGTTCTTTACAGCGAAAACGCCGATACGCTCCACTATCCCGCTTCCTTGACTAAGATGATGACCGTCTACCTGACCTTCGAGGCGCTGGAGGCCGGACGCATCACTCTCGATACTCCCGTTGTCTTTTCCAGGAATGCCGCCGCCCAGGCGCCGACGAAGCTTGGGATTGGTCCGGGCCGTTCGGTGACCGTTCGCGAGGCCATCCTCGGCATCGTCACCAAATCCGCCAATGACGCCGCCATGGCGCTTGGCGAAATGCTCGGCGGTTCGGAGGAAGGCTTTGCGCGGCTGATGAACGACAAAGCGCGCGCTCTTGGCATGACACGTACGACCTACCGCAATCCGAACGGCCTGCCCAATACCGCGCAGATGACGACAGCGCGTGATCAGGCCCGCCTTGGCGTGGCTCTGCGCGAACATTTTCCACAATATTACGGCTTCTTCTCCGAAACGAGCTTCCGTCTCGGCAACCGTGTCATTAACGGCCACAACCGTTTGATCGGCTCCGTGCGGGGTGTCGACGGTATCAAGACCGGCTACACCCGTGCGGCTGGCTATAATCTTGCAACCTCGGTGAAGATCGATGGGCGCTCTATCGTGGGCGTCGTCCTGGGTGGCGCCTCGACGCCGGCGCGCGACAATCAGATGCGCAAGCTGATCGCTGAATACCTGCCTCTCGCATCGACGAAACATATTCCTTCGAACGTTATCGCGCAGGCGCCGACCGCGGCTCCCAATGTTCAGGCTGCCAGCGCGCGCATGGCTGACATCAGCCGTGCGAAAATCAAGAACGACGAGACGGCCGAAATCACCGACGCGCATCCCTCCAGCGCGGCCGCCTTCGCAGCGGTGACGCCTCAATCCAGCAACCCGTTGCTATCGGCGAAACCCGTTCAGCGCCCCGCTTCCGAGGAAGTCGTTTCCGTGGCCGCCTCGGACGACGGCGATGAGGACGAAATCGACACCGTGACGACTGCATCGACGACCAAGGCCGATACGAAGCTGGTTAAGCTGCAGCGGGCCGAGAAGTCCGAGAAAGTCGCAAAGACAGCCAAAGCCGAGCGCGAGCCGACTGGCTGGGTCGTTCAGATCGGCGTTTCCTCGAGCAAGAGCGGCGCAAGCGAGCTACTCGATACGGCGAAGAGCAAAGGTGGCAAGGCGCTTCGCGCGGCCAAGCCTTACGCCGTCGCCTTCGATGGTGGCTATCGCGCCCGCTTCGGCGGTTTCGAAGATCAGAGTGCGGCGCTCAATGCCTGTAAAGCGCTCAAGCGTGCCGGCGTGAAGTGCTGGGCAAGCATGGAATAGGAGTGCGGACGCGATTTTCGCGCCGCATGATTTGCAGATTGGCCGGGCTTTGTGTCTCGCCCGGCTTTCCGGTCCCGAATGTCAAAACGGGCCGGCCCTGAGTTGGTAACGTGTACGGGGTTTTGAAATGGCAATGAACGAGAACTTTCCCGGTTTCTCGCTCGATAGCGGGGGCAAGATGAAACAGAAGAGCTTTGCTCTTCATCCGCTGCATGAAGCGGCGATGCGACTGGCGGACCTCGGTCTCAGCCGCTCGCGCTCGCGCAACAAGACGAAAGATCTGATCGGCATCCTGCTCTGCCACGGCGCGCGCGCCTGGCGCTATTCGCAGCCGGAAGCGCATATTCATCTGCACATCACCGCGCCAACGGGTCGTGCGCCGATCATGATGCGGCTGCGCTAAGCAGCCGCCTGGCCTACAGCAATCCGAGTTCAGAGAGCTCCCGCCGAAGATCGGCGGGCAGTTCAGCCGCAGCCCCGAGACTGTCTAGATCGCGCGGGACGTCCTCTTGCGGCAGATAACGCCAGCCCTGAAACGGACGCCGAGGCTGGCCGGTGGTTTCGATGACGCTCGGATCGAGGATGAGCCGGCAGCGATGAATGCCGTCCGCGTCGGTGAAGGTCTCGATCCCGAGAAGCTTCTGTCTTGCCTGCACCTGTCCCTTGATCACCCAATAGAGCGAGCCGCCATCCAGCAGTTCCTCGATCCGTTTCGGCACCATGCGTGTCGTATGGGTCGTATGCGGCTCCAGGCCGGCGGCAATGGCGTTCATCGCCCGCTCGGATACCCACTCGCGCAAATCCTCGATCGAATCCGCGCCGACGCACAATTTGATGAGATGCAAAGCCATGGTGCCGTTGAAGTCCTTTTGGTCGGCAGCGTCAAGCTTTTAGATGCAGGCGTCCACACTCAGCATTCCACGACATTCACAGCAAGGCCTCCGGTCGAGGTTTCTTTGTATTTTTCGCTCATGTCGTAGCCGGTCTGGCGCATGGTCTCGATGCAGGCGTCAAGCGGCACGAAATGCTGGCCGTCGCCTTTGATCGCGAGCGAGGCAGCCGTGACCGCCTTGACCGCGCCGAGGGCGTTCCGCTCGATGCAGGGCACCTGTACCAGTCCGGCGATCGGATCGCAGGTCATGCCGAGGTGATGCTCCAGCGCGATCTCGGCTGCATTCTCGATCTGCTCCGGCGTTGCTCCCATGACGGCGGCAAGTCCCGCAGCAGCCATGGCCGCCGCCGAGCCCACCTCGCCCTGACAGCCGACCTCGGCGCCGGAAATCGAGGCATTATGCTTGATGATGCCGCCGACGGCGGCTGCGGTCAGCAGGTAATTGCGAATGCCTTCCTGATCCCAGTCCTCGTGGAAATGCTGATAGTAGCGGATGGTTGCCGGGATGACGCCGGCCGCACCGTTGGTCGGCGCCGTCACCACGCGTCCGCCGGCCGCATTCTCTTCGTTGACCGCCATGGCGTAGACGCTCAGCCAGTCATTGGCGAGCAGCGGGTTGATGCGGTTGCTGCGCCATTCTTCCTGCAGCTTGTCATGAATGGCGCGCGCACGGCGGCGCACCTTCAGGCCGCCGGGCATGATGCCGTCGACCTTGAGGCCGCGATCGATACAGCTGCTCATGGCCGCCCATATGCGGTCGAGACCGGCATCCAGCTCCTCGGCGCTCATGCGCGTCTCTTCGTTGGCGCGCTTCATCTGCGCGATCGAGAGGCCGGAGCGCTCGGACATTTCGAGCATCTGCTTGGCGGTGGCAAAGGGGAAGGGAATGCGCTCGCCCGCGGCGGGTGGCTTCTTCTTGTCTGCGCGCATCTGTTCCAGTTCAGTGTCCGTGACGACGAAGCCGCCGCCTACGGAGTAGTAAATGCGCTTGAGGAGAAGGCGGTCGTCCTTGTCGAAGGCAGAGAAGCTCATGCCGTTGGCATGACCGGGAAGCGGCACCTTCTTGTCGAAGATCAGATCGGTCTTGGGCTGGAATTCATAAGCTGGGTGGCCCGGCGGCGTGATGCGCCCGCTGCGCTCGACCTCGTCGATGATGCCATCCATATGATCGGGATCGACACTGTCAGGTTTCTCGCCCATGAGGCCGAGAATGACTGCCCTGCCCGTGCCATGGCCGATACCCGTATGGGCTAGCGAACCATGCAGGCTCACCTTGATCGAGGCGATATGCACATTCGAGGACGGGCGGGGCCATTCGTTCGAAAGCACGAGGTCGAGGAAGCGATTCGCGGCCGACATCGGTCCCATCGTATGCGAGCTGGACGGTCCCACACCGATCTTGAACACATCGAAAACTGAAAGAAACATGGACCTTTTGTGCCTCCAGGCAAATCGTTTTCCGTCAAAGCTACGCTATCGGGGCAAGCTTGCACGGCGATTGGCCGACATCGGATTTCATGGCAGCGACATTACATATAGGCATTCGGGGAAGCAAACAGAAGGCCATTGCGCACCGCTCGGGCTGCGCTACAGTCGACATCGGATTGATCTGGAGAATCTGCCTTTATGACGACTGCCGACTATGTCGCCCTCGCCCTGTTCATCTTTCTCTGGGTCGCGCTGAACTGGATCACCAGCAGCGCCAGCTTCTTCAATCGCACCAGCCTGACATTAGCGATGAACGAGCGCCGACGCGATTGGATCTATAATTCATTGCGCCGTGATCTGAAAATGATCGACACCCAGATTCTCTCGGGCCTGCAAAACGGCACGGGCTTCTTTGCCTCCACCTCGATTTTTGCGATCGGCAGCTGCTTTGCACTGCTCGGCGCCACCGAAAAGATCAATGCCTTCTTTTCGGATATGCCGTTCATACTCAATGGTGGCAGGGCAGCCTTTGAAATCAAGGTAGCCGGACTTGGCTGCCTCTTCGGCTATGCCTTCTTCAAATTCGGCTGGGCCTATCGTCTGTTCAACTATTGCACCATTCTTTTCGGCTCCCTGCCGATGCGCGAGGATGCCATCCTCGATCCACTGGCTGCCGAACGCGCAGCCGAGCGCGTGGTGCGCATGAACATCATTGCCGCGCGCAACTTTAATGCCGGCCTGCGGGCAATCTTTCTCTCCATCGGCTATCTCGGCTGGTTCCTCAGCCCCTATGTCTTCATGGGCACAACCATTTTCATCATCATCGTGCTGATTCGCCGGCAGTTTTTTTCCGATGCCCGTCTGGCCATCATGGATATCGATATGCCATGACAAAGCCGCGCCGGGTCGAACCGGTGCGCAACATCTAAATTCATGCCCGGAAGGACTTCTCAATGGCCGCCATTGCCGAGAGCGCGGACACCCCTCGCAAGACGCCTCGCATCGGCATTCTGGATACGGCGCGCGGCCTCGCCCTTCTGGCCATGGCAAGCTATCATTGCACTTGGGATTTCGAGTTCTTCGGCTATCTCGATTCCGGCACGGCTGAAACGGGCTGGCTGAAGCTTTATGCCCGCGCCATCGCCAGCACCTTCCTCTTTCTGGCGGGCTTCAGCCTTGTGCTTGCCAATACGCCGGAGATTCGCTGGCGCTCCTATTGGCGACGGATGGGCATGATTGTCGCTGCAGCCGCGGCGATTTCGCTCGTCACCTTCATCGGCATGCGTGACGAATGGATATTCTTTGGCATCCTGCACAGCATCGCGGCGGCAAGTCTCGTCGGCCTGCTGTTCCTGCGGCTGCCGGCCTTCGCCACCCTTCTCATCGCGGCTCTACTGACGGTCGGCATCGTCATCGACAATGTCATCGCACCCTTATCGCTGCATTCGAGCTTTTTCGATGCGCCGTGGCTCTGGTGGGTCGGGCTCTCCGAAAATCTTCGGCGCTCGAACGACTATGTGCCGCTCTTTCCATGGCTGACGCCATTCCTGTTCGGTCTCGGCATGGCGCAATTGGCAATATCGTTCGGCTGGCTCGAGCATCTGGCGAAATTCGGCCCCGGCCGCAATCTGATCGCCCGCGCCGGCCGCCACAGCCTCATCTTCTATCTGGTCCACCAGCCCGTCCTGTTCAGCCTCGTCTATCTCCTGTCACTGGTCGTGCCGGCGCCGCCACAGGATCCGGCTGTCGGCTACATCAGGCAATGCGTCGCCTCTTGCACGCGGTCAGGCACGGAAACCATGTGCCGCAGCTTCTGCCAATGCACGCTCGACAAGTTGCAGGCCCAGGATCTCTTCAAGCCATTGCAATCCGGAGCGATCAAAGCAGATAGCGATGAACGCGTAAGCCGAATCGCGATACAATGCACGGATGAAGCGCAATGACAGGGTTATTCCATGAATGCCTATCGTTCGAAGTCGCTGAATTTTCCGTGGCCGCCGCTGCTCTATAGCCTTGCCGTCATTGCAGCGCTTTGCCTTCAACGGTGGTATCCGTTGCCCTTGCCCTTCATCTGGGCGCTCATCTCATGGGTCGTCGGCGCCCTTCTCACTGCCTTTGCGGTGACGCTGAATGTCTGGGCCGTCAAGACGCTGGTGGAAAGACGAACCACTGTCCTGACGCAACGGTGCAGCGCGCATCTCGTCACCACAGGCCCATTTCGCTTCACCCGCAACCCGACCTATCTCGGTTATACCTTGCTGACGACGGGGCTGGGCATGATGATCGGTAATTTATGGTTTGTGGCGATGGCGGCCGTGGCAGCCGCTTTGACGACATTGCTCGTTATCCGCTGCGAAGAGATGCATCTCCTCTCGCGCTTCGGCTGCGAATTCGAATTTTACTGCAAACGCACGCGTCGCTGGCTATAGGGCGCTTGGCGGTGAGCCCGCGCTCAAGTCCCGACGCCGATTTCGGCAAGGCGTCCGAGACAGGCTTCCTCGACATTGTCGAGTTCGCTCAGCGTATCATCGATATCCTTGCGCTTCTGGCGCAGTTCGTCGCGCTTTTCATCGACACGTTTCATCAGCAGCTTCAGCTGACCGATCTCGCCCGGCGGTTCCTTGTAGACCTGAATGATCTCGCGGATTTCGGCGATGGTGAAACCGATGCGGCGGCCGCGGAGGATTTCGGCAATGAGGCGCCGGTCGGCGGGCCGGAACAGGCGCGTGCGCCCCTTGCGCTCGGGATGAATAAGGCCCTCGTCCTCATAGAACCTCAAGGTTCGAGTCGAAACCCCGAATTCCCGTGTAAGCTCTGTTATGCTATAATATCCGTCGACCAAGAATCCGCCCCTATCTGCTGGCCATCATAATATTGACTTTTACGTAATAGTCAATTTTCACTGGTTTATCGCGTCTAAACCTGCCCCAAATGCAGCATAATACGTCAACTCTCAAAGCCAGGGAGGACAAAATGCCGGCTAAAATCGATAACCGCGAGGTACAGAATTAGCGGGCCTCCCCACAGACTTCGGCCCGACTCGGTATGCGGCAGTTCGAAAAGCCTCAACGTGACGATCGCGTCCTCGCGCCAGCAAACTGCGTACCGCTCGGAAGGCTCAAGCTTGTTCCACCCTCTCTTACAACTGCTTAAAATCGCTGTAAAACAATGCGATAATGGAGCAAGTTCCTAAAGACTGTGGAACTGGCGGAACGGTGGCACTGCCGCCATCTTCCCTTTATCCTGATCGTCTATCCATGTCTTTCCATCCGAGAGAGTATCGTGCCCACCCGCTCCATCATCCGTTTTCCCGATCCGCTGCTGCGGACCGCCTGCACCCCGGTGACCGTCTTCGACGATAATCTGCGGATGCTCGTCGAAGACCTGCTGGATACGATGCGCGCCGCTCCCGGCGTCGGCATCACCGGCCCGCATATCGGAGTCCTCAGCCGAGTCGTGGTGATAGAACTCAGCCGTGAGGATGGCGTGCGCACCTATATCAATCCGGAGATTCTTTGGTTCTCGGAAGAGACCATGCGACAAACGGAAGGCAGCGTTTCCATGCCGGGAGCGACCGAAGAGGTCGTCAGGCCCAAATCGATCCGCTTCCGCTATCAGGATGTCTCAGGTGAGCTGCATGAAGCGGAAGCGAATGATTTTCTCGCCATCTGCATTCAGCACGAAATCGACCAGTTGGACGGAATCTTCTGGCTTCAACGACTTTCCAAGCTCAAGCGCGATCGCCTCGTGAAGAAATGGGAAAAAACGCAGAACTGAAGGTGCAAAACGAAACGGGCGCCAAGACCGCGCCCGTTCCGCAATTGGCTGGATCCGCAATCAGCCCTTGAGCTTGGAGTTGCAGAGGCTGTAATAGCCGCCGCCCTTCTGGATCCACTTCAGGCCGCCGAGCGAATTGCTGGCCTTGGCTGCGTTATATGCGTCAACGCAGGTATGGAAGCGGCCTTTGCCTGGCGTCTCGGTGGCATATTTGGCGTCAACCTTTGCCGGGAAGGTTACGCCGGCCGGAGCAGCCGTCGTCGGCTTTGCCGGTTCGCTTGCCGGCGGCTTCGTCGCATCGGGCTCGCTGGCATCGACCTTGGCTGCTGCGGTTGTCTTCGCTGTCTTGGACGGCGTGGTAGCTGCCGGTGCGGTGGTTGCCGGTGCCGTCGTGGTGGCGCTGGCATCGGCACTGCACTGCGTCGCACGGAAGTCATTCCACTTTTGGCCGTTCAAGGTACCAGCGCTCTTGGCCGCCTGGTACTTGGCGCTGCACTCTTTCATGGTTAGCGCAGAAGCCGAAGAAGCGAGGCCCATCGAACCTACAACTGCAAGCGACGCAAAAGACATCAACAGGATGGCACGACTAGTCATTGGCATTTCCTCCGCTCTATGACGAATGTCGAAACTATTAATCGTATCGTCCCTATCGATTGTCAATCGACGCGCGATTTCCGGGGCGACGAGAAGCACCATATGCGGACGAACATGAACGCAAACTGTACAAAAATAGCCATCAAAAAGAGAGACTTGGCAGGACCGGCAATCGCGGATGGTCTTAGATGAGCGTACCGGCTTCATCCGGAAGTGGATAAGGCGACGATGTCGATATGGCATCATAGCGCCCGTTAACTCACGGGATAACAATGTGCTCGGGCTGCAATTGCATTGGGCGTGAAATTGCTGGCCCGCGACGGCCGATACCCGCTATAGATGGATGCAATTGCTGACGCGATACACTTATCGCGAGATCCGGGCCTTGAAGTGCGGGCATATCGCCCTAATCTTTTCCTGGCAGTTCCCCTCTCTATGCCCTGGATGCTCTCCCTTCCAGGGCATTTTTCTTGGCAGGCGTGCCATGCGGCGAGCTCCGTCAGGCAAAATGATTTAAGTAAAATGATTCGCCTTGGCTCCGGATTGAGCGTAGGTTGCGCTATCGTCGGCTACCGAACCCGTAGGCGCCGGCGGCTGAGAGTTGCTGATGCGGCACTCTCGCCTGCAGAGGTCAAGGAGTTCTCGCATGACCTCGCATGACAATCGAGACAATATACTCAGCGATCAGCAACTGCATGATCTTCTCAAGGCGCAAGATGAGATGGATCATCCGGAGAAGGCGAAGCTTGGCACGCCGGATGAGTTTGTCGTGTCTGCCGAAGAAAGTGCCCAGGAGTCTTGCTTGTGAGGGCAGCGGGCGATCGGGCAGGATGTTGATCCTGCCCCGCTTCAGCGTTGAAATCGGAATAATGTCTTGGGTCGCGAGAAGGCGCGTGGGAAAGCGATCTTACGTTTCGTTGACCGTCTGCCCGAAGACCTGCTCGAAGGCATCGCGAAGGCGGATATCGACATCGGTCATCATGACCGGCAGGCCGAGATCGACGAGGCTGGTGACGCCGTGAGCGGAAATCCCGCAGGGAATGATGCCGGTGAAATGGCCGAGATCGGGATCGACGTTCAGCGAAAGGCCGTGAAACGTCACCCATTTGCGCACGCGGATGCCGAGAGCCGCGATCTTGTCTTCCGCCATGGTGCCGTCAGGTAGCACTGGCTTTTCCGGCCGCCGGACCCATACTCCGACCCGATCTTCGCGCCGCTCGCCGCGCACATTCATCGAATCGAGCGTACGAATGATGACCTCTTCAAGCGCACCGACGAAGGCGCGGATATCCTGCCGCCGACACTTCAGGTCCAGCATGACATAGGCCACGCGCTGGCCCGGGCCATGATAGGTATATTCCCCGCCGCGTCCGGTCGCGAATACCGGAAATCGATCCGGCTCGATAAGATCGGCCGCATCGGCGCTCGTGCCCGCGGTATAGAGCGGCGGATGCTCCACCAGCCAGACAAGTTCAGCTGCCCGCCCTTCGGCAATGGCGGCGACTTCCGCCTCCATCGCGGCGACGGCCTCTTCATAAGGTACGAGACCATCGCTGATCCGCCAGCGAACGGGCGGCGTACCGTGGACAGGGAACATCTGGTGAGAAAGTTCGGTGCGAAGCATATGGCAGTCCTTTGCGTGCCGCCGGCCGCCCGTGTGGAAATCCACCGCTGCCTGCGAGTTGTCCACATATGGCGCCAATCGAGCGGAAATTCAAACATCTAAGGCGTTTCCATCGCATCGGGACGAGCGCGATCGGAGGAGCTGTGAAGGAATTTAAAAAAACTGACATATCGCTCTTGTGCCCCCCGAATGCTTTTGCTACATGCAGCCGCGCCGGAGCAATCCGGCCTACCACGATGCGGTCGTGGCGGAATTGGTAGACGCGCAGCGTTGAGGTCGCTGTGGGGCAACCCGTGGAAGTTCGAGTCTTCTCGACCGCACCAAAAGAACCCGGCTTCGGCTGGGTTTTTTGTTTTCAATCCCTATCGGTTATAGATTCGATGTGAACTACAGCGAACTGTCACGGTTCAATGCGCAACATCCTTGCTGAGATTGCGCAGCCGGATCTGGTGATCGAGTCGCTCGAGCTGGCGAGAGGTCGCCTCGATCAGCTTGCCCATTTCCTGATAGGCAGTTCGCAGTCGCGAAAGCTCGTTTCGGATAGCCTCCAGTGCCCGTTGGTCGCTATCCTCTCCGGGACCATCGCCCGCCCCGGTCATCAACCAGGCCGGAGAAACATCGAAAAGAGCCGACATCTTCGCCAGAGCGGAGGGATTTGGTTCGGCGCGATCGGATTCCCAGGCAAGCATCGTCTCTTCGCTGACACCAAGCTGGCTTGCCAATGTTTGGAGGCTGATGCCGGCGGCATCGCGGGCCATGGACAGGCGGCCACCCAGAGTGTCGTCGCCCTCATCCGAAAAAACGGTCGTCTCTTGTTCGGGTTTGAACATCGGTGCGATCCTTTTCTTGGGCGCGCCGGTGAATTTTTGTGCGGCGCATTGATGTTTTAGCCGTTTCCAAAGGCAGAGATAGGTCTAAGGGCGTCATTCCACCATTGCGATCTGTCCCAAATGGAAAAGTGTGACGTTTTGCGATGACTGTTTTCGCTTATTGCCACCAGCGTCCGATCGCGCCTTGATTGCATGTCCCTCCTGTGTTTGATGATCATGCATGACCGTCGCTCTCGCCGCTCCCTCACAACAAAATCCACTCCGAGGCATGACGATCATGGCAAGCGCCATGATCCTGCTGCCGACGATGGATGCGATCGCCAAATACATGGCGAGCTTCGAAGGCATGTCGCCAGGCCAGGTGACTTTCTATCGCTTCTTCTTTCAGGTCGTCTGCATACTGCCGCTGCTGATGACGACAACCGGGCGATCGGCATTCTCGGCAAGGCGACCCTGGATGAATCTGCTGCGTGGCGCGCTGCATGGTGCTGCCAGCCTGCTCTTCTTCGCAGCGGTCAAATACATGCCGCTCGCCGATGTCTTCGCGATCTATTTCGTCGAACCGTTCATGCTGACGGCCCTTTCAGCGCTGTTTCTGGGCGATAGGGTCGGCTGGAGGCGGTGGCTGGCGATCGTCATCGGCTTCGTCGGCGCGATGATCGTCATTCAGCCGAGCTTCGAGATCTTTGGATTAAAGGCATTGCTGCCTGTGGCCTGCGCCTTCCTCTTTGCGCTCTATCTGTTCATGAACCGCGCTGTCGGCGAGGCGGATTCGCCGTTGACGATGCAGGTCATGGCCGGCGTCGGCGGCACGCTGTTCATGTCGGCCACCTTGCTTGCGGGAGCATCCGCCGGCGTCGCAGATTTCGAGCCCTCCCTGCCCGCTTCCACGCTCGGGCTCGTCCTTTTGCTGATTCTGGGCTCGATATCAGGCTACGCGCATATGCTGGT
Organism: Rhizobium sp. BK289; assembly: GCF_014193575.1. Lineage (NCBI taxonomy): Bacteria > Pseudomonadati > Pseudomonadota > Alphaproteobacteria > Hyphomicrobiales > Rhizobiaceae > Rhizobium > Rhizobium sp. BK289. Next base: position 46,522 of record NZ_JACHZO010000002.1, read on the forward strand.
CGTCAGAGCCTTCCGGCTGGCACCGCTCTCGCTGCTTGCCCCTTTTCAATATTTCGAGATCATTTCCGCCACTGTTCTCGGTTACGCGATCTTCGGCGACTTTCCAAATCTTTCCAAATGGATCGGTATATCGATCATTGTCGGCTCCGGCCTGTTCATCATCTGGCGGGAGCGCGTTCAGTCGCGATCGGAAAAAACCGCGTGAGCGCCGATATCTTCGCATGGACCGACGGTGCAATTTATGGCTAAAACACTGACTGAATAGAGTATTTGGGCGGAGATTGCATGTTCAAGAAGATCCTGATCGCCAATCGCGGCGAGATCGCCTGCCGCGTGATCAAGACTGCGCGCCGGATGGGTATCCTGACGGTCGCCGTCTACTCCGATGCGGATCGGGACGCATTGCATGTCGAAATGGCCGACGAGGCTGTCCACATCGGTCCGGCGCCTGCAGCAGAAAGCTATCTCGTCGCCGAGAAGATCATCGCCGCGTGCAAGGAAACCGGCGCCGAAGCCGTTCATCCGGGTTACGGCTTCCTCTCCGAGCGCGCTTCCTTCTGCGCGGCGCTGGAGAAGGAAGGCATCGTTTTCATCGGCCCGAAGCCGAAGGCGATCGAAGCCATGGGCGACAAGATCAAATCGAAGAAATTCGCCAATGCCGCCAAGGTCTCCACCGTTCCGGGCCATCTCGGCATCATCGATGACGCCGATCATGCCGAAAGGATCGCTGGCGAGATCGGCTATCCGGTCATGATCAAGGCATCCGCCGGCGGCGGCGGCAAGGGCATGCGCATCGCCTGGAGCAAGGACGAGGTGCGCGACGGTTTCGAGCGCGCCCGTTCGGAGGCGAAAAGCTCCTTCGGCGACGACCGCGTCTTCATCGAGAAATTCGTGGTCGATCCCAGGCACATTGAGATCCAGGTGTTGGCCGATGCTCACGGAAATGTCGTCTACCTTGGCGAGCGCGAATGCTCCATCCAGCGCCGGAACCAGAAGGTCGTGGAAGAGGCGCCCTCGCCGTTCCTGGACGAAGCAACGCGCAAGGCCATGGGCGAACAGTCTGTGGCGCTGGCCAAGGCTGTCGATTACCAAAGCGCCGGCACGGTCGAGTTCATCGTCGATCGCGACAGGAACTTCTATTTCCTCGAAATGAATACCCGCCTGCAGGTCGAGCATCCGGTGACAGAGCTGGTGACCGGCGTCGATCTCGTCGAGCAGATGATCCGCGTCGCCGCCGGCGAAAAACTGCCGTTCAAGCAATCGGATATCAAGCTTCACGGCTGGGCGATCGAAAGCCGCTTGTATGCGGAGGATCCCTATCGCAACTTCCTGCCCTCGATCGGCCGACTGACACGCTATCGTCCGCCGCGCGAGGGTAAGACGGAGACATCGGTCGTGCGCAACGATACCGGCGTCTTCGAAGGCGCCGAAATCTCCATGTATTACGATCCGATGATCGCCAAGCTCTGCACCTGGGCTCCAACGAGGCTGGAGGCGATCGAAGCGATGGGGGAAGCCCTGGATGGCTTTGTCGTCGATGGCATCGAGCACAATATGCCGTTCCTCTCCGCATTGATGAAACACCCGCGCTGGCGCGAAGGCCGCCTCTCCACGGGCTTCATTGCCGAGGAATATCCCGACGGCTTCGCGCCGGTGACGCCGGATGAGGAGCAAACCGCTTTGCTGTCGGCAACCGCCCTTTCCTGCAGCCTGATCGAATCCAATCGCCGTGAACGCCATGGCGACCGGCTGCGTCCAGCCGCCGCGCCGCTGCGGGAGAGCTGGGTCGTCAAGCTCGGTGCCGATTATCTGCCCGTGGCATTGCTTGAAGGCGTGGTGACCATTCCCTTCGAGATGGACATGCAGATCGGCGCCCAAACCGTAACTGTCGCAACCGACTGGCGTCCCGGCGATTCCGTATGGGCCGGCACCGTCGGCGGCCGCAAGCTGACAGCCCAGATCCGCACCGTGCTCAATGGTCTGCGCATCGATTGGCAGGGTATCTCTGTCCGGACCAGGGTGTTCACGCCGCGTCAGGCCGAACTCGACAAACTTATGCCCGTCAAATTGCCGCCGGATACCTCAAAGCTGCTGCTCTGCCCCATGCCCGGCCTGGTCGTCGCGATTGCCGTCGCCGAGGGACAGGAGGTCAAAGCGGGCGAAACGCTGGCCATCGTGGAAGCGATGAAGATGGAAAATGTGCTGCGCGCCGAACGCGATCTGGTCATCGGCAAGATCAACGCCAAGCCGGGCGAAAGCCTCGCCGTTGACGCGGTGATCATGGAATTCGCCTGATCGAGAAGCTTCGCCATCGCGGCCATATGAAAAAGCTTGCATGGCGATTGCTCGGCCAAAACATGATAATTGCGACGCTAAGTGTCTGATTTTGGCTTGAGCCGCCCCGTGCGCCCATGCCAATGTCGCGCGGACCAAATCATAGCAGGAAGGGATGAGATCATGGACGTAAGAGCAGCGGTCGCGGTTGCGGCAGGCAAGCCGCTTGAGGTGATGACGGTTCAGCTGGAGGGGCCGAGAGCCGGCGAAGTGCTGATCGAGGTCAAGGCGACCGGCATCTGCCACACCGATGATTTCACGCTCTCGGGCGCCGATCCGGAAGGGCTGTTCCCGGCGATCCTCGGCCATGAAGGTGCCGGCATCGTCGTCGATGTCGGTCCGGGGGTAACCTCGGTGAAGAAAGGCGATCACGTCATTCCGCTCTATACGCCCGAATGCCGCGAATGCCCGTCGTGTCTCAGCCGCAAGACCAACCTGTGCACCGCGATCCGTGCGACTCAGGGCCAGGGCCTCATGCCCGACGGCACCTCGCGCTTCTCGATCGGCAAGGACAAGATCCACCACTATATGGGCTGCTCCACCTTCGCCAATTACACCGTGCTGCCGGAGATCGCCGTCGCCAAGGTCAATTCCGACGCCCCCTTCGACAAGATCTGCTATATCGGCTGCGGTGTCACCACAGGCATCGGTGCCGTCGTCAACACCGCCAAGGTGGAGATGGGGGCAACCGCCATCGTCTTCGGTCTCGGCGGCATCGGGCTCAACGTCATCCAGGGCTTGCGGCTTGCCGGCGCCGGCATGATCATCGGCGTCGATCTCAACAATGACAAGAAGGCCTGGGGCGAGCGCTTCGGCATGACGCATTTCGTCAATCCGAAGGAGGTCGGCGACGACATCGTGCCTTATCTCGTCAATATGACGAAGCGCGGGGCCGACCAGATCGGCGGCGCCGACTATACCTTCGACTGCACCGGCAACACCAAGGTGATGCGTCAGGCGCTGGAAGCAAGCCATCGCGGCTGGGGCAAGTCCGTGGTCATCGGCGTTGCCGGCGCCGGCCAGGAGATCTCCACGCGTCCGTTCCAGCTGGTGACGGGCCGCTCGTGGATGGGCACGGCCTTCGGCGGGGCACGCGGCCGCACCGATGTGCCGAAGATCGTCGACTGGTACATGGAAGGCAAGATCGAGATCGATCCGATGATCACCCACACCATGCCGCTCGAAGACATCAACAAGGGTTTCGAGCTCATGCATTCGGGTGAAAGCATCCGCAGCGTCGTGCTCTACTGAGGCACAAAGCCACTCGACTGGGCGTATGCGGCGCATGAGAAAAGCGCCGCATAGAGTTGAAAAGATTTGATATCATGATTTATGTCGACGCCGACGCGTGCCCGGTCAAGCCGGAGATCCTGAAGGTTGCCGAACGCCACGGCATGGAGGTGACCTTTGTCGCCAATTCGGGATTGCGGCCATCGCGGGACCCGATGGTGCACAACGTCATCGTCTCCAATGCCTTCGATGCCGCCGACAACTGGATCGCGGAGCGTGCCGGTGCCGGCGATATCGTCGTCACGGCGGATGTACCGCTTGCTGGTCGCTGCGTCGCGACCGGAGCGCTCGTGACGGGACCGACCGGTCGCATCTTCGACAAGACCAATATCGGCATGGCAACGGCGATGCGCGACCTTGGCGCGCATCTTCGCGAAACCGGTGAGAGCAAGGGCTACAACGCCGCCTTCTCTCCGCGCGACCGCTCCGCCTTCCTCGAAACCTTCGACCGGCTCTGCCGGCGTGCTAGAGCATGATCCCAAAAAGTGCGCAGCGGTTTTTGGACAAGATCATGCAAAATCAAAAACATTTGAGCGCGATGGCGATTCGAAGAAAAGCCATCACGCTCTAAAACTCACCAGACGCCTGGAGGCCAGCCGTGAATATCATTTCCCAGAACACCGCTTTCGGCGGCATGCAAGGCGTTTTTTCGCATGAGTCCGAAGCCTGCAAATGCGAGATGACCTTCGCCGTTTTCGTGCCGCCACAGGCAATCAAGGAGCCTCGCCCGGTTCTCTGGTATCTCTCCGGCCTCACCTGCACCCATGCCAATGTCATGGAAAAGGGAGAATATCGCCGCATGGCCGCCGAGCTCGGCCTCATCATCGTCTGCCCGGACACCAGCCCGCGCGGCAATGACGTGCCTGATGAACTGACCAATTGGCAGATGGGCAAAGGTGCGGGCTTCTATCTCGATGCGACCGAGATGCCCTGGGCCGAAAACTATCAGATGTACACCTACATCACCGAAGAACTGCCCGCCCTCATCGCCAAGCAATTCCGGGCCGACATGAGCCGCCAGGGCATCTTCGGCCATTCCATGGGTGGCCACGGCGCCATGACGATCGCCCTGAAGAACCCGGAGCGCTTCAAGAGCTGCTCGGCTTTCGCTCCGATCGTCCAGCCGTCGACGGCCGATTGGTCCGCACCTGCGCTGGAGAAATATTTGGGGAGCGACAAGGCCGGATGGCGCCGCTATGACGCCTGCGCCCTCGTCGAAGACGGCGCTCGCTTCCCCGAATTTCTGATCGATCAGGGCAAGGCCGACAGCTTCCTCGAAAATGGCCTGCGCCCCTGGCTGTTCGAGGAGGCAATCAAGAAAACCGGCATCGGCCTGACGCTGCGCATGCATGAGCGCTACGATCATTCCTATTACTTCATCTCGACCTTTATGGATGATCACCTGAAGTGGCATGCCGAACGCCTGACGAGATGATGTGGCATGGCTGCCATGCGGTTCATGCCTTGAAAAGCGCCTTCGGCAAAGGCATATACGCATTGCGCAGACGACTGCGGCGGCCGGGAAGATGACCGGCCGTAGACCCCCGCGGGGACGGCCTCGCTCTTAACAAGGAGCGTAAAATGGCTTGGTTCCTGCTTCTCCTCGCAGGCTTGTTCGAAATCGGCTGGGCGGTCGGGCTCAAATATACCGACGGATTCACCCGACCGATGCCGACGGTCCTCACCGTCGCATCCATGATCATCAGCATCGTGCTGCTTGGATTGGCGGTGAAAACCCTGCCGATGGGCACGGCTTATGCGGTCTGGACCGGTATCGGCACCGTCGGCACAGTTCTGCTCGGCATATGGCTACTCGGCGATCCCGCGACATCCGTCCGACTGCTCTGCATCGGCCTGATCGTGGCCGGCATTGCAGGCTTGAAGCTTGCTGCCTGAGATATCGTTATCGGCGCTGGCGATTGTCCAGCGCCCATTTCCCAGGGCCTGCAAATACCAGAAACAGGAAGATGAAGCAGAACAGCACCGCGCCATCGCCGTCATTGTTGGCCGGAAAGAAATTGATCTGCATATGCACCATGAAATAGGCGATCGCCATTTCACCGCTGAGGAGAAAGGCGACTGGTCGAGTGAATAGGCCGAGCAGAATGAGGATGCCGCCCACGAACTCGATGATCGCCGCAACGAAAAACAGCGTCGTGATGGCGTAAGGCGCCGGCGGAAAGCCGAAGAGCTTCTGCGTGCCATGTTCGATGAACAACAGGGCAGCCACGATTCGCAGGATTGCGAGAGCTGTAGGCTGGTAGGGCGACAAGCGCTCAGAAAGTGACATGAAGATCTCCGTTCAAAGGGGAATGCGAAGGAGATCCTGTCGAAAGTGCTCTCGCTCCGCTGACAACGGAATTAACACGCGAGAGCCATATTTATTCGCCAGGCCCGGCGATAGCCAGGCCTGGCGAATAGCGGATTACTTCTTGTTGTTATCCAGCGCCAGCAGGCCCGGGCCTGCAAAGATCAGGAACAGGAAGACGAAGCAGTAGAGGATCGCTGCATCCCCGCCGTTGTTGGCCGGAAAGAAATTCTTCGGATAATGCGCCATGAAATAGGCGACCGCCATATTGCCGCAGAGAATGAACGCGACCGGACGGGTAAAGAAGCCGACGATCGTCGCCAATCCGCCAACGATTTCGATGATGCCCTGAACCAGAAGCAGGGTCGGCAGCGGGCTTGGAAATTGGCCGCCGGTCGGAAAGCCAACGAGCTTCTGCAGACCATGTTCGATGAACAACAGGCCAGTCATGACACGCAGCACGGTAAGAGCATAGGGCTGATATTGATTCAGCCGATCGGAAAGCGCCATTTTGAACTCCAGTTTCAATTCCCTGCAGGAAGCAATAGAGCGACCTGCTCAGAACGTGAAAACACGGCTTCTGACGCCCAATCAATTTTCCGTGTGAAATCCGTGACTTGTTGTCACAATCTCACAAAGGGATGTTGTCATGTTTCTTCCAGGGATTGGTCAGGTCCTTGTTGCGCAGCATTCTAAGACCCTGTGCCAGCCGCCGCCGCGTCGAACGCGGCATGATCACCTCGTCGATATAGCCCCGTTCGGCCGCGACGAAAGGCGACAGGAAGCGATCCTCATACATCTTCGTATGCGCCGCGATCTTTTCCGGATCGGCAATATCCTTGCGGAAGATGATTTCGACGGCGCCCTTGGCGCCCATAACGGCGATCTGCGCCGTCGGCCAGGCATAATTGAGGTCGCCGCGCAGATGCTTCGAAGCCATCACGTCATAGGCACCGCCGAAGGCCTTGCGGGTAATGACGGTCAGCTTCGGCACGGTCGCTTCTGCATAGGCGAAGAGCAGCTTGGCGCCATGCTTGATCAGCCCGCCATATTCCTGTGCCGTTCCCGGCAGGAAGCCGGGCACATCGACAAAGGTAACGATCGGAATATTGAAGCAGTCGCAGAAGCGTACGAAACGCGCTGCTTTTCGCGATGCGTCGCTGTCGAGAACGCCGGCAAGCACCATCGGCTGATTGGCGACGAAGCCGACCGTGGCACCCTCGATGCGGCCGAAACCGCAGACGATGTTCTTGGCGAAGCTTTCCTGTATCTCGAAGAAATCGGCCTCGTCCGCCACCTTCAGGATCAGTTCCTTGATGTCGTAGGGCTTGTTGGCATTGGCCGGGATCAGCGTGTCGAGCGAGTTGTCCGGCTCCGTCACGGACTGATAGCACTCGATCTCGGGCACACCAGCCGTATTCGATTGCGGCAGGAAATCGATGAGCCGGCGCACTTGCAGCAGCGTATCGACATCATTGTCGTAGGCCGCATCTGCGATCGAGGATTTCGTCGTGTGCACCGAGGCGCCACCAAGCTGCTCGGAGGTAACGGTCTCGTTGGTGACGGTCTTCACCACATCCGGCCCGGTGACGAACATGTAGGAGGTGTCGCGAACCATGAAGATGAAATCCGTCATGGCGGGGGAATAAACGTCGCCGCCGGCGCATGGCCCCATGATGACGGAGATCTGCGGAATGACGCCGGAGGCCAGCACATTGCGCTGGAACACCTCGGCGTAGCCGCCGAGCGCGGCAACACCCTCCTGGATGCGGGCGCCGCCGGCATCGTAGATGCCGATGATCGGCGCCCGGTTCTTCAGCGCCATATCCTGCACCTTGGTGATCTTTTCCGCATGCGCTTCCGAAAGAGATCCACCGAAGACCGTGAAATCTTTGGCAAAAATGAAAACGGTACGCCCGTTGACGGTGCCCCATCCCGTCACGACGCCGTCGCCGGCGATCTTGCTCTTGTCCATGCCGAAATCGGTCGAGCGATGTTCGACGAACATGTCGAATTCCTCGAAGGAGCCCTCATCGAGAAAAATATCGATGCGCTCGCGCGCCGTCAGCTTGCCGCGCGCGTGCTGGGCGTCGATGCGCACCTGCCCGCCTCCGAGCCTCGCAACCTCGCGACGACGTTCCAGTTCCTGCAGGATTTCCTTCATGCGGCTCTCTCTCCTTCACCGCTTGGGATTAGCACGGCGCAAACACCGTTTGAAGCTGCCGGGTCAATCCGCCAGCCGCGGCGTGGTCAGGGAAAAGATGGAACGGACGCGCGCCGCGATATCTTCCGCCATCAGCTCATCCGCCGTGGCGGGATCGGGGGCTGTGGTTTTAGTCTCGAAAGATGCCATGGCGACCACTGCGCCGCCATCTAGCGCCGCCGCGTCGATGTTGACCTTGACGCTGTTGCGGTCGCGGTTGAAGCCGCGCGCCCTGCGGACATCGGTCAGCCGCACGGTGATTGCGACCTGTGGCAAGGGTTGACTGTAGGTCGTTGCAGCGATCGCCGCATTCACACGATCATTGACGGCGGTGACCAGCGCCGGCGATACCGGCGGCAGAGCCTGATCGGCGACGACGCTCGCACTGCGCACGGCATAGGTTGGAGGTGGAGGGTCGACGGACCAGCTAGAGCAGGCTGCCAGTACCAAACATCCTACGAGCGCCGAAACGGCACCCGACCTCAACCACGACATGATATCCGTCCAGACCTACGAACTTTTAAGATACGAAGATCGATATAAAGGACTGGAAATCAACAATGTTCAACTGCGAAGCGCTGAAAAAACATCGGTCGCGGCCTGAAATTCCTCAAAACGTTGTGCACGACGGAGCTCGGCCTCCTCGTCGCTGCCCCAATGCTCGATCGTCCAGTCCTCATCCAGATGGGCAAGCGACCAGACGTCGGTAAGCGGCAGGAAACCTTCGGCAAAGGCCAGCGCCAGGATCGCAGAACCGGTAAGCGTCGTAATCGTGTGGAGGCTGGCAAGTTCCATCGGTGTGTCGTACTTACGCAAGGCAGCCGAGAAGGCAGCGATGGCTTCACCGGGCTGTTCCTGGTGCATGACGCCTTCAGCCAGGATGAAGCGGGCGCCGAGGTCGCGCGCTGCCCATTCGACTACCGGGTTCCAGCGCTCCGACTGCCGCTCGACGAGGCGCTCCGGAGCGTCGGCGCGGTAGCAGAGCAGATCGCTGCCGGAGAAGCGGACGATTTCGTCGAATACCGCCCGGCTCTCCGTCGCAACGCCATCAATGGCGGTATTGACGAGGCGCGTCACAGGCATGGTCGCGGGATCGATGACATCAACCTGATGCGCCCATTCGACGGCCACCAGTCTGGCAAGCGCTTCCGTCGGCAGAGCCAGGGAATGCCGCGCCGGCGTCTTCACCACCTTGCCGTCGAGGGCAATGGCGTGGCCGCCCTCGTCCGCGCTGATCGTCACGTCCTTGTAGAAGCGTTTTGGCAAGGGCTTCTTCATCTGGATCTGCGCGCGGCGGATCGGATCGGGATGGCTGAGACCTTCGGAAAGATCGTTCAACAGGTCGCGCATGGCGTCACCTCAGAGAATATGGCTCAACAGATCGTTCGGATGGTGGGCGATGGCATCGGCGCCGGCCGCCAGCAACTCCTCGACGGAAGCATAGCCCCAGGCCACGCCGATGGCGGTCGCGCCCGCCGCCTTCGCCATCTGCATGTCGTAGATGGCGTCGCCGATCACGATCGTATCATGCGGATCCATGCCAGTTTCGTCGCAGCATTCCGTCACCATCGCCGGATGCGGCTTCGACGGGCAATCGTCCGCAGTGCGGGAGACGATAAAATAGGGCGTGAAATCGTTGACCTCAAGGATATGGGTCAAGCCGCGGCGGGATTTACCCGTCACCGCGCCGATCAGCAGTTCATCGCGGGCCGCAAGCGTCTCGATCAGTGGCTTGATGCCGTCGAAGAGCGGCGTCTGCATGTCCGCCTCATCCCGTACATCGGGAAAGATCGACTTGTAATGCGTCGTCATGGCAATCGCTTCGTCGTCGACATGCGGCTTGCCCTGCAGACGGGCAATGGCAATATCCAGCGTCAGGCCGATGATCGATTTGGTCGCCGAAACATCGGGGCGCTTATAGCCAAAGGCGACAAAGGTTCGCGCCATGACTTCGTGGATCAGCCGCGCGCTGTCGACCAGAGTGCCGTCGCAATCGAAAAGGACCAGCCTCATTCGTCGTCCGGCTCCTCTGCCGATTCCATATCGAAGCCGAGAAGGTTCCAGGTCTGCACCATGTGCGGTGGCAAAGGCGCGGTGACGCGCAGGCGTCCGCCGCTCGGATGCGGGATATCGATATGGCGCGCATGCAGATGCAGGCGCTTCTGCACACCACCGGGAAAATCCCAGTTCGGATCGTCATCGAAATATTTGGGGTCGCCGATGATCGGATGCCCCATATGCAGCGCATGGACACGCAACTGGTGAGTACGGCCCGTATAGGGCTCCATTTCCAGCCAGGCGAGGCTCTGCGCCGCGGTCTCGATCACGCGATAGTAGGAGATGGCGTGATCGGCGCCCTCCTCTCCATGCTTGGCGATGCGCATGCGGTCGCCATCCGGCGTCGCTTCCTTCACCAGCCAGGTGGAAATCTTGTCCTCGTGCTTGCGCGGCACACCCTTGACCAGCGACCAATAGGTCTTCTTGGTATCGCGCTCGCGGAAGGCTGCCGTAAGCTTCTGCGCGGCACCGCGGGTGCGGGCAACGACGAGTACGCCCGATGTGTCGCGGTCGAGACGGTGCACCAGGCGTGGCTTCTCGCCCTTCTTGCTCGTCCATGCCTCGAGCATCTTGTCGATATGACGGGTCAGACCGGAGCCGCCCTGCACCGCAAGGCCGGCCGGCTTGTTCAGCACATAGACCTTGTCGTCTTCATGCAGCAGCATGCGCGCAAGAAGCTCGGCATCACCGGAGTGTTTGAGGTCATTGCCAGCGATCGGACCGTTCTTCAGTCCCTTTGCATCAACATCGAGCGGCGGCACGCGCACCATCTGCCCCGGCTGCACGCGGGCATCCGTCTTGACTCGGCCACCATCGACGCGCACCTGTCCGGAACGCATCAGCTTCTGCAATTGTCCGAAGCCGAGCCCCGGAAAATGCACCTTGAACCAGCGGTCGAGGCGCATGCCGGCCTCGTCAGGCTCGACCTTAATATGCTCAATCCCGGCCATTCTTCTTCTTTCAAGTACCTCGGCATGTCCCGGAAAAGCGGCAAGGCGCATTGGGCGGGTCATGCAAATTCAAACAACGGGACGCTCAGCCCCGCGGCCGGAGATTTCCTAGCCTTTTGACGTGGCTTTAGAGCATTTCGAGGAAAAGTGGAAACCCGGAATTATACGGCAGGATAATTTTCTGGCTCAATTTCCCTTGGCCGAGACGACGGGCAGATTGATGTCGACCATGCCCGCCTTGTCGAACATCAGCATCACGGGCACCGTGCCGCCTTGCTTGAAGGGCGCCTTCACCTGCTTGAACATCATGTGCATCGTATTGGGTGCAAGCGTCACCGTCGCGCCGGCGGGAATGGCGATGCCGCCTTTTATCTCGCGCATCTTCATGATCTCGCCTTCCATCTTCATCTCATGCAACTCCACCTTGCCGGCGGATGATGAGGTCACGGAGGTGAGCTTGTCGTCGGTCTTGCCGGTATTGTGAATTGTAATATAGCCACCGCCGACCGGTTGGCCGGGAAGCATGGCGCGAACATAGCCGCCGCTGATGTCGAGGTCGCCCAGCTTGGCGGTTGCGGAGGCGGAAGGGGCCGCACCCGCATCCATGTGCATTCCGGGCATGGATTTCATCGCACCGCTGTCCTGCGCCATCGCACCGCTAAGGGATAGCGAAAACGCCCCTATCGAAATCAGCAATGCGGCGGCGTGGTTGCGGTTCATTGTCATCTCCTGCCCGGTTCCTCAATCGACCGGAAGGGATAGCCTCTCCGATGGCAGTTGCAAAGGCCCGTAATCACTAGGGAACGCAGGATTGATCCGCGCGACAAAAATTTGTTCAGCGGCGACATTTGCCCCTTGCCATCTTGGGCCGGGACCGGATAATGGCTCTCAACCCTGTTGGGAGAATCCGGTGCAAGCCGGTGCCGAAGGAGCAACCGCCCCGGAAACTCTCAGGCCAAAGGACCAGCAAGGGGCAGACGGAACTCTGGAGAGAAGCGCGCAAGCGTTCGCCGAAGGGATAACAATCTCAGGCAAACAGACAGAGGGGGCTCAACGCAAGGCGCAGTCGCGCCGAAAGTGTGAGCTCTGCGCTTCGAGATAAGCGCAAAACCCGGAGGCGTCATTTGGACGAGACCGCTGCCCTCAAAACAACACCCCTTCACGCCCTCCATTTGTCGCTTGGTGCCCGCATGGTGCCGTTCGCGGGCTACGATATGCCGGTGCAATATGCGCCGGGCGTGCTGAAGGAACATCTTTGGACTCGATCTTCCGCCGGCCTGTTCGACGTGTCGCATATGGGTCAGGTGACAATCCGCGCCCACTCCGGCAAATATGAGGATGCAGCGCTTGCGCTGGAAAGCCTGGTGCCGGTCGATATTCTCGGCCTCGCCGAAAATCGCCAGCGCTATGGCTTCTTCACCGACGACAAGGGCGGCATCCTCGACGATCTGATGATCACCCATATGGACGACTATCTTTTCGTCGTCGTCAACGCTGCCTGTAAAGAGCAAGATTTCAAGCATCTTCAAGATCATATCGGCGATAGCTGCGAAGTTACATTACTCGATCGCGCCCTCATCGCCCTGCAGGGACCACGCGCCGTCGACGTGCTTGCCGAGCTTTGGGCCGACATCGCCTATATGAAGTTCATGGATGTGCGCCATTGTCGCCTCCACGACGTCTCCTGCCTCGTATCGCGCTCCGGCTATAGCGGCGAAGACGGTTTCGAAATCTCCGTTCCCGCCGATAAGGCCGAGGATATCGCCAAGCGGCTGCTGGAGCATCCGGACGTCCAGCCGATCGGCCTTGGCGCCCGTGATTCACTGCGCCTTGAGGCTGGTCTCTGCCTCTACGGCAACGACATCGACCAGACGACGACGCCGATCGAAGGCGCGCTGGAATGGGCGGTCCAGAAGGCTCGCAAGACCGGCGGCGCCCGCACCGGCGGCTTTCCTGGCGCAACCCGCATCCTCGGCGAACTCGATCACGGCACATCGCGCCGCCGCGTCGGCCTGAAACCGGAGGGCAAGGCGCCGGTGCGCGGCCACGCCAAACTCTATGCCGATGCCGAAGGCAAGAGCGAGATCGGCGAAGTCACCTCGGGCGGTTTCGGTCCGAGCGTCGAAGCTCCGGTTGCCATGGGTTACCTACCGACCGAATTCACCGCTCCCGGCACCACCGTCTACGCTGAAGTCCGCGGCAAATATCTGCCCGTCGTCGTCAGCACCCTGCCTTTCATCAAACCAACCTATAAACGTTGAACGTCTTTTCCAGAGAGGATTATCCATGCTGAAATTCACCGAAGAACATGAGTGGCTGAAGGTCGAAGGCGATGTCGCAATCGTGGGCATTACGGCCCATGCCGCTGAACAGCTAGGCGATCTCGTTTTCGTTGAATTGCCCGAGGTCGGCGCCAGTTTCTCGAAGGGAGCCGACGCGGCAACCGTCGAATCCGTTAAGGCGGCTTCCGAAGTCTATTGTCCGCTCGACGGAGAGATCACCGAAATCAACGAAGCCATTACTGCCGATCCGGCCCTCGTCAACTCCGATCCGATGGGTGCCGGCTGGTTCTTCAAGCTGAAGCTGAAGAACGTCGGTGATCTCGATGGTCTTCTTGATGAATCCGGTTACAAGGAGCTGATCGGATAATGACGACGCCGACTGAGTTCACCTTCACAGATTACCAGCCATACGATTTCGCCAATCGCCGTCATATCGGCCCATCTCCGTCGGAGATGGCCGATATGCTCAAGGTGATCGGCTATAAGAGCCTTGACGGCCTGATCGACGCGACGCTACCGCCGGTAATCCGCCAGAAGGCGCCGCTCGCCTGGGGCGCTCCGATGACGGAGCGCGAGGCGCTCGACCGCCTGCGTGAGACCGCCAACAAGAACAAGGTTCTCGTTTCGCTCATCGGCCAGGGCTATTACGGCACGATCACGCCGCCGGTCATCCAGCGCAACATCCTGGAAAATCCGGCCTGGTACACGGCCTATACACCCTATCAGCCCGAGATCAGCCAGGGCCGCCTAGAGGCTCTGCTGAACTACCAGACGATGATCAGCGATCTCACCGGTCTCGATGTCGCCAATGCGTCTCTGCTCGATGAAGCGACGGCTGCGGCCGAAGGCATGGCGATGGCCGAGCGCGTCGCCAAGTCGAAGGCAAAGGCCTTCTTCGTCGATGCCGGCTGTCATCCCCAGACCATTGCGCTGATCAGGACCCGCGCCGAGCCGCTCGGCTGGACCGTCATCGTCGGCAATCCCTTCACCGATCTCGATCCGGTCGATGTCTTCGGTGCGATCTTCCAGTATCCAGGCACGCACGGTCACATCAACGATTTCAGCGGCTTGATCGCCCGCCTGCACCAGACCGGTGCAATCGCCATCATGGCGACGGATCTCCTGGCATTGACCCTGCTGAAATCCCCGGGTGAAATGGGTGCGGATATCGCTATCGGTTCCTCGCAGCGCTTCGGCGTTCCGGTTGGCTATGGCGGCCCGCATGCCGCGTTTATGGCCGTCAAGGACGACTACAAGCGCTCCATGCCGGGCCGTCTCGTCGGGGTTTCCATCGATGCACGCGGCAATCGCGCCTATCGCCTGTCGCTGCAGACCCGCGAACAGCATATCCGCCGCGAAAAGGCGACGTCCAACATCTGCACCGCCCAGGTGCTGCTCGCCGTGATGGCCTCCATGTATGCAGTCTTCCACGGTCCTCAGGGCTTGAAGGCCATCGCGCAACAGGTCCACCAGAAGGCCGTGCTGATGGCCAAGGGCCTGGAAAAGCTTGGCTATACCGTCGAGCCGGAGACCTTTTTCGATACGATCACCGTCGAGGTCGGTCACATGCAGGCTCTCGTCCTGCGCGCAGCCGTCGCCGAAGGCGTCAACCTGCGCAAGGTCGGCGAAACCAAGATCGGCATCAGCCTTGACGAGCGTACGCGCCCGGCGACGGTCGAAGCCGTCTGGCGCGCTTTCGGTGGCGATTTCCGCATCGCAGATTTCGAGCCGTCCTATCGCCTGCCGAAGACGCTGCTGCGCACCAGCGAATACCTCTCGCATCCGATCTTCCACATGAACCGTGCCGAAAGCGAGATGACGCGCTACATCCGCCGTCTTTCGGACCGCGATCTGGCGCTCGACCGCTCGATGATTCCGCTCGGCTCCTGCACCATGAAGCTGAACGCGACGGCGGAAATGCTGCCGATCACCTGGCCGGAATTCTCGGATATCCATCCGTTCGTCCCGGCCGATCAGGCACTTGGCTACCGCGAAATGATCGACGATCTGACGGACAAGCTCTGCGCGGTGACCGGTTACGACGCTTTCTCCATGCAGCCGAATTCCGGCGCGCAGGGCGAATATGCGGGCCTGCTGACCATCCGCAACTATCACATTGCCAATGGTCAGGGTCACCGCGACATCTGCCTCATTCCGACCTCCGCCCACGGCACCAACCCCGCCTCGGCACAGATGGCTGGCATGAAGGTCGTGGTCGTCAAGGTCAGCGATGACGGCGACATCGACATGGCCGATTTCCGCGCCAAGACCGAGCAATATGCCGACAACCTCTCCTGCTGCATGATCACCTATCCTTCGACGCATGGCGTCTTCGAGGAGACGGTGAAGGAGATCTGCGATCTCGTGCACAAGCATGGCGGTCAGGTCTATCTCGATGGCGCCAACATGAACGCTATGGTCGGCCTCTCACGTCCCGGCGATATCGGTTCTGATGTCAGCCACCTGAACCTGCATAAGACCTTCTGCATCCCGCACGGCGGCGGCGGTCCCGGCATGGGCCCGATCGGCGTCAAGGCCCATCTGGCGCCTCACCTGCCCGGCCATCCGGAAACGGACGGCCGCAGCGGTGCGGTCTCGGCAGCAGCCTTCGGTTCGGCCTCGATCCTGCCGATCTCCTGGAGCTATTGCCTGATGATGGGCGGCGAAGGCCTGACGCAGGCAACGAAGGTGGCGATCCTCAACGCCAACTACATCGCTGCCCGTCTCAAGGGTGCCTATGACGTGCTCTACAAGTCCAAGGACGGACGCGTGGCGCATGAATGCATCATCGACACCCGCCCGCTGGCCGCAAGCGCCGGTGTGACGGTCGACGATGTCGCCAAGCGCCTCATCGATTGCGGCTTCCATGCCCCTACCATGAGCTGGCCGGTTGCCGGCACGCTGATGATCGAGCCGACCGAATCGGAAACCAAGGCTGAGCTCGATCGCTTCTGCGAGGCGATGCTGGCAATCCGCGAGGAAGCCCGCGCCATCGAAGACGGCCGGATGGACAAGACCAACAATCCACTGAAGAACGCACCGCACACGGTGGAAGACCTGGTCGGCGAGTGGGATCGCCCCTATTCGCGCGAACAGGCCTGCTTCCCGCCCGGTGCCTTCCGCGTCGACAAATACTGGTCGCCGGTCAATCGCATCGACAATGTCTATGGCGATCGCAACCTGATCTGCACCTGCCCGCCGCTGGAGTCCTACGCCGAGGCCGCAGAATAGTATTTTTACAAAAAAGCGAAGCGGTTCAGTCGCTTCGCTGGAAACAGACATAAATCTATTGCGAAACTTGTCTATGAAAACGCCGCGTGTCCGAAAGGATGCGCGGCGTTTTTGATGACGTCACAGTGGGGTCTTGGAAATCAGATTTATGCCGGAACGATTCGACGTGGACAATCCCGACAGCTACATCGCCGCCGCCTTCGAAACCGACGATCCGGCCTCGATCGCCAAGGCGTTGGGTGAAGTGGCGCGCACGCGCAACATGAGCAAGCTTGCCAAGGATGTCGGCATGAACCGCTCGGCACTCTATCGCGCGCTCAGTGGCGACGGGAATCCGGAATTCGCAACGATCCTGAAGGTCGTCAGGGCACTCGGCCTTAAATTGACGCCGGTACCGGCCGCAAACTACGAATATCGACAACGCTCATGAGCTGAATTTCGACCCGTCGCGGAAATCATCTATTTTTCGTCGTTTGGAAGCCGCCAGGTGAGGGCCGATGTCCTCCCCTAATGAGGCATTCTTGCCATTAACGTCAAAATTGTATTGACTACCAGTGTTATTCGCCAACTGTCCTATGGATGGGAATATAGGAAATCAGGTGCTCAGAAATTACCTCCTTCATCTCGTTCCGGCTTTTTGTATCCCTGCAGGCTTATACCTTTTAGACAATAGCCTTCCATTGACTAATCTTTTTAAGGTTGGCTTGCTATTTCCGGCCCTACTGCTTGCGCTGAAGAGGTTACAGTTTTATTTCCCACCAGAAAACATAAAGGACCGCTCAATCGGCGGGACAGTTGAATACTCCATCCTGAATGGAATGGTCTACGCTACCTTCATGGTTGAATTTACAGGTCTCACACAGCCGTGGCTACAGCCAACAATCGTCGCGACATTGCGCACATTCATGATTGGCACCGCAGCCGTGACCGTATCCACTATAATTGTAAATCTAAACCAGCAGAAAAAGTTGCGTGATCTGAGCCGCGATGCATGACATTGGGCAGGATTTCGCCCGCAGTAGCTGCGAAACCGAACCCTGCCGCAAAAATACTGGATGGCGCTGATAAATTCATCACAGACTGCATGTTCACCGGAACGGCGATGTCAAAGCACGAAACGCATTGCGGGTGAATTATGGAGGAGCCAGCGTTAAGCGGGTTGCGCTGCCTGTCGCTGAGCCGCAAGGGCCGCAAGATCGGCGGGCTTCAGCTCGACGGATTCGCCGCAGCCGCAAGCCGATGTCTGATTGGGATTGGTGAAGATGAAGCCGGAACGCAGCGTCGTGGTCTCGAAGCCCATTTCCGTGCCGAGCAAATAGAGGACGGCCGACGGCTCGACCCAGACCTTTGCGCCATCGCGCTCGATCAGGTCGTCTTTGGGGTTCGGCTCGGTCACCAGGTCGATGGTATATTCCATGCCGGCACACCCGCCCTTTTTGATGCCGACGCGAACGCCCTTGGCATCGGGGCCGGAATTGCCGACGATCGCCTTGACGCGGGCTGCTGCCGCATCCGTCATGCTCATGATTGCGAAGCCCATGGGCTCATTCTCCTCTGGCATCGGCCCGAAAAGTGGTCCGGTTTTCGGACCAGCCGATGCCTACTTAAATGCAACCGGGGTCAAGATCCGGCGCTTCGAGTCTTAATGTAAAGCCGGCGGCTTAAAGCTTCAATACCAGCCGACGGCCACCTGTGCCTCTTCCGACATGCGATCCGGCGTCCATGGCGGGTCGAAGGTCATGCTGACGTCGACACCGGAAACACCTTCCACGGCGCCGACGGCATTTTCGACCCAGCCCGGCATTTCGCCGGCGACCGGGCAACCCGGTGCTGTCAGCGTCATGACGATCTTCACCATGCGGTCGTCTTCGATATCGATCTTGTAGACCAGACCAAGCTCGAAGATATCGGCGGGAATTTCCGGATCATAAACCGTCTTCAACGCGGAGATGATGTCGTCGCTGAGGCGCGTCAGCTCATCTGCGGGAATGCTGGAATGCACGATCCCTTCGCGTGCGTCGATCTTCTGTTCGCTTTCGTCGAGTGACATCGCTTGCCTCCTCAGGCAAAGAATTTCCGTGCATATTCCAGTGCGTCGGCCAGAGCATCCACCTCCGCGCGCGTATTGTACATGCCGAACGATGCACGGCATGTGGAGGTGACGCCGAAGCGTTTCAAGAGCGGTTGGGCGCAATGCGTGCCGGCACGAACGGCAACACCCTGCCGGTCGATCACCATCGAAACGTCGTGGGAGTGAATTCCCGCCAGCTCGAAGGAGAAGATGCCGCCCTTGCCTGGCGCCGTACCGATGACACGCAGCGAATTGATATCCCGCAGCCGTTCCGCCGCATAGGTGGCCAGATCGGCTTCGTGGCGCGCAATCGCTTCCCGGCCTATGCTGTCCATGTAATCGAGCGCATAACCAAGGCCGATCGCCTGCACGATCGGCGGCGTTCCCGCTTCGAAGCGATGCGGCGGATCGTTGTAGGTGACGTTTTCCTCGGTGACATCGAAAATCATCTCGCCGCCGCCCTGGAACGGCCGCATCTCGGCAAGCCGCTCCTTCTTGCCGTAGAGAACGCCGATACCCGAGGGGCCGTAAAGCTTGTGACCGGTCATGACATACCAGTCGCAATCGATATCCTGCACATCGACAGGCATATGCACAGCACCCTGCGAGCCGTCGATCAGAACCGGAATGCCACGCTCATGCGCAATGCGGCAGACTTCCTTCACGGGAACGACGGTTCCGAGCGCGTTCGACATATGGGTGATGGCGACGAGCTTGGTGCGCTCCGTCAGGCTCTTCTCGAAATCCTCGATATGGAACGCGCCCTCGTCGTCGACTGGCACCCACACGAGTTTGGCACCCTGCCGTTCCCGGATGAAATGCCAGGGAACGATGTTGGAGTGATGCTCCATGATGGAGACGACGATCTCGTCACCCTCGCCGATCTTCGGCATGCCCCAACCGTAGGCGATCGTGTTGATCGCCTCGGTCGAGTTCTTGGTAAAGACGATATCGTCGACCGACGGCGCATTCAGGAAGCGGCGCACCTTTTCGCGAGCCGCTTCATAGGCTTCCGTGGCAGCGTTGGACAGGAAATGCAGGCCGCGATGCACATTCGCATATTCGTTGGAATAGGCGTGAGAGATGGCATCGATGACGACCTGCGGCTTCTGCGCGGAAGCGCCATTGTCGAGATAGACGAGCGGCTTGCCATGCACCGTCTTCGCCAGGATCGGAAAATCCCGGCGAATGGCTTCGACGTCATAGGCTGTTGCCGGCACGATCTTGTCCACGAGCTTTGCCTCCAATCAGGCGTGCTTTTCCAGCCAGGCTGAGATAACGCCTTCCAGCGCCTCGACCAGGGCTTCGTCTTCCAGTTCCTCGACGATCTCGGCCACGAAGGCATTGACCAGCATGGCCCGCGCCTTGTTCCGCGGAATGCCGCGAGCCATCAGGTAGTAGAGATGGTTCTCGTCGATGTCGGCAACCGTTGCACCATGGCCGCACTGGACGTCGTCGGCGAAGATTTCGAGCTCCGGCTTGACGGAGAATTCAGCGTCGTCCGACATCAGCAACGTGTTGCATGCCATGCGTGCGTCGGTCTTCTGTGCATCGGGCGCAACCCGGATCATGCCCTGGAACACGCCGCGAGCGCGGTCGAACACCACGTTACGGACGATCTCGGTCGACGCAGTATGCGGAACGTCATGGCCAAGCACCAGCGTCACGTCCGTATGGGTGTCGCCGCCCAGCAGGTTGATGCCGCGCAGCGTCAGATCGGAACCCTCGCCCGTCACCTTCACATGCAGCTCCTGCCGCACCAGCTTGCCGCCGGCATTGATGACGAAGAGCTTCAGCTTCGCATCGGCGCCGAGATCGACGCGGATCTGACCGAGATGCGTATCCTCGGATCCCTGCTCCTGCAGGATGATCCAGATCACTTCCGCACCCTTACCGATCTTGATTTCACTCACCGACGAGACGAGAGCGGCAGCACCTTCGACAGCCTGGTGGCGTTCGATGACCGTCGCCTTCACGCCGGCCCCGAAGGAAACCGGCAAGCGGCTGTGGATCTGCCCGCCGGCGTGTACGAACTGCACCTCCAGCGGCGCTTCGAGTTCGGTGCCATCGGGAACGTCGATGACATAGCCATCGCGCACGAAGCTCGCATTGATGCGCCCGATGGCGTCATCCTTGCCGAGTGCTTCGAGCCCGGCGGCTGCCGTGCCATTGATCAGGCTGTCGGCGTAGCGTCCGACCGCCAGATTCTTGACGGAAGCCTTTTCGTTCGCCTTGCCCTGGAGGACCGCAAGAACCGGAGATCCCTCGACCGTCGGCGGCAGCGCCTCCACAAGACCCTTGCCGATGTCGCTGGGAACCAGGCGCAGCAGGTTCTTGAAATCGGTATAGTGCCAGGCTTCGACGCGGCGCGTCGGCAGGCCTGCCGTCTTCAGCTCGTCCAGCAGGCGGTCGCGGACGGCGAAAACCTCGCCATCACCAGGCAGATCGCCCATCTGGTCGTTATACGCCTCGATCAGCGCCGTTTCGGCTGATGTCAGGCGGTTCGTCGTCTGAATGTTCATCGACGTGTCCTTTCCGCCTCGATCAGGCTGCAGCTCCGATGATGTCGGCATAGCCGTTGGCTTCGAGCTCATGCGCCAGCGTCTTGTCGCCGGACTTGATCACCTGGCCCTTGTAGAGGACGTGGACGGTGTCCGGAACGATATAGTCGAGCAGGCGCTGGTAGTGGGTGATGACGATCACGGCGCGATCCGGGGAACGCAGCGCGTTGACGCCGTCGGCGACGATCTTCAGCGCGTCGATGTCGAGGCCGGAATCGGTTTCGTCGAGCACGCAAAGCTGCGGCTCCAGGAGCGCCATCTGCAGGATTTCGGCGCGCTTCTTTTCACCGCCGGAAAAGCCGACGTTCAGCGGGCGCTTCAGCATGTCCATGTTGATCTGCAGCTTGGCAGCGGCATCCTTGACGCGACGCAGGAAATCCGGCGTCGTCAGCTCGTCTTCGCCACGCGCCTTGCGCTGTTCGTTGAGCGCCACCTTCAGGAACTGCATGGTGGCAACGCCGGGGATTTCGACCGGATACTGGAACGCCAGGAAGATGCCCTTGGCGGCGCGCTCGGCGGCGTCGAGCTCCAGAATGCTCTCGCCGTTATAGAGGATGTCGCCCTCGGTGACTTCATAGTCCTCACGGCCGGCGAGAATGTAGGAGAGCGTCGACTTGCCGGAGCCGTTCGGGCCCATGATGGCAGCGACTTCGCCGGCCTTTACGGTCAGGTTCAGGCCACGGATGATCTCGGTGCCGTCTTCGGCGATACGGGCGTGCAGGTTCTTGATTTCAAGCATTTTAGTATCCTATCGCAGGAATGAGTGTGCGGCGCGCGTGGCGCGCCAAAGCTAGTTCTGGTTCGTGTGCGTCAGCCGACGCTGCCTTCGAGCGAGATGCCGATCAGCTTCTGCGCTTCGACGGCGAATTCCATCGGCAGCTCCTGCAGCACTTCCTTGACGAAGCCGTTGACGATCAGCGCAATCGCCGCTTCCTCCGGAATGCCGCGCTGCAGGCAGTAGAACAGCTGGTCTTCGGAAATCTTCGAGGTCGTGGCTTCATGCTCGAACTGCGCGGACGAATTCTTCGCCTCGATGTACGGCACCGTATGCGCGCCGCACTTGTCGCCGATCAAAAGCGAGTCGCACTGCGTGAAGTTGCGGGCGTTGGTCGCGCGGCGATGCGCCGAGACCTGGCCGCGATAGGTATTCTGCGAGACACCGGCCGCGATACCCTTCGAGATGATGCGGCTCGACGTGTTCTTGCCGAGATGGATCATCTTGGTGCCACTGTCGACCTGCTGATGGCCGTTCGAAACCGCGATGGAATAGAACTCACCACGGCTGTCATCGCCGCGCAGGATGCAGGACGGATACTTCCAGGTGATGGCAGAGCCGGTCTCGACCTGTGTCCAGGAAATCTTGGAGCGGTGGCCGCGGCAATCGCCACGCTTGGTGACGAAGTTGTAGATGCCGCCCTTGCCGTGCTTGTCGCCCGGATACCAGTTCTGGACGGTCGAATACTTGATCTCGGCGTCATCGAGCGCAACCAGCTCGACGACAGCGGCGTGCAGCTGGTTTTCATCGCGCTGCGGCGCCGTGCAGCCTTCCAGATAGGAGACATAGGCACCTTCTTCGGCGATGATCAGCGTGCGCTCGAACTGGCCGGTATTCTTTTCGTTGATGCGGAAGTAGGTCGACAGTTCCATCGGGCAACGAACGCCCTTCGGCACGAAGACGAACGAACCGTCGGTGAAGACGGCCGAATTCAACGTCGCATAGAAATTGTCCGTCGTCGGCACCACGGAGCCGAGGTACTTGCGCACCAGCTCGGGATATTCGCGGATGGCTTCCGAGATCGACATGAAGATCACGCCGGCCTTCTTCAGCTCTTCCTTGAAGGTCGTGACGACCGAAACGGAATCGAACACCGCGTCGACGGCGATCTTCGGCTTCTCGACGCCGGCGAGAATTTCCTGCTCGCGCAGCGGAATGCCGAGCTTCTCGTAGGTCTTCAGAAGCTCCGGATCAACGTCGTCGAGCGACTTCGGACCGGCGAATTTCTTCGGCGCGGCATAATAGTGAATATCGTTGAAGTCGATCTTCGGATAGTCGACGCGCGCCCATGTGGGCTCTTCAAGCGTCAGCCAGCGGCGATAGGCCTCGAGGCGCCATTCCAGCATCCAATCCGGCTCCTGCTTCTTGGCGGAGATGAAGCGGATAATGTCTTCGGAGAGGCCCTTGGGAGCCTTTTCCACCTCGATCGTGGTCTCAAAACCATACTTATACTGGTCCACGTCAATCAGGCGAACCTGATCGACCGTTTCCTGGACTGCAGGCATTTCGTTCTCCAATCTCGCCGGATCCAAGGTCCGGCAGCTTGTCAACGTTGCGGCAGACTTATGTCTACCCCCTATGTAGTCGGCCAAAAGGGACTTTTCACCCCGATTGGCAAGCGGAAATTTCGGTTTCCGCAAAATTGTGGCCGTCAGGCCGCCGCACCCGCCAGCTTGCGCCTTGCCGCGATGCGGGAAAACGCGGCGATTGCGCGATCAATCTCCGCTTCGGTCGTGGTTGGACCCAGCGAAATGCGCAACGCTCCAAGCTTGGGATCGCATCCCATCGCCACGAGCACATGGCTCTCGCCGACCTTGCCGGACGAGCAGGCGGACCCGGCAGAAATCGCCACCCCTTCCAGGTCGAAAGCGATCTGGCCGGTTTCGGATTTCAGTCCCGGCAGCGTGAAAAAGCTGGTGTTCGGAACGCGCGCACCCTGCTCGCCATGAATAATGACATCCGGTGCGCTCTGCCGCATGCCTTCTTCCAGCCGGTCGCGTAGTCTGGCAATTGCGACATTCCGTTCTTCTAGCCTGTCGAACGCGGCAGCGGCAGCCGCACCGAAGCCAATGATGGCAAGCGTGTTTTCCGTACCCGAGCGATGGCCCTTTTCCTGGCCGCCGCCATGGATCAACGGTTTCGGCATCAGCACCTCGCCACGCGAGACGAGCGCGCCGGCACCCTTGGGACCGCCAATCTTGTGCGAGGAGACGATCAGGAAATCCGCACCGATCGCATCGATATCGAGCGGAACGCGGCCGGCGGCCTGAACTGCGTCGACCACGAAGAGCCCGCCCGCCGCCTGAACAAGCTTCGCGGCTTCAATCACAGGCTGGAGAATACCGGTCTCGTTATTGGCAAACATGATGGCGACCATCGGTAAGCCGGCCGTTTTGTCATGCGCCGACAGCAACGCTTCCAGTGCGGCAAGATCGACCGTGCCTTCCGGCGTTACCGGTATTTCGCTGACATTATCTCTGGCAAACCGCCCGCCTTCGCGCACGGCCGGATGTTCGACGGCCGATATATAAAGATGGCTGACGGCAAGCGGCGTCCGGCCCATGCGAAATTCCGGCGTCAACACCATATTGGCCGCCTCGGTGGCGCCGCTGGTGAAAACGATGTGCGCGGGTTCCGCGCCCGTCAGGCTTGCCACTTGCCTCCGGGCGGCCTCGACAGCGGCCCGCGCTGCCCTACCTTCGCCGTGAACGGAATTGGGGTTGCCTTGAATATCCATTGCACGCAACATCGCATCGCGCGCCGCCGGATGAAGCGGCGCGGTAGCATTCCAGTCGAGATAGAGGCGTGTTGCCGCCATAATCTTCTTCCTGCGCGACTTTGCTTTACTGCGGCCGGCTCATTTTCCTTGAAATTTCAGCCGGGCATGCCTTATGACACGTTCCACAAACCGTTGCACAGACAACAGGCGGAACACCGCATCAAGTTTCGAATTGTTCTAAACTGCGTTCTAGAAAAGATGAGCGCATTCGTCAAGTCAACTTGCTGCGTGCCGTTGGATTTGGACGCAGAAAAAGAAGAGCCGGAGTATCAATGCCCGAAGTAATTTTCAACGGCCCCGCAGGCCGCCTTGAAGGCCGCTATCAGCCCTCCAAGGAAAAAAGCGCCCCGATCGCCATTATTCTCCATCCGCATCCCCAGTTCGGCGGCACGATGAATAATCAGGTGGTCTACCAGCTCTTCTATATGTTCCAGAAGCGCGGTTTCACCACACTCCGCTTCAATTTCCGCGGCATCGGCCGCAGCCAGGGTGAATTCGATCACGGCGCCGGCGAGCTTTCCGATGCGGCATCGGCACTCGACTGGGTCCAGAGCCTCCATCCCGATTCGAAGAGCTGCTGGGTTGCCGGCTATTCCTTCGGCGCCTGGATCGGCATGCAGCTGCTGATGCGCCGCCCCGAGATCGAAGGTTTCATGTCGATCGCGCCGCAGCCGAATATATACGATTTCTCCTTCCTTGCTCCCTGCCCGTCATCCGGCCTGATCATCAACGGCGATGCGGACAAGGTTGCTCCGGAAAAGGATGTCAACGGCCTTGTCGAGAAGCTGAAGACGCAGAAGGGCATCCTGATCACGCACAAGGTCGTGCCGGGCGCCAACCACTTCTTCAACGGCCAGGTCGAAACGCTGCTCAGCGAATGCGAGGATTATCTCGACCGCCGCCTGAATGGCGAACTGGTGCCGGAACCGGCCGCCAAACGCATTCGCTAAGAAGCGGTACCCGTCTCAGAGCGTTTCCGCGTTTCTTTGAAACACGGAAACGCTCAATTTTACCGTTTACGCATTCCGGTCGAAAATCGTTGCAAACTTTTCCCGGAACTCCTCCTAGCGCGACATCCTGAAGCAAAGGCCTGAAGTGCCGCTGACAACGATCGGCGCTTCGTACTGCATTCCGATTTTCTGGAGAACTCGCTGCGAAGCAGCGTTTTCCGGATGCGTGAATGCGATGAACCGATCGGTAAAGCCGCGGCGGAAAAACCACTGCGCGAGCGCGCCGGCGATTTCGGTGGCATAGCCATTGCCCCACGCGTCCTGCCGAAGCGAATAGCCGAGTTCGAACTCGCCTCGCCCTCTCTCCTGGAAGCGCGAAAATCCGGCACGGCCGATAAAGCGTCCATCCTCGCGCCGCAGCAGCTTGTATTTGGTCGTGCCATCTCGCGCATGTTCATCGAACCAGCTTTTCAGCCGTTCCTCGGCCTTCTCCAGCGTCCAAGGAGCCGCACCCGAGAGATAGCGCGTCGTGTCGATCGTCGAATGCAATTGCCGAATTACTTCGGCATCACCCTTGTCCCACATCGTCAGAACGAGGCGCGGGGTTTCGAGTATGATGGTGTCACTCATCTGCCTGCCTATTTTCGTGATGGATCTGCAGCCTGCTGGGTGTATGGCAGCGCCGATTGACGACCGGCCGGTCAGTGCTAACCGCTCGGGCCGATTTCAACAAGCCGATCAAGTGACAATATCGCGTGCGAAGGCCCGCCGAAGCGAGCCTTGAAATTATCGCTTGATATCATCGGTCAGTGACATGCCGGCAGGCCAGGAGCGCCGCACTTCTTCTTTTCCGGAGACTTCTGCGGCGGAAGCGGTCTTTTAACCTGTTGCACGACCTTCGCCTGCGCCACGACATGCGGCAAGGGTCTGGGCTGCGCAGGAGTCGGATTGGCTCGCCTGGGCGGGGCGGCGGCCACATGAGGTTGACTGCTGATCCGAGGTTGGTTGTTGGAGATGGCCTTGGGCTTCGCCGGAGTTCGGGCGGCAACAGCGGGAGCGTGGGCACTGGGCTTCGGTGCAACTGCAACCGTTTTCGGTTTGCCACTCGGCGCTGTTTGCTGTGCCGGGGTCTTGGCAATCTGGTTTTGCTCCTTGGCACCGGGAAGTGCATGAGCATTGGCGTTCGGTGCAGCCTGAGGCTGTTGAGCCTGTTTCGTCTGCGCTCCGCCCGGATTGGCCAGCTTGCCCGTGGTTGGCAAAGGCTGACCATTTGCGCCGGGAAGCGCGTGTACATTGATATTTGTGCCTTGCTGAGCAGGTTGCGTGGCGACAGCCGGATTATGCGATGCATTCGGTGCGACTTGTGGCGATTGCCCCTGCTTCGTCTGAGCGGCTCCCGGCAGTGCATGAGCTGCAGCATTTCCGGCTTGCGGCTGGGCCGAAGGTGCGGCCGCCGGAGCCGTTCCGGGCGCCGCCTTGACCGCTGCGGCCGGATTCTGCTTTTGCAGAATCGCCGCCTTCTTCTGCACTGATGGCGGCAGGGCGACATGCAGCGCCACGGCGCCTGCTCCGGCAATGACGGCTGCGCCGCCAAGCTTCTGGCCCGTCGTCAGCCCGGGTGCTGCAGGCGCAGCGCCATTTTCATTGACGACAGTATTGTTATTGATGACCGTCGTGTTGTTCACGACCGTATTGTGGATGTTGTTGAAGATGATGTTGTTTTCGGGCGGTGCGATATCGCGCGGCGGTTCGACCCATCGAGGGACCGGAACGAAGACTGGCGCCGGCAATACATAGAGATTGACCGAAGGCTGCGGCGGTGCCAGCACGACGAAATCCTGTGGCGGCGGCGCGAGGAAAACGAGGGGCGGCGGCGGTGCATAGCCGAAGTCGGCATCATCGAAATAAAGCACTGGCCGCTCGACATAGACCACCTCCGGCGGCGGTGGTGGCGGCACGTCATATTCGATGACGGTGAAGGACGGCGGCGGCTCAAGCGCTGCCTCGAAATGTTCGAGACTGCGGCGGGCATCCCACACATGGGGACCGCGCGGATAACGCCTGAGATAGGACCAATAGGCCTCCGGCGTATCGGCAATCCAGGTCTCGCGCCAGGTGATAGCCTCGCGGCGGGCAGCGACAATGGCGCGCACGCGCCTTGCCATGGAGTCGTTGGGATAGGCTGCCAGAAAATCCTCATAGCCCTGTAGCGTGTCGCGATCGAGCGCGGCGAAATAGGCATCCCGCTCGTCGAAATCGCGGATCGCCTTCGTGCGGATTGCCGCGTTATCGTAGCTCACCACCTGGGTGGCCGGCGCATCGGGACCGCGATCGAAGAAGGTAAGGGCATTTCTGAATTTGGAGGCATCCCAGGAGATCTGCGCGCCCTTGGTCAGATCGCTGACGCGCAGGCGCGTGCGATCGAATACGTCGTCAAGGGGCAGACCGCCGACGCGGATCATCTCCGCCAGCGCATGCGCGTAGGAACCATAGGGACCGGCCTCCTGCGGCGCCACCGTGCCGGGCGCTGCATTGAAGGCGATCAGCTGGTTGGCGTCTGGATCGACCAAGGCCAGACCGCCGGCCAGCGGCTGGCTGGACTGCACGAATGGATTGGCCCTCGCCGCATCCAGCACGACGATGCTGCCGCGATTGTTGATCGCGGCCAGCGACTTCGTGAAGTCGCTCACGCGGATCGCCTGAACGGGGACATCCGTAGCATTGGTGATCTGTGCATCGACAGGAACGAAATAATTGTCGCCCTCATATTGCACACCATAGCCCGCCAGATACACGAAGACGACGGTGTTGGGGCCTGATGCGTTGGCTTTCGTCAGAAAGTCGCGCATGGCGTCGCGCAGCCCGTTCTGGTCGAGGTCGCGCGCGCCGATCACATCGAAGCCCGCGGCCTGCAGCGTCTGCGCGATCAGGCCGGCATCATTGGCCGGCGTCGGAAGCGCGCCAGCCTTGTAGACGGCATTACCCACGACGAAGGCTATTCTCTTTTCGGGAGAACCCTGCGCTTCGGCCGGACTCGTAGCAGCGATACCGGCCAAAACCAACATCATGGCAAGAAATGCCCAGATCGTCCTTTGAGATGACAATCCCATCATCGAGAGCAGAGGTGACATACCGGCTTCTTTCGCGAAACATGTGACGCACACGGGATGAATGGGAAATGGCTAGGATTGGATTTGGGCGGATACGCGGCATATTCCCGGCGGCATGGCGGCGATGTCGCGGTCTATTCACGTTCAGACGCGCTCGGTTACAAATCCCGCCTCAATCGAAACTTGCCACCCGCGACACCAAAATGATGACGTGCCGGCAAATCGGTGCTAAACGCGCCTCCGCAATATTCAACAACAGCGACTTCGCCGCATCCTTCATCGATGCGGCTTCGAGAGACCAAGATCATGGCTGAGTTCAAATCCGATTTCCTGCGCACCCTGCACGAGCGCGGCTTCATTCATCAGATTTCCGATGAAGCCGGCCTCGATGACCTTTTCGCCAAGGAAACCGTGACGGCCTATATCGGCTTCGATCCGACTGCATCAAGCTTGCATGCGGGTTCGCTGATCCAGATCATGATGCTGCACTGGCTGCAGGCGACCGGCCATCGACCCATTTCGCTGATGGGCGGCGGTACCGGCATGGTCGGTGATCCCTCGTTCAAGGACGAAGCCCGCCAGCTGATGACGATCGACACGATCGAGAGCAACATCGCCTCGATCAAGCGCTGCTTCTCGAACTACCTCACCTATGGTGAAGACCCGAAGGACGCGTTGATGATCAATAACGCCGAATGGCTGCGCTCGCTCAACTACCTGGAATTCCTGCGCGATGTTGGCCGCCACTTCTCGGTCAACCGCATGCTGTCCTTCGACAGCGTCAAGACGCGCCTGGATCGCGAGCAGTCGCTGTCGTTCCTCGAATTCAACTACATGATCCTGCAGGCCTACGACTTCGTCGAGTTGGCCAAGCGTTACGATTGCCGCCTGCAGATGGGCGGTTCGGACCAGTGGGGCAATATCGTCAACGGCATCGACCTCGGTCACCGCATGGGGACGAAACAGCTCTTCGCCTTGACCTCGCCGCTGCTGACGACGGCGTCCGGCGCCAAGATGGGCAAGTCCGCCACCGGCGCGGTCTGGCTGAATGCCGACCTGCTTTCGGCCTACGACTTCTGGCAGTACTGGCGCAACACCGAGGATGCCGATGTCTCGCGCTTCCTGAAGCTCTACACGACGCTGCCGATGGATGAGATCGCACGGCTTTCGGCCCTGGCCGGCTCCGAGATCAATGAAGTCAAGAAGATCCTCGCGACTGAAGTGACCGCGATCCTGCATGGCCGCGCGGCAGCCGAACAGGCCGCCGAAACGGCCCGCAAGACCTTCGAGGAAGGCGGCCTGTCCGAAAACCTGCCATCGATCGACGTTCCGGCGTCCGAACTCGAAGCCGGCATCGGGCTTCTCTCGCTGATCGTGCGCGCCGGCCTTGCCGCTTCCAACGGCGAGGCTCGCCGTCATGTTCAGGGCGGCGCGGTTCGTATCAACGATGAAGCCATCAGCGACGAACGCAAGATCATTGGCAGCGGCGAAGTGACGGCCGACGGCGTCATCAAGCTGTCGCTCGGCAAGAAGAAGCACATCCTGATCCGCCCGGCTGCCTAAACCGCGGAACAGTCTGAGAATGAATAAAGCCGGCGTCCCCTCGCCGGCTTTATGGTTTCTGCATGAAAGAAAGCCGCGGTCGCCCTGCAGCACATTCGTCAATATTCAAATATCTGCCTGAAGACACCCGGCGCGATGATCGACAACGGGTTGATCTGGAGGTTCGATTTTTCCAGCGTGCCGGTCAGCCTGAAGGTGATGCCGATGAGGCCACGGTCGCTGCCGTTGCCGAGGATGAAGCCGACGATCGGAACCTCTGCGAACAGCCGGTTCAGGCCGTAGGCAGGCATGAAGGTTCCGGTCATGTCCATCTTGCCGCTGGCATCCTTCAGCGTTCCCTGGAACGTCGCGCCGAGCTGCACGCCGCGCACCACGCCGTTTTCGACCGATAGCGTGCCGTCACGCATGACAAGCCGCGCAAAGCCCCGCTCGAAGCTCTGCGAACGCGTATCGATATTCTGCTTCACCGCCGCATTCAGGCTCTTTCCGTTCTTGCCGCTCGGGGTCGAGACGATGGTGGACAGCTTCTTTTCATCGATGATCGCGAAGTTGCGGATATCGAGCGAACCATCCCAATCATCTCGGCCGGTCGACCGCAGCGATAGGTTGAGGAGCCCCCCCTGCAGGTGCTTGTAGAGATCGGTGAAGCGCGCGACTGCGCCGGCGTCGCCGCTCGTGATGCGAATCACACCATTATTGCCTTTGCTCATCTGGGTGACGAGCGCCTCGCCGCTACGCGTCACGCCGGAAAAATCCGCTGCCGTCGTCTTGCCGCCGGCGATCGAGTAGACGCCCTTGACGTTGCCCACGGTCTCGTCGTTGAAACCGATGACCTTGTCGATATTGGCGCGAACGGTCGCGCTCGCCGAAGCATCGCTATCCGAATTTTGCTGGCCACCTGAGGTCGACGACTTCAGACGCGCCAGGATCGGACGTATGTCGGCGGAGTTGCCCGATATGGCGACATCGTAACTGCCGCTTTTGCTCCGCTTCAGGGAAAGCGCAAAATCGTCGAGCGCGGAAAGCTTGACGCTGTCGAAACTCGCGGATGTCAGAGTCCCCTTGCTGATCAGCAGATCGCCGCTGACGCCGAAGCCGTCGCCCTTGAGCGTGAAATTCTTGAGCGTCGTCTGATTGTCGGGGCCGGATGCCTCGAACTGCGCGACCGCTCCAATACCGCTGCCCTTCGACCAGCCGACCCAGGGCACCGTCAGTGCCGCCTTGCCGAGATCGACCTTGACGCCCTGGCGATCCTCGTCGAGGCGCGTCAACTCCACCTTGACGGGTCCATCGATTATATCGCGAAGGCCGGGCAGAACTGCATTGCGCTGCGCATCCGTCAGCGTGGCCGTAATCACACGCGTTCGCTTTACCGGCGATTTGCTGTCGGTCGGCTCGACCATGTCGATCTCTGCGGGAATGCCATCGATCTGGGCTTCGGCCTGCAGATGAACCGATTGCGGATCGGCTGAAATCTCACCCGTCAGATTGTCGATCTTGCGATTGTTCATCGGCTTCAGCAGATCGACATTGTCAAGCTCGAGCTTCGCCTGCCAGTCCGGCGGAGGCGGCTGCTGATCCCTGATCAATCCGATCCTGGCATCGACCTTGGCGACGATCTTGCCGTTGAAATCCTCCGGCTTGAACTCGGTCCGCTGCAGCACCTCGAGCGGCTTATAGGTCAGGAGCTCGCCTATGGCGTCACCGGAGCCCGATATCGTCAGGTCGAGATCGGCCATCAACGGCTTGTCGTATGTCGCCGGGATCGAGAAGCTGCTGTCGTTTAGAGTGATCGTCCGACCAGTGGCGAAATAGGAGGTTGCCGTCGCGATATTGACGGCCATGTTCGGCCCGGTCAAATCGAAATGGGCCTTGGTGTCTCGCAACGGCGGGATGTCACCCGGGACGTTCATGCGCGCGCCGGCGATGTCGAAGGCGATATGCAGCTCGTTCTTGCCGAGCTGCAGCTTGCCGTTTTGTGAAGCTTCCCTCAGCCTTCCGGCAGGAATAAAGACGGATATGACGGCATTGGTCACCGAGCCACCAAAGAGATTGGCCTCGACCCACGTCCTTGGTTTCGAGGCCATCCAGAAAGGCCAAAGCTGCTTGACGACGGTCGTATCCAGTTTGTCGGCACGGCCGCCGAAGCTGATTTCCGGCGAGCTGTCACCGAGCTTCACGTGCAGGGAACCGAACAGCGCGCCTTGCGGTGTCGATATACCGAGGTTTTCGAGCTGGAGTTCCTTGGTCTCGGAAAGAAAGTGCCCGGTGGCGCGACCATCGAAGCTGACCGGTTTTTCCCCGGAGATCGATGATGCGGCAACGCCATCCTTAATGACGAAATCGATGCCGAAACCCTTGCCCGCATTGGCATTGACACGATCGAGATCGATGACCGCACCGGAGAACGGCACCATGGTGCCGACGAATTGCACCTTCGAAGGCGCAATCTCCAGCGTCTGATGATCGAAATTATAAGCGAGGTTGATGTTGCCCTGTGTCAGGTCCTGGACGTCGCGGTCCATATAGAGGGTGCCGGGCTGCACGTCGATCGAGGCTTCCAGCTTCGGATCGATGCCGGCATCGCCCTTGACGGCGGACAGTGTCACATCGGCGAAACTGATGACGCCCTGCCGCGGCGCGCCGTTCGCATCATAGGCCATGGTCAATGGCTTGAGATCGAGATTGGAGATCTTCGCCGTCAGCGAAGAACTGTGGCCGGGCTGCTGCTGCGTCGCCTTCACATCCAGTGTCGCCACCGACCCGTTGACGGCAACCTCGCCAAAGAGATGCAACGCGTTCGGCTCGGCGCGTTCGAAGGTAAGATTGTCGACCACGAGAGAGATCGGATCGCCTTCCTGGCGCGCCAGCTTCATCGAGAATCCGGAAATGCGCACAGAATTCGTGCCGCCGCGCTGCACGAAATGCTCCAGGAAATCGAGATTGTCGAAGGCAGCGTTCAGCGCCTGCGGCAGCGCATCGACCCGCAGCTTCGTCAGATCGACGGGATCCCCTTGGGGCAGAAGCGACGTATCGAGCGCGATGCCCTCCGCCGCCACGCTTGCAACTTCCACCCGGCCATCAAGCAAAGCCAGCGGATCGAGCTCCATGTTGACGGCAGACATGGTCGACAGATGCTTGCCGCTTTCCTGATCGACGACGTTCACGTCATGGGCTTCGAGCGTCAGCCGCAGGCCGGATGTAAATCGGATCACGGTTGCGCCGACTTCGGCCTTGTAGCGAGGACCAATGGCATGATCGAGCGCCGTCTGCGCCTTCTGCGACAGCGGCGCGTCGAAAATACCGCCCTCAATGGTCGCGACGACGGCTCCAAGGATGATGGCGAGAAATGCAAAGAAAACCAGTGTGATACGGCAAACATGCCAGATATGCGAGCGACGACGGCGAACGCGCTCCGGCACGTGCACGATCAGCGGATCTTCGGCCTGGGCGGACGGCAGATTGTCGAGCGGCACGAGATCCTTTTTGCGGAATGTTATCTTTTCGCCTCGGATCACTCCTGCGCGTGCCTTTCGCTCTCTACAATTTTGTTGGTGACGCTGCGTCCCATTGGACGGCACACGTGGGCAGTATATATGGCTTCCCTCAAGTGTCATCTAAAAAACCGGCAAAAGAAAGGTTTTCCCGTGGCGGAAGTTTTTCCAGTTCAACTCGGCATCGGCGACAAGGCACCGGCTTTCGATCTCCCGCGCGATGGCGGCGGCAGAATTCGTCTTGCCGATTTTAACGGGAAACCGCTGGTGGTCTATTTCTACCCCAAGGACGACACCACCGCCTGCACGACGGAATCAATTTCCTTCACGGCGCTCGCGGCCGATTTCGCCAAGGCGGGCGTTGCCCTCCTCGGCGTGTCTCCAGACCCGGTCAAGAGCCACGACAAATTCGTCAAGAAGCACGCGCTCTCCGTGCCGCTCGCCTCAGACGAGGAAAAGACCATGGCGACGGCCTACGGCGTCTGGCGGGAGAAGAGCATGTATGGCCGCACCTATATGGGCGTCGTACGCTCCACCTTCCTCATCGGTGCCGATGGTCGCATCGCCAGAATATGGGACAAGGTCAAGGTGGCGGGGCACGCCGAGGCCGTTCTTGCCGCCGCCACGGAACTCTGACGGCATGACCGATACCACCGAGATGATCACATCGCTTCGCGGCGGTGCCATCGCCGCCATCCGTTCGGCCGATCTCGATCGTAAGACCGAACTTGCCCAGGAATCGGCGCGACGCTGGTTTGCCCGGACCCTGTCGCTGCGTTCGCCGCTCGATCCGCCGCTCGCCGATCGCCCCGGCCGCCCCGACAAGCCGGATCTGGTGCCGCCAAAACACATGGAGAAGCGTTCCCTGCATACGCTCAAGGGCCGCATCGCACTCCTGCACGCCATCGCCCATATCGAGCTGAACGCCGTCGACCTGGCACTGGATATCGTCGCACGCTTCGCGACGGGGCCGGTTCCGAATTCGTTCTTCGACGGCTGGATGCAAGTTGCCTTCGAGGAAGCCAAGCATTTCCGCATGGTGCGGGCGCGGCTACGCGAACTGGGTGCCGATTATGGCGATCTTCCAGCCCATGACGGCCTGTGGCAGGCAGCTCATGCGACCCGCACCGATCTGACCGCCCGCCTCGCCGTCGTGCCGTTGATTCTCGAAGCCAGGGGGTTGGACGTGACGCCGGCGCTGCAGGCGAAGATGCGCGAAACCGGCGACCTGGAGAGCGCTGCCATCCTTGACGTCATCTATAATGATGAAAAAGGCCACGTCGCCGTCGGTGCCAAATGGTTCCGATTCCTGTGCGCACGGGAGAAGCGTGATCCAGCCCGAACCTTCCAGGAATTGGTGCGCGCCAACTTCCGCGGCTCCCTCAAAGCGCCATTCAATGACATTGCAAGGGCGGAAGCGGGACTGACTCCCTCCTTCTATCGCTCGTTAACCTCTACGAACAGCGCATAATCCACTCACATTAAAGGCTTTTTCCGGTATCTAACGATGCGCCGGAAAGTATTCATTAACCATAATGCCGTGTACTTCCAGACAATGCCACAAGGCATCGATTGGGAGATTCTCGGTGACAGCAAAGCCTCAGCATCGGGTTTTCGGCAAGCAACGGCGACACCACACCATTATTCTCGCCAGCGGCGATACGGTGCGCCATATGACCGTGCGTCCATGGATGGCCGCCATTGCCGTCTGCCTAGTCGGGATATTTTCAATCGGCTATCTGCTTGCGACCTCTTATCTCGTGCTGCGCGACGATCTGATCGGCGCGACGATGGCCCGCCAGGCGCGCATGCAATATGACTATGAAGACCGCATCGCCGCACTGCGCGCCCAGGTCGACCGCGTCACGTCCCGCCAGCTCCTCGACCAGCAGGTCGTGGAAGAAAAGGTCGACAAGCTGATCGAACAGCAGCAGCAGTTGTCGTCCCGCAACGGCAAACTCGGCACCTTGCTCGACAGGGCCGAAAGCTCCGGCCTGACCGACAAGAGCCAGCATCCGGAGGCAAATGCCACCGTTCCCGGCAACGAGCATGCCCGACTGACCGCGCCGAAGGCGATCGAGACACTTCTTCTGGGGGACAAGCCGGCCGATGCGACGCCCGATAACTCCACCCTCGCATATGTCCCCGCGCCGGAAACGGTCGCCGATCGCGCCGATCGTGTCTTCTCGAAAGTAACGTTGTCGCTGAAGCATGTCGAACAGGATCAACTGATCCGTATCCGTAACCTCACGGCCGATGCCTCCGAGACAGCGAGCGAAATCCAGGCGATCATGCACAATGTCGGAATCAAGGTTCCGAACGAGGTCGTGGCCGCGAAGGGCGAGGATGCGGACAACGGCGTGGGCGGGCCTTACGTGCCGCCCGAAAATGTAGATCAGTTCGAGCGGTCGATGGCGAACCTCGATACGGCATTGACGCATCTGGAAACCGTGCGAGGCACGGCCGAAAGCCTGCCCTTCCGAAATCCGGCAGCGGGCAAGCTCGTCACCAGTCCCTTCGGCAATCGCAAGGATCCATTCTTCGGCACGCTGGCGCTCCACACCGGCACGGATTTCCATTTCAGCCCCGGCGAAAAGATCAAGGCCACCGCCCCCGGCAAGGTGGTTTCGGCAGGCTGGACCGGCGGCTACGGCAACATGGTGGAGATCGACCACGGCGACGGCATCTCCACGCGCTATGGCCATATGGAGCAGGTGCTCGTCAAGGTCGGCGACAAGGTCGGTGCAGGCGCCGTCGTGGGTCTTGCCGGCAGCACCGGACGTTCGACGGGAACCCATCTGCATTATGAAGTTCGCGAGAACGGGCATCCGGTAGACCCGATGTATTTCATCAATGCCGGCACGAAACTCGCAAGTTACATTAGCGGCCTGGGCGCAATTTAGCTGCCGGAATTGTGACAAACGCGCAACAAAGATGGCACTAATCCAAAAATTGCGTTATGAATGAACTTCAGGTCCGTTGAAGCGCCTGCTTTCCTTGACTTCACGGGTATTTGGTTCTATGTCGCGCTGCGTTGCGGCACGTTCCTGCGTGTCGACTCACAGTGTTCGACTGAACCAGGACGGAATTAGATTTCCCTTTGACAACATTTGCTGACCTTGGCCTGAGCCAAAAAGTCCTTTCCGCGGTGACTGACGCGGGCTACACCACACCGACTCCGATCCAGGCCGGTGCCATCCCGTTTGCGCTTCAGCGCCGCGACATTTGCGGCATTGCCCAGACCGGAACCGGCAAGACGGCCTCTTTCGTGCTGCCGATGCTGACGCTGCTCGAGAAGGGCCGCGCTCGTGCCCGCATGCCGCGCACGCTGATCCTCGAGCCGACCCGCGAGTTGGCGGCCCAGGTCGCCGAAAACTTCGAGAAGTACGGCAAGAACCATCGCCTCAATATCGCACTGCTGATCGGCGGCGTCTCCTTCGAAGAGCAGGATCGCAAGCTTGAGCGTGGCGCCGATGTGCTGATCTGCACTCCTGGCCGCCTGCTCGACCATTTCGAACGCGGCAAGCTTCTGATGAGCGGCGTCGAAATCTTCGTCATCGACGAAGCCGACCGCATGCTCGACATGGGCTTCATTCCGGATATCGAGCGCATCGCCAAGCTCATTCCCTTCACGCGCCAGACGCTGTTTTTCTCGGCCACGATGCCAGCGGAAATCCAGAAGCTGGCCGATCGCTTCCTGCAGAATCCGGAACGCGTCGAAGTCGCCAAGCCGGCATCGACGGCCAAGACCGTGACGCAGCGTTTCGTTGCCTCGCATGGCAAGGACTACGAGAAGCGCGCCACGCTGCGCGACCTCATTCGCGCCCAGACGGATCTCAAGAACGCGATCATCTTCTGCAATCGCAAGAAGGACGTCTCCGACCTCTTCCGTTCGCTGGACCGCCATGGTTTCTCGGCCGGCGCACTGCACGGTGACATGGACCAGCGCTCGCGCATGACCATGCTGCAGAATTTCAAGGACGGAAACCTGCAGCTGCTCGTCGCCTCCGACGTTGCTGCTCGCGGTCTCGACATCCCCGATGTCAGCCACGTCTTCAATTTCGATGTTCCGATCCATTCGGAAGACTATGTTCACCGCATCGGCCGCACCGGTCGCGCCGGCCGTTCCGGCGCCGCTTTCACCATCGTGACGAAGCGCGACACCAAGCACGTCGACGCCATCGAGAAGCTGATCGGTGAAGATGTTCAGTGGCTGAACGGCGATCTTTCGGCTCTGCCACCCGCAGACGAGAGCAGCGACGACAACCGTTCGTCCCGCCGTCGCGACCAGAAGGGTAAGGGCCGCGACCGGGATCGTAGCCGTGGAGGCCGCAATGCCTCGAGTCATAAATCTGATATCGACGTCGAGGATAATGACGTCGTAGCGATCGAAGCAGCACCAGCAAAGGCCGAAAGCGTGAAGAACGAGCGCAAGTCTGAGAACAACAATAACAGGTCCCATAACGGTTCTCGCAACAGCCACCGGCCCTTCCCTGCTGCCAATGACGATCATCGCGAGCGCCGCAACCGCTATCGCGATCAGGATGACGGCCCGACGCCGGTCGGCTTCGGCGACGATATCCCGGCTTTCATGCTCATCGTGGCAAACGCCAAGGGCTGATAATCTTCACCTGCCGCCGATCCGAACCACTGCGCCGGAAAGTCGCGGCAAATCTCGGAAGTCCGGCATGGGCAAGCCTGGCATCGATTTCCCAGGACTAGGAACCGGTCTCGCAATCTTGCGGGACGGCAAGCTTTTGCTATATCGGCGCCTCAAGGCACCGGAAGCCGGATGCTGGAGCATCGTCGGCGGCAAGGTCGATCACATGGAGCCGGCCGCCAAGGCAGCCATTCGTGAGGCTGAAGAGGAAAGCGGCCTCGCCATCGGCAGGATCGACTATCTCTGCACGGAAGAAGTCATCATCGAGGCCGATCGGCAGCACTGGATCTCGCTGATCTATGTCTGCAGGGATTTTTCCGGAGAGCCGCGACTGATGGAACCGGATAAGCTCTCCGATTTCGGCTGGTTTGGCCGCGACGAGCTGCCGGCTCCGCTTTCCGAATTCGCCAGGGCAACCATCGCCCATCTCAGCGAAGACGATTTCCACTGACGTCCGAAGTCCTGCGTCACATGCCCTTCATCGTCTCCGGTTAGGCAGGCCGAAATCCGGAGATTATCCATGCATTCGACCGCACAAGAAAATCGCCCCAAGATCGCCGAGACCGTGATCCATCCAACGGCGACTACAAGAGATTCGAGCATCGGCAAGTGCTGCGAGATCTTGGCAAACACATCCTTGCACACGGTCGATCTTGGGGATTACTCCTATCTGGGGCCTCGCTGCATGGTCGGTGATGCAACGATCGGGAAATTCTGCGCCATTGCGGCAGAGGTCAGGATCGGCGCCCCCAATCACCCGATGGATCGCCCTTCCATGCACCGCTTCACCTATTGCCCTGAATATTACTCGGCGGGCGCCGTGCGCGACGTTTCCTTTTTCGAGCAGCGCAAGCAAGACCGCGCTATCATTGGCAACGACGTCTGGATCGGCCACGGCGTCATCGTCTTGCCGGGCGTAACAGTCGGAGACGGTGCCGTTCTCGCAGCCGGAGCAGTCGTCACCAAAGACGTCGAACCTTATACGGTCGTCGGCGGCGTTCCCGCGAAATTCATTCGCGAGCGGTTTACGCGAGCCACCGCGGAAAAGCTTGCATCCATCGCCTGGTGGGACTGGCCGTTCGAAACCATCATGGAACGGCTTGCAGATTTTCAGTCAAGCGACATCGAGGCATTTTGCGAACGTTGGGCGTAGCGCTACCATCAAGCTCCGCGAGATTCGCTATTTTTCGGCGCGCAAGGCTGCTTCATAGGCAAGCCTTACCCAGCGCGCCATTTCATCCGGATCGTCGAATGCATCGTCGGGTATCGACCAATAGGGCATGTTGACCGCCTTGCCTTTCTTGCCCTCGTAAGCCCAGCGCCGCGCGCCGGCCGCTTCAAATTCTGAAGCACTGGTATCGTCCGCCTTCAGGAGGATTTCGTCGCCAACTTCCAGAGCCAGGATTCGACCCATGTGGTAGATGCCCTTGCCGCCAAACATCCGTTTGATGGTGATCGGCCCGAGAGACTGAAACATCTCTTCGATATCGATATTGTCCATTCCCTACCCCTTCAAAATCCCGCCGGCCGCGACAACGGCCTCAGGCGTATCGACATCGAGATGAGCCGCCTCGCCGATCTCGACGTCAACCACCGGAAGCCCCGATGTTTCGATGATATGCCGGGCGCCCACATCGCCTTCCAGACGCATTACCGCATTCAGCACGGCGCGCGGCAGGATGACGGGATTGCCGCGCTTACCACCGGATACCGCCCGCACGATCGCGTGGCCATTCGCCTTGCGAAAGGCGGCAGCCAGTTTTTTTAGATCGTCGCTGGTGACACCAGGCATATCGGCCAGCATGACAAGAACACCATCGGCCTTTTGCGCCGCGCCGGTACTCACGCCGGCAACAAGCGAGCTCGCCATGCCCGAGGCATAATCCGGATTGAATACCGGTTCGACGGCAAGATCGCTTAAAGCACCTTCGATCTCGTCGCGGCGATGCCCGGTGACTGCCACGACATCCGATGCACCGCTCGCAATGGCAATCGATGCCGAACGGCGAACCAACGGTACACCGTCGAACTCCGCTAAAAGCTTGTGCGCACCGCCCTCGCCCATGCGGCTCGCCTTTCCGGCAGCCAGCAAAACGACAGCTACCGAAATTTGCGACGCCGGCTTCGCAGCGATGTCGCGTGGCCGCGGCCGTGACTGAATTTCCATGAGCAACCCTCCAACGCCCATGCCGGTGATATCCCGCGACGCCGGTCGTTCGCCGGCTAAGATACGATCGAGCACCCAGTCGAAACCATTCTCCTTCGGGCTGCGCGCGCATCCGGGTGCTCCGACGACGTAGACGTCGCCTACGCTGCCGAGCACCAGCAGATTGCCGGGATCGACGGGCATCCCAACCTGAATGACCTCGCCGCCGGCAAACCGGATCGCTTCGGGAATGACATCACCGGCGTCGATGACTGCGGACGCGCCGAAAACGATCACCAGCTTCGGCAATCGGTCCGGTGCTGCCAGGGCGCGGCGGATCGCGTCGGCAACGGCGGTCGCCTGATGTGCAACCCGCTCTTCCCGCTGCAGCACGCTGCCCGAAGGCTGCAGCCGCTGCGACAATATCCGTGCCGTCTTGTCCATCACCGAAGCCTTCAGCGACGGCAGTTCCGTGGCGACGAGCGATATAGCGTGCGGCACGAACGGCTTGACCTCGAAGACCGGCTTTCGCTGAAGAATTTCGACGCCTTCGCGGACTTTGGCCCCGGAAACGGCGAGCGGAATGATCTTGAAGGTCGCGACCATGTCGCCGGCGCGAACCGGCACGTGATCGGCAAGACAGGCAAGGGTAATCGCCGGATCAATGCTGTTGATCCGATCGACCGCTGCACGATTTGCAACGAAAAGGCCATCGACGGCGCTGTGGACATTGACGCGCCCAGTCGCCGCCTCAGAGAAGGTCAGATGATCGGGCGCAACTGCCCGCGCCAGCCGTTCCGCTGCCTCGTCCTCCATGAGATCGCCCGGCTCGATCCGCGCGGCAATGATGCGCTCAATTCCAGCGGCGGTCAGCACGTCTATATCGTCACGACCGAGCCTGTGCCCTTTGGAAAAACTGCCATCAGGCAGCCGAAGAGAATGCGCGAGAACCGCACCTTCAGCCTCTATCGTCGGAAATTCACCGAAGATCATGGCTTGACGCTCTTTGGCGAAGACACGTCGCGCCCACGAAGGGAGCCGATGATCTCGGCCAGAATGGCGACTGCGATCTCGGCCGGGCTCGCGGCTCCGATGGGGAGCCCGATCGGCGCGTGGATGCGGGAAAGCTCCGCCTCGCCCAACCCCTCGCGCTTCAAGCGTTCCAGCCGGCCGGCATGCGTCTTGCGGCTGCCGAGTGCCCCTACGTAGAAACAGCCCGTTCTCAGCGCTTCTATGATCGGCTCATCATCGATCTTCGGATCGTGAGTGACAGCAACCAGCGCCATATAGCTATCCAGCGGCCGCTCCTTCAGCGCATCGACCGACCAATCCGCGGTGAGGTCGATGCCTTCGAAGCGCTCCGACGTTGCAAAGGCGGTGCGGGGATCGATGATCGTCACGTCGAAGCCCGCAAGTGCGGCCATCCGCGCCAGGATCTGGCTGATATGCACGGCACCGATGATAACGATGCGCGGCGGCGGCAGATGCACGTTGAAGAACAGGCTCTGTCCGTCCACCTCGAGTGCTGCGGACTTGCCCGAGCGGAATGCCGCTGCAGCGGCATCGGCGAGCGCGCCTTCCAGCGCATCGCCTTCGACGATGAGCCGATCCGGCCCTCCGGAGAGATCGGTGACGAGGATTGCTGCCTGCCGCTTGCGCCGCATTTCATTCAGCCGCGCCAGTATCTGACGGTCCATCAGGCGAGCCTTTCGACATAGACGCGGATGCGGCCGCCGCAGGAGAGTCCCACGCGCCAGGCCGTTTCGTCGGCAACGCCGAATTCCAGCATGCGCGACTTGCCCGTTTCGATGACGTCGAGCGCCTCGGTGATGACAGCGCCTTCGACGCAACCGCCGGAAACGGAACCATGGAAATTGCCGTCGCCGTCGATCACGAGATGACTGCCCGATGGGCGCGGCGCGGAGCCCCAGGTATCGACGACTGTCGCCATGGCCACATTGCGGCCCGCCGACACCCATTCCTCCGCAATCACGAGCGGATCCAGACTTTCGGATATATCTGACATCGGAGCCTCATTGCTTGCCGAGAAACCGCTTGGGATCATAGAAATCCGCGCGGCCGGCGGTGAGAGCCGATACGAGATCGGCCAGAGATAATAGATTGTGAACGGGACGGAATTCGTCAACATGCGGCAGCATCGCTTTTACGCCGCGCGCCCGAGCTTCGAAACCCTCGAAGCGCAGGAGCGGATTGAGCCAGATGAGCCGCCGGCAGGAGCGATGCAGACGATCCATCTCTTGCCCGAGCAATTCCACGCCTTCGCGCTCCAGCCCGTCGGTGATCAACAGTACGATCGCGCCCTGCCCCAGCACGCGGCGCGCCCATAGCCTGTTGAATTCCTTCAGCGTCTCGCCGATCCGCGTTCCGCCAGACCAGTCGCGCACCGCCGCCGCGCATTCATCCAGCGCTTGATCCGGGTCCTTGTGGCGCATCGCTCTGGTGACG
The DNA here is from genome assembly GCF_014193575.1 of Rhizobium sp. BK289. Classification (NCBI taxonomy): domain Bacteria; kingdom Pseudomonadati; phylum Pseudomonadota; class Alphaproteobacteria; order Hyphomicrobiales; family Rhizobiaceae; genus Rhizobium; species Rhizobium sp. BK289. The sequence goes on from NZ_JACHZO010000002.1 coordinate 89,753, forward strand.
TTGGTCAGGCGCGTTCCGAACAGAAACGTATGCACACGCCGGCGGCGTTCGGTGAGCACATGCAGAAAATGCAGAAAGATGCGCGTATATTGGCTCATCGAGCCGGAGATATCCGCAAGCACGACCAGCGGCGGCTGGATTTCCTTCGGCTTCCGGAAGCGCGGAAGGATCAGCGCCCCTCCCGTACGCAAGGCCGAGCGCATTGTGGCGCGCGGATCAACCTTGGCCACTGTGCGAGATGGTGCGAAACGGCGCGTGCGCACGCGGTCCAGCGGCAGTTGCAGCTTCCCTAGTTCCTTCTTGGCGACGGCAATTTCCGCCGCCGACATCTGCGCGAAATCCAGATGGCGCAATACCTCGCTGCCAGAACTGGTAAATCGCGCATCGATTTCGATATCCGGCGTCTCGCGCGGCGGGCGCTGGTCGTTGCGGTCATTGAGCAAGGCATCGCTTGCGCGGCTTTCGCCCGGCTTCGGTTTTTCCTTCTCTCGATAATCGGGCGCGACGGGCGACATCAGCGCAATCATTTTCGCGACGAGATCACGCGAGCGCCAGAATAGCCGGAATGCCTCGTCGAATACGGCCAGATCTTCATGCCGCTTGACGAAGACCGAACAGAGGGCGGCATGGAACTCCTCGCGAGAACCAATGCCGATCGCTTCGACCGCCTCGATGGCATCGGCAATCGCCCCAGGACCGATCTTCAGGCCGGCCTTGCGGAGCACCCTGCCGAACAGCACGATATTGTCGGCGAGGCGCCCGTCACCGGGCGGTGACGGCGCAACGACGATGCCATCCTGCGCGCCCGGTTCCATGGTTCATCCCGCTGCAAGCAGTTCGGATTTGACGTCGTCCAACACCCGCTTGCCCTCAGAGCCCTGAATACGGGCGATATCGTCCTGATATTTCAGCAAAGTGCCGAGCGTATCCGATACCGTCTCCGGATCGAGGGCCAGCCGATCGAGTTCCGTCAAGGCGGTCGTCCAGTCGATCGTCTCGGCGACGCCCGGATTCTTGAAGAGGTCGAGCGTCCGCAGCTTCTGCACATAGGCGACGATCTGGCGCGACAGCGCTTCATTGCAGCCTGGCACCTTGCGCCGGATGATTTCAAGCTCCTGCTCGGCCCCGGGATAATCGACCCAATGATAGAGGCAGCGCCGTTTCAGGGCGTCGTGCACTTCGCGCGTGCGGTTCGTCGTGATGATGACGATAGGCGGTTCGGCGGCCCGGATCGTCCCGAGTTCCGGCACCGTTACCTGAAAATCGGACAGCACTTCCAGCAGGAATGCTTCGAAAGCTTCGTCGGTGCGATCAAGCTCGTCGATCAGGAACACCGGCGCGCGTCCACCGACATCCGACAGCGCCTGCAGCACCGGCCGGCGGATGAGATAGCGCTCGGAGAAGATATCGGCCTCGATGCGATCGCGATCGGTGAGACCGGAGGCTTCCGCGAGACGGATTTCCAGCATCTGCGCCGGATAGTTCCATTCATAGACGGCCGAGGAAACATCCAGGCCTTCATAGCATTGCAGGCGGATCAGCGGCCGGTCGAGCGCCTTCGACAGGACCTTGGCAATTTCGGTCTTGCCGACACCGGCCTCGCCCTCGAGAAAGAGCGGCCGCTTCATCTTCAATGCGAGAAACAGGACCGTGCCGAGCGCGCGCCCGGCCAGATAGTCGTGCGCGCCGAGCAACGCCATCGTTTCATCGATGGAACCCGGTAGCGAAGGTAATGTCTGATCCGCCATGATAACTCCCTTGAAGGGGTTATAGCGTGTGATAGCCCCGGTTCATATAGAGCAATGCCGGCTTCGGCTCGCTGTAGCGTATGGCCATCACCTCGCCGAAGATGATGTTGTGCGTGGAAGCCTGCTTGATCTCGATCACGCGGCAATCGAAAGCGGCAAGCGCGTCGCTGAGGACAGGCGCACCAGTCACCAGCGTTTCGAACTTGCCGGTTGCGAAGCGCTCGTCGGCGGTCAGCTGCGTCTTCCCGGAAAAGGCATCGGCCAGGGACTGATGATCGGCACCGAGCGTATTCAGGGCAAAAATGCCGCTCTTGAAGAAGATCTCGTTCTTGGCGTTGCTGTTGTTGACGCAGATGAGAACCGTCGCAGGGCTGTCCGACACCGAGCAGGCAGCCGTGATCGTCACGCCGCGCCGCTCCGAGCCGAGCGCCGTCGTCACCAGCTGCACATGACCTGCATAGCGGCTCATGGCATCTCGATAAAGCGCCGGATCCATACGCTGCCTGTCTAGCATCACCGTCTCCATATTCCTGTGACACCTTATCTTTCGCTCAATATGGCGGCCAGGTGTTAGCTTTTCTACAATAACGCCATTGAAAACAGAGCGATTTTGTTGCTTTTTCTTTGACGATGCCCATCAGGCGGATAAATAGAGCGGAAAATTGTCCGGGATAATCCATCGATGAACGTTCTACGCCGCCTTCCGCTTCTGCTCGTACTGCTTTCTGCGGCCGGCGGCAGCCATGCCGCGGGAATCCATATCGGCGTGGTGGCGCCGCAGAGCGGCAATTTCGCAATGCTTGGCGCCGAAATCACCACCGGGGCCAATTTCGAGATCCAGGCCCAAAAGGATACGGCGACGGTCATCGACGAATCTTGCACCGAGGATGGCGGCCGGGCTGCCGCCGAAGCATTGATCGCGGCGAAAGTGCAGATCGTGATCGGCTTTCTGTGCACGGAAACATTGGAAGGTGCGCTTCCACGCCTTAAGGAGGCCGGCATACCGGCCATCACCGTTTCCATCCGTTCCCGCATTTTGATGGAGGATGCGCTGAAGAATGGCTGGCCGCTGTTTCGCCTCGCACCCGTGGATAGTGCCGAGGCCGCCATCGCGATCAATACCATCCTAAAAAACTGGGTGGCCGAGCCGATTGCGCTGATCGACGACGGCACGATCCATGGCCGCGAACTGGTGGGCGCGATCCGCAACGCGCTTGAGGAAAAGGGGCTGAAGCCGGTCTTCACCGATACCTACCGCCCCGGCCAGGATCAGCAGATCGCGCTTGTCCGTCGATTGAAGAAGGCCGGCGCCACGCATGTCTTCATCGGTGGCGATCGCAGCGATGTCGCGGTGATCGCGCGTGACGCCAGGAACGAAAACATTCCGCTGGCGCTGATGGGGGGCGATGCGATGCGTGCTGCCGATGCGCCCGTGCCTTTGCAGGAAGGCGTGCAGGCGATTGCGCTGCCTGATTATGCCACTCTGCCTGCAGCACAACAGACCGCACAGGCCATGCGTGCCGGCGGCATCGAGCCGGACGGCTATACCCTGCCGGCCGCGGCCGCGGCGCAGATCGCCAGCCAGGCAGCCGAAGGCGCGAAGGCGGAAAACAAGCCCGTTGCCGAAAAGCTCCTTGGCGCGACATTCCAGACGACGATCGGCTCGATTACCTTCGGCCAGAACCACGAATTGAACGAAAACCCCTATCGCCTGCTGCAATGGCGCGGCAACGCTTTCGTGCCGGTGACGACGCCGTCGAACTGAGGTGATCCCCTCGGGCGGTTGTTTGCCCGCGACAGCGGTGCTAATCCAGACACCACTGCATAATTTAAAGCGCTATAGCGACCTCAGCGCGTCACATGTGACGCGCTCAGGTCGCTATAGAAATCAGTTGGAGCTCAGCCACCCATGACCTTGCCGATCCGCATCGCCCCTTCCATTCTCGCCGCCGACTTCGCCAAGCTTGGGCAGGAAGTCAAGGACGTGACCGAAGCCGGAGCCGACTGGATCCATCTGGATGTCATGGACGGGCATTTCGTGCCGAACATCTCCTTCGGCGCCGATGTCATCAAGGCGCTGCGCCCCTATACGACCGCGACCTTCGACTGCCATCTGATGATCTCGCCCGCCGATCCTTATCTGGAAGCCTTCGCCAAGGCCGGCTGCGACCGCATCACCGTTCATGCCGAAGCCGGCGTGCATCTGCACCGCTCGCTGCAGACCATCCGTCATCTCGGCAAGAAGGTCGGCGTCACCCTCAATCCGGCAACACCGCTTTCCGTGCTGGAAAATGTACTCGACGATATCGACCTGATCCTGATCATGTCGGTCAATCCCGGCTTCGGCGGCCAGAAATTCATTCCCGCCATGGCCGACAAGATCCGCAGCGCCAAGTCTCTGATCGGTGACCGTCCGATCGAACTCGAAGTCGATGGCGGCGTTTCGGTCGACACCGCACCTCTCATCACGGCTTCCGGCGCCAACGTGCTCGTCGCCGGCTCTGCCATCTTCAAGGGCGAATCGGTCGATGCCTACAGACAGACGATCGGCGATCTCCGGGCCGCTGCCGAACGAGGCCGCGTTGGATCAAACTAATCCGACCAATGCCTTCATCGCGACGACGGGCCGGACACGGACCGTCGCTTCGCATTGCCTCGAAGTTTTGGGCAACGCCGTCGGCTGGGGCGCGGCCATGGCCGCTGCGGCGCTCGCCGCCCTCTATTGGCGCAACGGCCTTCTGACCAGTCATCTCACGGCTCTTACCCTTGTTTACTTCTTCGGCGGCACCCTCGCCTGGGCCATCCTCGTGCCGCTAACCCGCCGGTTCACCCGTAGCCGACCGGCAAGCGCGCGCTTCGCCGCTTTCTTTCTTGTGCTCTCCATCGGCACCGCGGCCATGACGGCGTTTCTCTTTGCCATGGACTATCGCTGGTTCTATTCGCGCTGGCATGCGCCGTTCGGCTCACTCATCTGGACATTCCAATTCCTGTACACCGGCGCCAGCGCCGTCTACCAGTTCGCTATTTTCGGCTTGCCTCTGTTTCTGCCGTTCGGCCTTCTATGCCTGGTCGCCGTTTCAGCCTATCTTGCGCGACGGACGCGTTGAAGCGTACGAAGGATTGGCCCAACAAACATTGTGCCAAACATTGTGATTGCCGCTCGTCTTTGTTATGGGGGCGCCGAGGTTTCCTTTCCATTAGCCAAGAAAGCTTTGAGCCCATGATCCCGCGCTACTCCCGACCGGAAATGGTCGCCATCTGGTCGCCCGAAACCAAGTTCCGTATCTGGTTCGAGATCGAGGCCCATGCCTGTGATGCGCTGGCAGCTCTCGGCGTCATCCCGAAGTCGGCGGCGGACACCATCTGGGAAAAGGGCGGCAAGGCCACGTTCGATGTCGCCCGCATCGACGAGATCGAGGCCGTCACCAAGCACGACGTCATCGCCTTCCTGACGCATCTGGCCGAAATCGTCGGACCGGACGCCCGCTTCGTTCACCAGGGCATGACCTCCTCGGACGTGCTCGATACTTGCTTCAACGTCCAGCTCGTGCGCGCCAGCGACCTGCTGCTTGCCGATATCGACAAGCTTCTGGAAGCCCTGAAGCGGCGCGCCTTCGAGCACAAGGATACGGTCACCATCGGCCGCTCGCATGGCATTCATGCCGAACCGACAACCTTCGGCGTCAAGCTGGCGCTTGCCTATGCCGAATTCGAGCGTTGCAAGCAGCGCCTGATCGCGGCTCGCGAGGAAGTCGCCACCTGCGCCATTTCCGGTGCGGTCGGCACCTTCGCCAACATCGATCCCCGCGTTGAGGAACATGTCGCCGCCGCCCTAGGCCTGAAGCCGGAGCCGGTCTCCACCCAGGTCATCCCGCGCGACCGTCATGCAATGTTCTTCGCCACGCTCGGCGTCGTCGCCTCCTCGATCGAGCGTCTCGCCACCGAAATCCGCCACCTGCAGCGCACCGAAGTTCTGGAAGCCGAAGAATATTTCTCTCCGGGCCAGAAGGGCTCGTCTGCTATGCCGCATAAGCGCAATCCGGTATTGACGGAAAACCTGACGGGCCTTGCCCGCATGGTCCGCTCATACTCCATCCCAGCCATGGAGAACGTCGCCCTATGGCACGAGCGCGATATCTCGCACTCCTCCGTTGAGCGCATGATCGGCCCGGACGCGACCGTCACGCTCGATTTCGCGCTCGCCCGCATCACCAGCGTCATCGACAAATTGCTCGTCTATCCGGACAATATGATGAAGAATTTGAACAAGTTCCGCGGGCTTGTTCATTCACAGCGCGTGCTGCTGGCGCTGACCCAGGCCGGCGTCTCCCGCGAGGATTCCTATCGGCTCGTCCAGCGCAACGCCATGAAGGTCTGGGAAGAAGGCAAGGACTTCCTCGAGGAGCTGCTGGCCGACCAGGAAGTGCGCGCAGCGCTTTCCGAAGAGGATATCCGCGAGAAATTCGACCTTGGCTACCACACCAAGCATGTCGACACGATCTTCAAGCGGGTTTTCGGCTAGGACACCGACTCATAAGATCGTAGCCAGATACGAATTGAGGCGAGCTGGATCGATGCGAGGAAATTGTCGTCGCGTTTGTCGTATCGGGTTGCGATAGCTCGGAAGTGTTTGAGTTTATTGAAAAACCGCTCGACAGCGTTGCGTTGTTTGTAAAGCCATGAGCTGAAGTCGGGAATATTGACCCTGTTTGGCATGGGGCGGATACAGCCCCATGCTCCGCGTGCTTTGAGGTCTTGTCGCAGCCTGTCGCTGTCATAAGCGCGGTCAGCCAGAAGTGTTTGACCGGCCCCGACAGTCGCCAACATATCGGTCGCCGAGCGTCCGTCATGGGCCTGGCCGGCTGTCAGCTTTAAGCGGATCGGTCGACCATCGGCATCGACAAGAGCATGAATTTTGGTTGTCAGCCCGCCGCGCGAGCGACCCATGCAACCGGATCGCTCGTCTTTTTTTGACCGTTGGCAGCATGTTGGTGAACGCGGATTGACGAGCTGTCGATCATCTGGATATCGCCATCGTAAGCTTCTGATATTGCGTCGAGAATACGCCCCCAATGCCCCGCATGACGCCACCGGTTAAAGCGGTTTACGCAGGTCGTATAGGGGCCATAGCGCGCTGGAATATCCGCCCACGGCGCACCAGTTCTCAGCCGCCAGAAAATCCCATTCAAGACGCGCCGGTCATCAACGCGGGCCTTACCCCGAACCTTGGTCGGCAGAAGAGGTTCGATCACAGACCATTCGAAATCCGTCAAATCAAAGCGCGCCATCACTGCCTCCAAGCCTCAGAGACAATGAGAATCACAAATTCTTCAAATCCAAAACTATTTTATGGGTATGTGACCTAGAGCAATTCCAGGAAAAGTGCATAGCAGTTTTCCGTCCGGAATTGCGCAAATACAAATGGATAGAGCGTTTTCGCGATTCGAAGAAAAGCGAGAAGGCTCTAGGCTCGCACGGCCATCGATCTGATTTTGAAGAAGCGGCGCGGAAAACGCGCCGCTTCTCCTGTTTTGCGGATAAGATCCCGGCAGTATTATTCCAACGCAGTGTGCAGGCAATGATCTGGTTCGACGCAGTTCTGGAACATCCGGCGGACGATGACCTGCTGAGAGGCCGCATCGCGGCGATGCTTGATCTGCGCACGCAGAGCGTGGACATCGTCCACGACATCGGCGAAATGCGCGATGCGCCCGTCACTTGCGTGGTCGGTGGCGCATCGGAAGACGCCTATTCGCAAATCGTGACCATCTATCTTTCGGGGGATCTTCAACAGCCCGATATCATTGAAAGTGGCGCACGCCTTGCACGACTGCTCGGCAGATCGTTGCTTCTTGCGGATGACGCCACCTCGGACCCCTACTCGTTCATTCTCGTGTCCGAGACCGGGGTTCGGTCGGTCGTATCGGTCGATCCCGGCGAGCTGGACATGCACGACCGTTACGTGATCCAGGCGCGACAGGAGCGTTAGGCGACTGGAGTCTATCGGCTCGGCGCCTCTACGTTTCGCGTCTGATTTTTCCGGCGGACCGACCTTTGCGGCGATCCTCTATTGCTGTTGTCGTCACGCCTGGCCGCCTTCTCCACCAGACGGTCGAGATGCTTCAAATCCTCCTCGTCCAGGTTCTCGATGCCGATGAAGCGATTCTCCGCGGCACTGGTCAGGATGAGTTCGTTGAGCTTGGCCTGGATGGCACGCGTATCGCGCGTCTGCGCGTTCTGCAACAAAAAGACCATCAGGAAGGTGATGATCGTCGTGCCTGTGTTTATGATGAGCTGCCAAGTCTCGGAAAAGCTGAAGATCGGCCCGGTCAAGCCCCAGACGACGACCGACAGCAGCGCCAGTATGAAAACAACCGGTTTTCCCGCCCCTTCTGAAACCACCGTGGCGAAACGAGCGAAGATATGTTTAAGCCTTGCCATGAACCTCATCCTCGGCTGAACCCACCTATCTCTCGAACTATTCCAGTTCCCGGGATAGACGCAGATCAACGCTGCAAGGTCACGCTGGTTCCCGCCTAGGAGACGGGAACCAATGACAAGCCGGCGCCTAGTGAGGCTCGGCTGGCACCACAAGCTTGCGATAGAGATGCCAGGTGGCATGCCCGAGTATGGGCATGATCACGGCCAGCCCCGCAAAGATCGGAATCGTGCCGATCACCAGCAGTGCCGCCACAATCAGGCCCCAGACCGCCACCGGTATCGGATTGATCAGCGTCGCCCGGATGCTGGCGTCGATCGCGGCCACGACGCCGACATCGCGGTCCAGCAGCAGCGGGAAGGTAACGACCGTGGTCGCCAGCACGACAAGCGCAAAGATGAAGCCGAGGAGATTGCCCCAGAACATCATCGCTATGCCTTCGGGCGTGGTCAGGATAGTCGACACGAAGGATGTGAGCTTCGGCGGCGCGCCATCACCGAAATAGAAGAAGTAGAGATTCTGCGCCACGAAGAGCCAGACGATGAAAAGGCCGAACAGCAAGAGGCCGGCAACGATGATCGACGGCAAGGCTGGTGAGAAACGGACCTCGAAAGCATGGCTCCATGACGTATCCAGCCCCTTCTCCCGCCGTCGGCTGATCTCGTAGAGGCCGATTGCCGCGATGGGACCCAGCAGGGCAAAGCCTGACATCAATGGAAACAGCAGTGGCAGCAGGTTCTGGTCCGTGCTCCAGATCGCAAGCGCAATGCCTGCAATCGGATACATCAGGCACAGGAACACATAGTGCGATGGCTTTTCGCTGAAGTCGTCCAGCCCCATTTTCAGGGCATCGACGAGGTCAGCAATGCCGATCTTGCGGATGGCCGGGCGGCTGAATGTATGGTCCGCTCCTGCCATGACGTGAAAGGCCGTCATGATGCTCTCCTCCTCAACCTCGATGTGCTCGGCTGGCGGCGCAAATGGCGGCAAAATTGGTTGCCGACATCCTCATTCGCTACCGGCAGCCGCGATATTAGCAAATTTTGCCGCAATTGTCGCCTTTCTCACTTGACAGTTGAGCTCCCCTTTTCCACATCGGCGCAATCATGAAAGCCTCCGACGCAAACATTCTCATCATTCCCGGTTATACGAATTCCGGCCCCGACCACTGGCAGACGCGCTGGGAGCAGAAGCTCTCGACCGCGCGGCGCGTGGACCAGGCGGAATGGTCGAAGCCGGTGCGCGATGACTGGGTCGCCCGCATTGCCGAGGAAGTGAACGCTTCGGATAAGCCCGTTGTCCTCGTCGCGCATTCGCTCGGCGTCCCCTCGGCGATCCATGCGATCCCGCATTTCCGCAACAAGATTGCCGGCGCCTTCTTCGTTGCACCGCCCGATGTCGCCAATCCGGATATCCGGCCGAAGCATCTGATGACCTTCGGTCCCTATCCGCGCGATCCGCTGCCGTTTCCCTCTGTTACCATTGCAAGCCGCAACGATCCTTTCGGCAGTTATGAGCATGCGGATGATGTTGCCAGCAGCTGGGGTTCGCTGCTGATCGATGCCGGTGAAGCCGGTCATATCAATACCGAATCCGGGCATGGTCCCTGGCCTGAAGGCACGATGGTCTTCGCCAAATTCCTCAGCCAGCTGAAGCCTTGATTGCGGTGGAACAACGGTGGGTAGAAGCACGCCTCGCCTCACTAGCCTGTGAAGTAGCAGGCACCTTCATTCCATCGTCAGATAAAAGCCTGTAAAACAGGCTAGCAAAGGATCCCGATTCCCAGCATTGGCACCCCGTCAAGGCCGGAATTCCGAGGAAGGAGGCGCAGGCGGATTGTGAATTCGCTTCTTATCCGTTATGGGGACGCCCACATATGATCCACTTGCGCTATACCGTAAGCGCCAAAGACAGAGAACAATACCAATGAACCGTCGCCGCCGTATTTACGAGGGCAAGGCCAAGATCCTTTATGAAGGGCCTGAGCCTGGCACGCTGATCCAGTTCTTCAAGGACGATGCCACCGCCTTCAACAAGAAGAAGCACGAAGTCATCGATGGCAAGGGTGTTCTGAACAATCGCATCTGCGAATATATTTTCAGCCATCTGAACAAGATCGGCATTCCCACGCACTTCATCCGCCGCCTCAACATGCGCGAGCAGCTGATCAAGGAAGTGGAGATGATTCCGCTCGAGATCGTCGTGCGCAATGTCGCCGCCGGCTCGCTCGCCAAGCGCCTCGGCATCGAGGAAGGCGTCGTGCTGCCGCGCTCGATCATCGAGTTCTACTACAAGTCCGACGCACTCGAAGATCCGATGGTCTCCGAGGAGCACATCACGGCTTTCGGCTGGGCCAATCCGGCCGAACTCGATGACATCATGGCACTCGCCATCCGCGTCAACGATTTCATGACCGGCCTTTTCCTCGGCGTCGGCATCCAGCTCGTCGATTTCAAGATCGAATGCGGCCGCCTCTTCGAAGGCGACATGATGCGCATCATTCTGGCAGACGAGATCTCACCGGACAGCTGCCGTCTCTGGGACATCGAAACCCGGGAGAAGATGGACAAGGATCGTTTCCGCCGCGACCTCGGCGGCCTGTTGGAAGCCTATTCCGAAGTGGCGCGCCGCCTCGGCATCATCAATGAAAACGAACCCGTGCGCGGCACGGGCCCGGTTCTCGTCAAGTAAGTTCAGAAAGGACAATCGTGATCAAGGCTCGTGTAACCGTCACGCTGAAGAACGGCGTTCTCGATCCGCAGGGCAAGGCAATCGAAGGTGCGCTCGGCGCTCTCGGCTTTGACGGCGTCCATCAGGTCCGCCAGGGCAAGGTCTTCGACCTCGAGCTGGAAGGTGCCGACAAGGGCAAGGCCGAGGCGGACCTCAGGGCCATGTGCGAGAAGCTTCTCGCCAACACGGTGATCGAGAACTTCAGCATTTCGATCGACTGATTGTCCTCTTTCGCGAGCCGTGCTTCCTTTGCCTGAGGCAATGGGGTATGGCTCACGAAGCCCATTCCAGCGATTACTCTTCGCCTATTGCGGGACCAGCATCATGAAATCAGCAGTCGTCCAACTCCCCGGCCTCAATCGCGATCGCGACATGATAGCGGCACTGACCAAGATTTCCGGTCATGCGCCGGTGACGGTCTGGCAGACCGAAACCGAAATCCCTGATGTCGACCTGATCGTCATTCCCGGCGGTTTCTCCTATGGCGATTATCTGCGCTGCGGAGCAATTGCCGCCCGCATGCCGATCATGCAGGCGATCAAGGACAAGGCCGACAAGGGCGTCAAGGTTTTGGGCGTCTGCAACGGTTTCCAGATCCTGCTCGAAGCCGGCATGCTGCCTGGCGCGCTGATGCGCAACGCCTCGCTGAAATTCGTCTGCCGCGAAGTGAAGCTGGAAGTCGTCAATGCCGAGACGGACTTCACCGCCGCCTACGCCAAGGGCCAGATCATCCGGAGCCCGGTCGCACATCACGACGGCAACTATTTCGCCGATGCCGAGACGCTGAAGGCGATCGAAGACAACGGCCAGGTGGTCTTCCGCTACGCTGAAGGCACGAACCCCAACGGCTCGGTCAACGACATCGCCGGCGTGATGAACGCCAAGGGCAACGTGCTTGGCATGATGCCGCATCCGGAAAACCTGATCGAAGCCGCCCATGGCGGCAGCGACGGCCGCGGATTGTTCGCCTCCGCGCTCGGTGTGGTCGCCGCCTGACACCGGGCCGATCCTATATCGAAACCAAGAAATTGGCGCCTTCGCATAAAACGGCACGGCGCCGAACCATGATCCGGCAGACCTCGGCAGAACAGCCCTAACCGCCTCACTGGAAAGAGATTGATGCGCCCTCGCCTCCTGACAGGACTTTATTCCGCCGCCGCCATCGCGACGCTTGGGCTGCTGGTAACTTCGTGCGGCCCGCGGCCGCCGGCCATCACCGCGACGGATCACAGCGCCCTGTCGACGATGGAACGTGTCATGCTCAATGCCAGCGCCTGCTGGTTCAAGTCGTCGGACCCGGCCTTCGCTGGTTATCAGCTCTCTCCGGAGCTCAACTCCTTTACCGGTCGCCCGCGCATTCTTGTGGTCGACAAGAAACACCCGACCGGCCGGCCGTCGCTCGTCGTGCAAGCGGAAGGCAATCCCGCACAATTGCAGGCCTTCGGTCCGATGATGTCGGGTGCCTCCGGTGGCCGCATCACCGGCGACGTCAATCGCTGGGCTGGTGGCTCCAAGGCTTGCAGCTAGGCCAAAGGCCCGAGGCTGTTTTCCGCCTGAGCCACAATTACAACGGCGCATGACGTCCCCTCACTCTCAGGGATCATGGTCATGGACAGGTTTGTCATTCTTTCCGGCTGCTCGGGAGGTGGAAAATCCACCCTATTGGAAGCGCTCAAGCGCCGCGGGCACCAGGCTATCGAAGAGCCGGGGCGACGCATCGTCGTCGAGGAGTTGGAAAGCGGCGGCTCCGCTTTGCCATGGGTCGATGCACCGGCATTCGCGCGCCGGGCAATCGCCATGTCGCTCGCAGATCGCGAGAAAGCAATAGCGTTTCCGGGGATTGTCTTCTTCGACAGAGGCTTGATCGACGCCGCATCGGCTCTCGAGCATTTGACGGGCGAGCCCGTGCTGGCTGCACTCGGTCAACTGCACCGCTCCAACAGGCATGTCTTCCTGACCCCGCCATGGCCAGAAATCTATGTCGGCGATCGCGAAAGAAGGCACGATTTTACGGCGGCGGTTGCGGAATACGACCGATTGACCGCCGCCTATCCCGCGCTCGGCTATGAGGTGCATGTCCTGCCGAAGATCGGCATCGAGGAACGCGCTGGCTTCATATATTCCGTTCTGGACCTCGAATAGGCGGCGGACAGGCAGGGCTGCCCAGGTTTATCCGCCCGTTCAATCCCAGAAGAACGACTTCTTGGCTTCCGTCGCCGCCTCGAGCCGCGTCAGGCCGATGTCGCGCAGCTGATCATCCGTCAGGTCTCGCAGGACCCAGCGGCTCTCGCGCTTTTCCAGCCAATGCAGATAAATATTCCAAAGCCGAAGCACCGGATGCGGCCTTGGCTGCGCCGTCCGGACTTTTACGCCTGCCGAGGACGCGTCTTGCGCCTTGGTCGCGCAGATTGCATCTATTGTACTCATCTTCATTCTCACATGATGGTGACAATTTTCGCGCATCGAGCCAAACGATACAAATTGACTCATACGCTTGACTCCATAACAGAGACAATCTAGGAAATTGTCCTTATGACAAATTGGCTTCCTGACATTTCCAGCGGAACCGGCCCGGTCTATATCCGCGTCGCCGATGCCATCGAACACGCGATTACCCATGGCGTTTTGCCGCCCGGCACCAAGCTGCCGCCACAGCGCAATCTTGCCTACGACATCGGCGTCACCATCGGCACCATAAGCCGGGCCTATGCGCTCGTGCATGAACGCGGCCTCGTGGCCGGCGAAGTCGGCCGCGGCACTTATGTGCTGGAACGCTCGAACGGCAAGCAGATCGAGCTCGTCGATCCGATCACTCAGGCGCTTGCCGGCACGCGCGGCCTGAATACGCCGGAAGCGAAGATACGCTTCGACACGACCGCGGCGCCCGACATTGGCCAGGGCGAAATCATCGGCAGGCTCTTTGCCGACATCAGCAGCGAGCATCAGACGGAAATTTCCTCCTATTCCCGGAATTTCCCGGCAAGCTGGTTCCAGGCGGGACAAATCTGGCTCGCCCGCAACGGCTGGCAGCCGGCAATCGAGACGATCGTGCCGACGCTCGGCGCCCACGCCGCCGCCATCGCAGTCATTTCGGCCGTCACGTCGCCGGGCGACAAGATCGTCTTCGAGAACCTGACCTATACGCAGATCAGCCGCGCCGCGCGCCTGCTCGGGCGCCGCTCGATCCTGGTGGATTCAGACGAGCACGGCATGATCCCGGAGGATTTTGAGCGCCTTTGCCAGCAGCAGCATCCGCGCCTCGCCTTCGTGATGCCGACGGCACATAATCCCACGCTGGTGACGATGCCGGAAGCCAGACGCCGGGCAATCGCCGCCATCGCGCGCCGGCACAGCGTCTGGCTGATCGAGGACGACCTCTATGGCGGCATGACCGGTGACCCCAATCCGCTTATGGCTGCCATCGCGCCGGAACGGACTTTCGTGGTCAGCAGCCTGTCGAAGTCGGTGACGGCGGGGGTACGCGGCGGCTGGGTCGCCTGCCCGCCGCATTTTGCCCAGCGCATCAAGGTCACCCACAAGATGACGACCGGCGGCCTGCCCTTTATTCTGGCGGAGACCTGCGCCCGGCTCGTACTTGGCGGTCACGCACTGGAACTGCGCCGTAAATCGGTCGAGGAGATCAGGGCGCGCGAATTGATCGCGCGCGAGGCGCTCGCCGGTTTCGAGTTCAACTCGCATCCGCATCTGCCGTTCCTATGGCTGAAGCTACCCGAGCCCTGGCTTTCGGGCACATTCAAGAACGCCGCCCTCGCCGAGGGGGTGCTGATCGATGACGAAGACGAATTCAAGGCAGCACGAATCGAACGGGTTTTCCACAGGGTCCGCATCGCCTTCTCCTCACCACCGCAACGAGAAGATGTTGCAGACGGCTTCATAATATTGCGTAGGTTGTTGGAAAACGGTTCATCGACATACGATAGTCACATTTAAGCAAGTCTTATCAATTTATCGACGGACATCTTGCGGAAATACTATTGCATCATCTCGACTCTTAGAACGCTACCATTCTATCAATAAGTCAGGATTCGCCCGCCACACCAGGGGGAGTGCATGGCTATTGCAGGCTATTTAAGCAAGCGTTTAGTTACGAGTTTTCTGGTAATCAGTTCCGCATTCATAGCAGGTCAATCCATCGCAACCGCCGCAGACACGGTTGCGGTTGCCCCTCAAGCCAAGATCTTCGATGAATTGCGATTTGGCGCGAGCGGATCGGTTCAGAGCGGATATGATCACGAAAATGGCGTCTTTCCGGACGTCCAGGTGTTGTTCAATCCGTTTGGTTACAATCCGACCGCGGATTGGAAAGACCAGCTGACCCATCCGCGTATTCATCTGGGAACTTCGATCGGCACCGGAGGGTCGGCGACCCAGGTCTATGGTGGCCTTTCCTGGACACTCACGCATAGCAACGGCATCTTCACGGAAGTCGGCTTCGGCGGCACGGTGCACACCGGCAATCTCCACGATTGGCAGGATCATGGCCCGATGCTCGGCTGCCGCCTGCTGTTCCACGAATATGCCGGCCTCGGCTATAACTTCGACAGCCATTGGAACGTGATGGCGCAGATCGCGCATGCGTCGCATGCCAATCTCTGCGATGGTCCCAATGGCGGCATGACGCGCGCAGGCGTCATGGTTGGCTATAAATTCTGACGATCTCGCGCGACCTTCAATGGCCGCGCAACCGACTTCTCCAGCATCAATGCCGGCGTGTTGTGAACGCCGGTGATTTTCCTGTCGCACGACAGGGAGAGTTGCGCTAAAGAGACCCCGATCCCTGACCGGTCTTCAAATCCTTTACAGGCAAGGACACTCGAGCGCCCATGACCATTTCCAATTCGATCCAGATCACCCCCGAACTGATTGCCGCCCACGGCCTGAAGCCGGATGAATATCAGCGCATTCTGGATCTGATCGGCCGCGAGCCCTCCTTTACCGAGCTCGGCATCTTCTCCGCCATGTGGAACGAGCACTGCTCGTACAAATCCTCCAAGAAGTGGCTGCGCACGCTGCCGACCAAGGGACCGCGCGTCATCCAGGGTCCGGGCGAGAATGCCGGCGTGGTCGACATCGATGACGGCGATTGCGTCGTCTTCAAGATGGAGAGCCACAACCACCCCTCCTACATCGAGCCGTATCAGGGCGCTGCGACCGGTGTCGGCGGCATTCTGCGCGACGTCTTCACCATGGGCGCTCGCCCGATCGCTGCCATGAACGCCCTGCGTTTCGGCGAGCCGGATCATCCGAAGACCCGCCATCTCGTATCCGGCGTCGTCGCCGGTGTGGGCGGCTACGGCAATTCCTTCGGCGTTCCCACAGTCGGCGGCGAAGTCGAATTCGATGCGCGCTACAACGGCAATATTCTGGTCAACGCCTTTGCGGCCGGCCTTGCCAAGTCCAATGCGATCTTCCTGTCGGAAGCTAAGGGCGTTGGCCTGCCGGTCGTCTATCTCGGCGCCAAGACCGGCCGTGATGGCGTCGGCGGCGCCACCATGGCGTCCGCCGAATTCGACGAATCGATCGAGGAAAAGCGCCCGACCGTTCAGGTCGGCGACCCCTTCACCGAAAAATGCCTGCTGGAAGCCTGCCTGGAACTGATGCAGACGGGTGCCGTCATCGCCATTCAGGACATGGGTGCCGCCGGCCTCACCTGCTCCGCCGTCGAAATGGGCGCCAAGGGCGACCTCGGCATCGAGCTCGATCTCGACAAGGTGCCCGTGCGCGAAGAGCGGATGACGGCCTATGAAATGATGCTGTCGGAAAGCCAGGAGCGCATGCTCATGGTGCTGCAGCCGGAAAAGGAAGCCGTCGCCAAGGCGATCTTCGTCAAGTGGGGTCTGGATTTCGCCATCGTCGGCAAGACGACGGATGATCTGCGCTTCCGCGTCATCCATCAGGGCGAAGAAGTCGCCAATCTGCCGATCAAGGATCTCGGAGATCAGGCACCGGAATATGACCGCCCGTGGCGCGAGTCAGACAAGCGCGCAGCCCTGCCGGCCGATCTCGTCGCAGCCCCGGAAGACTACGGTCAGGCTCTGCTGACGCTCGTTGGCTCCGCCAACCAGTCCAGCCGCCGCTGGGTCTATGAGCAATATGACACGCTTATCCAGGGCAATTCGCTGCAGCTTCCCGGCGGTGACGCCGGCGTCGTCCGCGTCGAAGGCCATGCGACCAAGGCTCTCGCCTTCTCCTCCGACGTGACGCCGCGCTATGTCGAAGCCGATCCGTTCGAAGGCGGCAAGCAGGCCGTGGCCGAATGCTGGCGCAACATCACGGCGACCGGCGCCGAGCCGCTGGCTGCGACCGACAATCTGAACTTCGGCAATCCGGAAAAGCCCGAAATCATGGGCCAGCTCGTCGGCGCCGTTAAAGGCATCGGCGAAGCCTGCCGCGCGCTGGATTTCCCGATCGTTTCGGGCAATGTCTCGCTCTACAACGAGACCAATGGCGTCGCGATCCTCCCGACCCCAACCATCGCCGGCGTTGGCCTGCTGCCGGATTGGAAGGCCATGGCCCGCATCGGCTCCGCTTCGGAAGGTGACCACGTTTTGATGATCGGTGTCGACGGCAGCCATCTCGGCTCCTCGATCTATCTGCGCGATATCGTCGGCTCGACCGATGGCCCTGCTCCGGAAGTCGATCTCTTTGCCGAGCGCCGCAACGGCGATTTCGTCCGCTCCGCCATCCGCAACGGCCAGGTCACGGCTTGCCACGACATATCGTCCGGCGGACTGGCATTGGCACTCGCAGAAGTGGCAATGGCATCCGGCAAGGGTCTGCGTGTCGACCTCGCGGAATGCAAAACTTTGCCGCATGCAGCGCTTTTCGGTGAGGATCAGGCCCGTTATGTCATCGCCGTTCCGGCCGATGTCGCCGATTTCGTCTGCATCAATGCGGAAAGCGCCGGAGTGCCCTTCCGCCGTCTTGGAACAGTCGGCGGCGATGCGCTTGCCATCAGTGGCCTGTTAACGCTTCCGGTTGAACAGTTGCGCGAGGCGCATGAATCGTGGTTTCCTGCCTTCATGGATGGCGGCTCGCTTGCCGCTGCTGAATAAATCGAGGTACCACTCATGCCCATGAACCCCGGCGATATCGAAGACATGATCAAGGCCGGCATTCCCGGCGCCAAGGTGACGATTCGCGACCTGGCCGGGGATGGCGATCACTATGCCGCCGAAGTTGTCGCGGAAGCCTTCCGCGGCAAGAGCCGCGTGCAGCAGCACCAGATGGTCTATGATGCCCTGAAGGGCAATATGGGCGGTGTGCTGCACGCCCTGGCGCTGCAGACGTCAGCGCCCGACTGAGAGCGCCTGCGCCTCTTCGCCGGAGTTGAAGCTCAGCTCCGGCAATCTCTTCGGTGAGAATTCAGCGAAATCCGACACCGGCAGCGGACCGGCCGTCATCAGCGTGAAATCGAAGAAGGCTTTCACATCGGGGCCGAGGACATATTGCCGGTGAACCCGCAGGAAATCGCGCTTGATCTTCCTGTAATGCTTCTGCGACAGCATCTGCTTGAAACGCACGAAGAGGATCGAAGCCTGCGCCGCATCCGTATGCCCGCAAACGGCGGCGACCTTCGCCTTGTAAAAGTGAATCGCGTCGGTCAGACAATGAACATCGAGCCAGAAAATCTCCTTGCAACGTGCGATCAGCCCGACACGCGAGCGCAGCTCGGATGCCGGCCGCATGAGGGCGCATTGCAGAATGGCGCTGCCGAGCGTCATGAATACCACGCGCTTGCCCTGCAATAGTTCCGGCTCCCGCTCGAGCAGCAGGCCGATCACATGAGTGGCAACGGACGAGCCCATGCTATGTGAGGAAATAACGAATTCGTCGATATCGGGCTCATCCAGGGCCTGACGCACGCTGATCGCGCTCGCCTCCAGCCATTGCTTGGCGCCGAGCCCGTTCAGTCCCGCCATGGCCACCGCCATTTCCCAGTCGGAGAAAAGATGCAGCGTATGCAACTTCTCCGCCTGCGGCAGAAATATATAGACGAAGAATGCGACGGCCAGCGCGATGCTGCCGATATGGCTCCAGGCCGGCAGGCCGAATACGAACGGCGTGAAGGCGATGGAAAGGCTGATCGACAGCCCCGCGAGCATCAACAGAAAGGGAAAGACGAAAAACAGGCCGAAGCGCCAGGCGTGACGGAAATAACCCACCATCCCGCCCGAAACGGCAACCCTTGCGGCGGCAAGATATCCCTGCATGAGCCGCGTAAAGAACGGCCTGCCGTTCAAGGCGGAGACAAGATCGTTGTGATCGACGATATGAATGCGGCTCTGCGTCTGCCAATCCGCAGCCGTTGCGGTCACATCGAAACAGGGTGCCCGGCCGAAATTTTTCAGCTCGTCGACGGAAACCGAAAAATCCCAGACTGCGGCGCTCTGCTGCGCCGAACGCCCGTAGCGAGCCCGATGCGCTGCTGCATCCAACGGCTCGAAACCAGGGAAGTGGAGAACCACCCTCTTCTTGATATTATTCATCTGGCAGTCTGTCCCTGGGCGCACGAGCGGCATCGAAAATACTGGAAATCGCCAAAACCACGAGCTGCGGGCTTTTTCATGGCGGCGCCCACAATTCATCTCAACATAAAAAGATTGAAATCAAGTGTTTAAGGTCGTGGCCGTTGTCGGGAAAGAAGAACGCTTATAGATGTCACCCGACTCGCCGCTGTACCGCACGGTGACAAGAAGGCGACCTCAGCATTCGCGGCCAGGATAGGGAGAACTGTCTGCACAGGGGTCCGCCGGCGGCGCGATCATGATTTTTTGGACGATCGGCGGCACCGCTGGTTGCGGTGTTGGAGCAGTCGAAGCGCGGTAGCCGAAGGCAATGCTCAAAACGAGCACGATGGCACAGACGGTCACGGCACTGTTCAGAATGGAAGCCCTTGGCGTGCGCACATGCTCATAATATTCCCGCTCGCCCTCGCTTCTTTCCTCCGAACTGTAAAATTCCCGCTCTTCACCAACCTGCCCGTCGGAATAGTGATGGTGGCTCATGGTGTCCGCTCCCTCAAAAATACGAATGCAATGTCAACAAGGGACCGATACGCGCCAAATCGCATCAATCGACAAACTCTAACAAACATACCGGCCGTTTGTAAATTAAGTAGCGGCCTAATATTAATCGTCCCTTGCTTGAAATTTTCATTTGTGTTGTTCAGGCTTGGAGTTGAAGAGGCGTTTTCAAAACGCACTGTTCAGAAAAGATTGCCAATGAGCCGTTTCGACCATCTTTCTTAACAGCTGATGCTGGAAATCCATTCATGCGATGAAAAAGGAAAAGCCTGCGTTTTGCCGCTGGAAATCGCGCCTGGCGCTTGCTATTTAAGGAACAGATTTAACGCTGCGGACCTTGACCCCGCATGTGAAAGGAACTGGACAATGAGCGGTATTCACGAATTCATCGACAACGAAGTCAAGAACAACGACGTCGTTCTTTTCATGAAGGGCACGCCCCAGTTCCCGCAATGTGGCTTCTCAGGCCAAGTGGTCCAGATTCTCGATTATATCGGCGTCGACTATAAGGGCGTCAACGTCCTTGCCGATGCCGAGATTCGTCAGGGCATCAAGGACTATTCCAACTGGCCGACCATTCCGCAGCTCTATGTAAAGGGCGAGTTCATCGGCGGCTGTGACATCGTACGCGAAATGTTCCAGGCGGGCGAGTTGCAGCAGCACCTCCAGGAACACGGCATCAGCGTTCGCGGCGCCGCCTGAACGGGCACCGGGCTCCCCCGTCCGGTTTCCATAGTTCAATTGGATCGAAAAGGCGCTGCCATCGGGCGGCGCCTTGACATGTTTATGGGAATAAAACCGTGACGACTACATCCCAGGCTATGTCCCATGGGCAGCTGCCCATGGGCAAACGCGAGTTCATCGCGCTCGCGGCCTTCCTGATGGCGATCAATTCGCTCGCGATCGACATCATGCTCCCCGCCTTGCAGCAGATCGGCTCCAGCCTTGGCGTGATAAACGAGAATCATCGGCAATATGTGGTGACGGCCTATCTCATCGGCTTCGGCTCGGCGCAGCTCATCTACGGCCCCCTGTCGGATCGCTTCGGCCGCCGCCCGCCCCTGCTGATCGGCCTTACCGTTTACGTCATCTCCGCTTTCGGCATTGCCCTTATCCCGTCTTTTGCAGGCCTGCTCCTCCTGCGCTTCATCCAGGGTCTCGGATCGGCGGCGACACGTGTTATCACCATTTCGATCGTTCGTGACGTCTTCGGCGGCCGTCTGATGGCGGAGGTCATGTCGCTGATCATGATGGTCTTCATGATCGTGCCCGTCATCGCGCCCGGAAGCGGCCAGATCATCTTGCTGGTCAGCACCTGGCACATGATCTTCGTCTTCATCGGCACGATGGCGACACTTGTCGGTCTCTGGATGTACTTCCGGCTTCCCGAAACGCTGAAACCGGAAAACGTCCGGCCTTTGACGGTCAAATCCGTTGCCGCGGGTTTCCGCATCGTGCTGACGAACAGGGTGGCCCTCTGTTACACCCTTGCCAGCACGTTCCTGTTTGGGGCGCTGTTCGGCTTCATCAACTCGGCTCAACAGATCTACAGCGGCATTTACGGACTCGGCGTCTACACGCCCGTCGCCTTCGGCGGCGTGGCGCTGTTCATGGCCTTGTCATCCTTCATCAATTCGCAACTCGTCGGCCGTTTCGGCATGCGGCGTCTGTCGCATGCGGCGCTGCTCGGTTTCTCCGTCGTCACCTTCATCTGGATGATCGTCCAGCTTTACGGCCCGGCGCCGATGCCCTTCCCGCTCTTCATGATCTTTTTCGCGCTGGCGATGTTCCAGTTCGGCTGGATCGGCTCCAATTTCAACTCGCTCGCCATGGAGCCGCTCGGCCATGTCGCCGGAACCGCTTCCTCGGTGCTCGGCTTCATGAGCACGGTCGGCGGCGCATCGATCGGCGCCGGCATCGGCCAGTATTTCAACGGTACGGCGACGCCGATGGTCATCGGCTACTTCACCGTCTCGCTGATCGGTTTGATGTTCGTGCTGATTGCCGAAAGGGGTCGCCTCTTCCGCCCGCATAATGCGCCCCCTCCGGCCGACCAGTCCCTCGCTTTGCATTGACAGGCATATTCAAATGACAACCGCGCCTCAGTCTCACCAGCCGGAACAGTCCGGCTCCAGCCGCATCGGCCTCGGCATCGTGGAATTCATCCTGCTGATCGCCCTGATGACGGCCAGCATCTCCATGGGCATCGACAGCATGCTGCCGGCACTGCCAAACATCGGCCAATCGCTTCATGTCGCCAACTCGAATGACACTCAGCTCGTTATCGGCGTCTACTTCCTCGGCTTCGGCATCTGTCAGCTGTTTTTCGGCAGCCTGTCGGACACTTACGGCCGTCGGCGCATCCTGCTCGGCGGCCTCGCCTTCTACACGGCGACGCTGTTTGCGGCGGCCTGGAGCGGCAATCTCTTCACGCTGCTCGTCCTGCGCTTCGCCCAGGGTGTCGGCGCCGCAGCCGTGCGCATCACGACGCTTGCCATCGTGCGCGACTGCTTCGGCGGGCGCGAAATGGCCCGCGTCATGTCCTATGTCATGATCGTCTTCATGATCATGCCGATGGTTGCCCCTTTCGTCGGCCAGATGATCGTTGCCTATTCAAACTGGCAATGGATCTTCATCCTGCTCGGCATCGTCAGCGCTGGCCTGTTCCTGGTCGCCTTCTTCCGCATGAAAGAAACGCTTCCAGCCGAGGAACGCCTGCCGCTTTCGGTCGCCTCTGTCCTGTCCGGCTTCAAGACAGTGCTGACCAATCGCATCACCTGCGGCTACACGATCGGCCTGACGCTCTATACCGGCATCATCTGTGCCTACATCGTATCCGTGCAGCAGGTTTTCGGTGAAGTCTACGGCCTTGGGGACACGTTTCCGATCGCCTTTGCGGCAACGGCAGCCGGCACCGCCGTGGCGCAGTTCGCCAATGGCTATTTCGTCCGCAGCTTCGGCATGCGCCGTATTTCTCATGCCGCCATGATCATTTTCACCGTTTTAGGCGCCATCGGCTACATCGTCGGCATGTTCGGCCAGCCGAGCTTCACCTTCATCTATGTACTGGTCTCGGTGATGCTGATGATGTTTGCAGTGATCACCACCAATTGCATGGCGATCAGCCTCGAGCCGATGGGGCATCTTGCGGGCACGGCAGCCGCCATCACCAGCTCGATCTCCACGACGGTCGGCGTTCTCATCGGCGGCATCGTCGGTCAGATGTTTGATGGCACCGCGCAACCGCTGCTCGCCGGCTTCACTGTATTCGGTGCGCTATCGATCGTCGCGACGCTTTGGGCGGAACGTGGCAAGCTCTTCACTCATCCCGGCGATACACCGGCGCTGGAGCCGGGCATGGGGCATGTCTGAACGACGTGCCTTCCTTCCTTAGAGCGGTTCAGTTTTCACGGAATCTCTGAACCGCTCTATCTCTTTTTTCACGCAAT
This sequence comes from Rhizobium sp. BK289, assembly GCF_014193575.1. Classification (NCBI taxonomy): domain Bacteria; kingdom Pseudomonadati; phylum Pseudomonadota; class Alphaproteobacteria; order Hyphomicrobiales; family Rhizobiaceae; genus Rhizobium; species Rhizobium sp. BK289. The sequence goes on from NZ_JACHZO010000002.1 coordinate 113,166, forward strand.
TCCGGACGGAAAACCGCTGCGCACTTTTCCTGGAATTGCTCTAGGCGCCGCTGCGCGGCCGACTGACCCAGCGCACAGCCGCAGCGATCGCAAGCCCGAAGAGCGGCCACATCGCCCATGGTGTTCCGTGCCAGGTGAAAAGGTTGATGGTAACGATCCCGATACCTGTGATGACAAGGCTCGCGATCGCCATATCGATCTGCGGGTTGCTACGGACGTAACGATACGCGTTGACCCACAAAATCGCGAGTATGGGCCATTTCGCCCAAAATTCGCCATCCCAGGTCAACCCGTTAAGAACGGCTAGGCCGATGCACACGACTAGAGCAACACCGTAGCTCCGCCGCCAGTCCTGCGGCACGGATTCCCGCATCGCCGCTTCGGGCGCCCGCACTGGAGCCGGCTCCTGGGCCGACCGATAACCGGATGTGGTGTCGACAACCTGCACGCCGCCGATCCGCACTGCATAGCTTGGCACGCCGCCTTCGATGTTCTTGACCTCGAGCTGCCCGAGAAAATCGAAACCGACCGCCACCTTATTGCGCACCTGATCATAGACGGTGTTGGAAATGACAATGCCACCCGGAGCAGCGCGCGACTGCAGCCGAGCGGCAATATTGACGCCGTCACCATAGAGATCGTCGCCATCGGCGATCACATCACCGAGATTGAGGCCGATGCGAAAGAGCATCTGCTTGTCGGGATCGGTCACTGCATTGTAGCCGGCAAGCTCGTTCTGCGTGTCGATCGCAGCGCGCACAGCTTCGACGACGCTCGGAAACTCGGCAAAGACGCCATCGCCCCAGGTGTTGATGACACGCCCGCCATGCGCTTCGATCAGCCGTTTCATCGCCTCACGGTAACGACGAAGGGTCGAAAGTGTCCCCTCCTCGTCTCTGCCCATGAGGCGCGAATAATCCTGCACGTCGGCGCAGAAGATGGTGGTCAGCTTGCGGCTCGTCTCGGACATTTGTCTTCATCCTCGCGGCAAGCACCGACCAGGGCTCTTGCCTGTTACAGCGAAGATAGCCCTCCAGCCGGCACTTTCCAAGTAGGGCACCGTCGGCAATTCAACCGCGAAACCCGCTTTAGAGGGTGAAGACCTCACGCCGTAGCAATTCCCAGGTATCCTTGTCCGCCGCAATCAGCAGCCCGCCGTCGAGGTGGTGCGGCAAATAGGGAGAGCCGTCGAAACGTCGGACATAGGCGCCAGCCTCGGCAGAGATCAGCGCCCCCGCCAGATGATCCCAGGGCATCAGCTTGTTGTACATGAGATAATGCACATAGCCGCCGGCAAGCGTGCGGTATTCGTGGGCCGCGCACCGATAGCAGGTCGTGTAGCGTACCTTGGCGAGATTACCCATGATCTCGGCGCGCTTTTCCTTGGGCAAAAAGCCTGTAGCCGCCATGCCGACCAACTCTTCCAGCGCGACGGAGGGCGCAACGTTGAGACGCAGCGTCTCGCCGTCCGGCCGCCGCAGCCATGCGCCGCTGCCGCGCTCTGCCAGCACCCAGTCGTCGCCCATCGGGTCGAAGATGATGCCGGCAACCGTTTCTCCCTTGGAGACGACCGAGGCCATGACACCGAAAGCCGGAATGCCGGCTGCGAAATTGAATGTGCCGTCGACTGGATCGACGATGATGGCAAGATCGGCATCCGCCAGCTTGCCAAGCAACGACGGATCGGCGGCAACCGATTCCTCGCCGACGAACAGCGCCTCGGGCCAGAGCCGCGAAACCTCGGCCTTGATCATGCGCTCTGCACGTTCGTCGGCTTCCGTCACCAGATCCGTCGCCTCGCTCTTGGCGCGGATATCGTCGCTGCCAAGCCTGCGAAAACGCGGCAGGATCTCCGTCTGTGCCGCGCGGCGCAGCACATGAGCAAGCGTGGTAACGTCAACAAGCGATGTCATGCTTTGTCCTTTCCCATCAGGCACCAATGATGTCGCGACGAATCATCTGCCAGCTTTCTTCATCCGGCGCAGAAATAATGCCGCCCACGGTTTCACCGGGCCTGTAGGGCGTACCATCGAATTTGGCGGTATAGCCGCCGGCTTCCTGATGCGCCAGCACGCCGGCAAGATGATCCCATGGCATAAGCTTGCAATGGCCGATGAAATGGCATTTGCCTGAAGCCACCATCCAATATTCATAAGCTGAGCAATTCAGCGAGAATGCCATGCGGGTCTTGGACAGGTTGGCGCTGATGCGGGACCGGTCAGGTTCGTCCATGTGCCCCCAGGATATGGCGCCCGTCATGGCGCTTAAGGGCGCGGGTCTGGCAACGGAAAGCCGCCTCACTTGTCCCGTTCTCCGGCGCAGGAAAGTGCCGCCGCCCTTCATGGCGGTAACGGTGTCGCCCAGTACGGAATCATGAATGATGCTGCCGATGGTCTCACCATTGGCGACAATTGCCAGTATCGTCCCGAAGACCGGCAGGCCGGCAGCGAAATTGAATGTGCCATCTACCGGGTCGATAGCGAAGGCAAGCTCCGCATGCGCCAGAGCAGGCACAACTGTTTTGTCCGCCTCATAGGCCTCTTCACCAACGATAAGGGCAGCCGGGAAGCGCGCCTTCAGCGCCGTGGTGATATGCTTTTCGGCCAGTAGATCGGCCTCGGTCACGAGGTCGATAGCCGAGGTCTTTTCCGATATGTCGCCGGCATCCAGATTGCGGAAGCGCGGCATGATCTCCTTTGACGCCGCTTCTGCAACGATCGTCATCACATAGTCGAAATCAGCATCGGAGAAGGTCATCGGAAGCCTCCGTTTTGAAAGGGCTTCCTCTTATGCCCGATTCGATGACATCGGTGTGGCAAAAGCCCTGAATTTACGCTGGATCGCTCGAAGAACCCTGCGTCATCAAACCCGCAAAATCGAACAGCTTTGGATCGAGCAGGTGCGACGGGTTCACATGCGCCAGGGCGCGCAGCATCGTATCCTTGCGGCCCGGCATGCGCCGCTCGATATCGGCGAGCATGTCCTTCATGGCATTACGCTGCAATCCGTCCTGCGAGCCGCAGAGATCGCAGGGGATGATTGGAAACTGCATGGCCGCGGCAAACTTGGCAAGATCGTCCTCCGCGGCATAGGCGAGCGGACGAAGAAGCATCAAGTCGCCTTCGTCGTTGAGCAACTTTGCGGGCATGGAAGCCAAGCGGCCGCCATGGAAGAAGTTCATGAAGAAGGTTTCGAGAATATCCTCGCGGTGATGGCCAAGCACCAGCGCATCGCAACCTTCCTCGCGGGCGATGCGATAGAGATTGCCGCGGCGCAGGCGCGAACAGAGCGAGCAATAGGTTGCTCCCTCCGGCACCTTCTCCTTCACGATGGAATAGGTGTCGCGATACTCGATGCGATGCGTGACACCGATCTTCGTGAGGTATTCGGGCAGGATATGCTTTGGGAAATTCGGCTGCCCCTGATCGAGATTGCAGGCGATCAGCTCTACCGGCAGCAAGCCGCGCCATTTCAGATCAAGGAGCAGCGCCAGCAAACCGTAGGAATCCTTGCCGCCGGAAAGGCCGACCAGCCACCGCTTCTGGCCCTTCAGCATCTGGAAGTCTTCCATTGCCTGGCGCACTTGCCGCAACAGGCGCTTGCGAAGCTTGTTGAAGGAGACCGAACGCGGCGCATCGAAAAACATCGGATGAACGGCAGAGCCGCCATCTTCAGCCTCGATATCGATGTCGTCTTTCACCGTGGTCGCGATATTCATTGCGTCATTCCTTGCATCTCGCCACGCTGATAGCAGAAAGCGGAACGAGAAGACACCGTATCAATCGCCGAACACCGACCAGCCGGTGCGCGCAGCCAGCATTTCCAGTGCCACGGCGCCGAGTTGCGAATTGCCGACCTTGTTCAGCCCCGGCGACCACACGGCGATCGAGCCGATGCCCGGCGCCACCGCCAGAATGCCGCCACCGACGCCGCTCTTGCCCGGCAGGCCGACATGATAGGCGAAGTCCCCCGAGCCATCATAATGGCCGCAGGTCAGCATGAGCGCATTGATACGCCGCGCCCGCTTCGGCGAGACGACGGAGTGGCCGGTGATCGGATTGCTGCCGCGCGCAGCGAGATAGAGCCCAGCCTTGGCAAGCTGCTGGCAGCTCATGGACAGCGCGCATTGATGGAAATAGACACCGAGCACATGCTCGACCGGATGGTGGAGATTGCCGTAGGCGCGCATGAAATTGGCGAGCGCGAAATTTCTATAACCGGTTTGGGTCTCTGAACGCGCAACCTTGTCATCGATGGTGATCGTCTCGTCGTCAGCTACATAGCGCACGAAGCGCAGCAGCTCGCCGATCGCCTCGCGCGGCTCGTGCCCGGCCAGCACGACGTCGCTGATGGCGATCGCGCCCGCATTGATGAAGGGGTTGCGCGGTATCCCCTCTTCGCGCTCCAGCTGGACGATGGAGTTGAAGGCCGTGCCGGACGGCTCGCGCCCTACACGATTCCACAGGCTCTCGCCGACTTTGCCCAACGCCAGGGTCAGCATAAAGACCTTGGAAATACTCTGGATAGAGAAAGGAACGCCGGCGTCGCCGATGCTGTAGACATCGCCGTCGACCGTCGCGATTGCCATCCCGAACTGCTTCGGGTCGACCTTTGCCAGTTCCGGGATGTAATCGGCGACCTTGCCCTCGCCGATGCGCGGCGAAAGCTCCGCATGAATGCCGTCGAGAATAGCCTGCAAATCCGTCATGAGGCGCTCCAAAGACAAAAAAGCCGCTCGAACCGAGCGGCTTTTCATTCATCAAGAAAGTTATCCGCTTATTAACGCGAATAGAATTCGACGACCAGATGCGGTTCCATGACAACGGCGTACGGTACGTCGCCGAGAGCCGGAACGCGAGCGAAGGTCGCAACCATCTTGTTGTGATCGACTTCGATGTACTCCGGAACGTCACGCTCAGCGAGCGAAACCGATTCGAGAACGGTTACGAGCTGCTTGGACTTTTCGCGAACTTCGATAACGTCGCCGGCCTTGCAGCGGTAGGAACCGATGTTGACGCGAACGCCGTTGACGGTGACGTGGCCATGGTTGACGAACTGACGGGCTGCGAAGACGGTCGGAACGAACTTGGCGCGGTAGACGATCGCGTCGAGGCGCGATTCGAGCAGACCGATCAGGTTTTCCGAAGTGTCGCCCTTGCGGCGGTTGGCTTCATCGAAGATGGCGCGGAACTGCTTTTCACGCAGGTCGCCGTAGTAGCCCTTCAGCTTCTGCTTAGCGCGCAGCTGCACACCGAAGTCCGAGAGCTTGCCCTTGCGGCGCTGGCCGTGCTGGCCCGGGCCGTATTCGCGGCGGTTCACCGGGGACTTCGGACGACCCCAGATGTTTTCGCCCATACGGCGGTCAATTTTGTACTTGGACGATTCGCGCTTGCTCATCGCATTTCCTTTCAAGTGTTATGGCGGCCCGTTGCCGAACCGCGAAGGAAACACGCCCTCCTCTGAACTCCGTTTTCGAGCTCTGACAGGCCTCTCACGTTAGCGAACGGACGAAGCCACGGGACATGTCAAATGAAACACCGGACATTTCTGCCCGGCGTTGGCGCGGTCTGTAAGGGGTCGTCATGAAAATGTCAACAGCCGCACGCGACGCTGTTGAGAATGAAGCAGCGAATGCTATATTTGATGCTTGATGCTTGATGACCGATCAAGGTGCAATGATGCGAACAACCCTTGCAATTGACGACGACGTACTTGCCGCGGCAAAGGCGATGGCAGAACAGCAGCACCGCAGTATCGGTGATGTCATTTCCGACCTGGCTCGCCGGTCGCTCAACCGTCCGCAGCCGGTAAAGGAGCGGAATGGTATTCCGTTGCTCACGCCTAAGACGGGCAATCCCCCTGTTACGCTCGATCTTGTCAACAAACTTCGTGACGAACTTCCGTGACATTTTTGTTGGACGTCAATGTTCTGATCGCTTTATTCGACCCTGGCCATGTGTCGCATGATATGGCCCATGAGTGGTTTCACTCCCTAGCCGGCGATAGTTGGGCAACGTGTCCGTTAACGGAAAATGGGGTTGTGCGGATTCTTAGCCAGCCCAACTACCCTAATTCTCCTGGGCCGCCGTCAACAGCTGCGGTTCTTGTTGCCCAACTTCGCAGCTTGCCGGGTCACCAATTCTGGGCCGACGATATCAGTCTGCTGGATGATACTTTGGTGGATTCGACACGCATTCTGACTCCTGGACAAATCACCGACACCTACCTGTTGGCATTGGCGAAATTCCATGGGGGCCAACTGGCAACGTTCGACCGGCGCCTATCAACTTCGGCCGTCAAGGACGGCAAAGCCGCACTCCACATCATCGCCAGCAACGTGTAACCGGCAGCTATTCAGCCGCCGCCTGCTCACCGCCGTCGAGATCGGGCGCATTGGCATCGCCGGGCGCAGTCTGCGAACCCATGTCCGGAAAGGCAACGATACGCTTGCCCGAAAAATCCGTGTGGACGACGACGCTGCCCTGCTCTTCGAAATAGCTCAGCAGTCGACGCGCGCGCCGGGCCGAATGAGTACCATAGGCGCGGGCGATGCGGGCGTCGGACGGGCATGGCTCGCCGCTGATAGCGGCCTTCGCCAGCATCAGGAAAACACCCTGCAGATCGTCGGTGACGCTGGCAGATAGCGAAAGCGCCGTTGCCCATTGATCCGTCGCCATGACTTCTTCGTCCGCACCGGAACGGGCAATCGCCACGCGTCGACGGAACTCCGAAAGGCTCGTGGGTGCGCCGGGAACACGGCGCATGCGCAAGCGCACAAGAAACTCCTGATAAAGCACCGAATCCGTTCGGAAGCCCGAGGCCGGGTCGTCGAGGATTTCGGAGAGCACGGCGCTCACTCTCGCCTCGCGATCCTCGCTCGATAGTTCCGGCTGGCTGACCTTCGGTTCCGAAGGTGCCGGGCTTGCCGCCGGTACGGAGCGGGAAAGCTCTGCCAGAATATCGGTCGTCGGACGCGGCGCCGGTGTGGTACGGCGGACAACGGGACGCGTGAACTCTTCCGGATCCGGCGTGAAGATCAGATCTTCGATATCCTGCGGTGCATCCGGCAGCGGCATCAGCTTCGGGCTGGAGGAACGCGCCGATGTTTCCACCGTGCCGATGGTGATCGGCAGCGGGCGACGCGAAAGTGCCGGCCCGAGGGCGACGAAATTGCCACGCTTGAGGTCGCGAAACATTTCCGCCTGCCTGCGATCCATGCCGAGCAAATCGGCCGCGCGGGCCATGTCGATATCGAGGAAGGTACGGCCCATCAGGAAGTTGGAGGCTTCTGCGGCAACGTTCTTGGCAAGCTTCGCCAGGCGCTGCGTCGCGATGACGCCGGCAAGGCCGCGCTTTCGGCCGCGGCACATCAGATTGGTCATGGCGCCTAGCGACATCTTGCGCGCATCTTCCGAAACGTCGCCGCCGACCGAGGGGGCAAACATCTGCGCTTCGTCGACCACGACCAGCACGGGATACCAGAATTCGCGGTCGGCATCGAACATGCCATTGAGGAAGGCGGCTGCGGCGCGCATCTGCTGCTCGATATCGAGCCCCTCCAGCGTCAGCACGCAGGAAACGCGATGCTGGCGAATGCGGTTGGCGATGCCGGCAAGTTCGGCTTCCGTACGCTCGCCATCGACGACGACATGCCCGAACTTGTCGGCCAGCGTGACGAAATCGCCTTCGGGATCGATGATGACCTGCTGCACCCATTGCGCCGACTGCTCCAGCAGCCGCCGCAGGAGATGCGATTTTCCGGAGCCGGAATTGCCCTGCACCAGGAGACGCGTCGCCAGCAGCTCCTCGATATCGAGCTGGGCGCTGGTCCCGCCGGACGCCGTTCCCATGTCGATGCCGACCTGCAATGCACTTCCCCTATGAGCAAGAATCAAATGTGAATACGTCCCATCTTTCTGAAAGGACGCGCCCTCGTCTAGCAAAGATTTCCAAGCTTCGCGCCCGTGGATTGAAAAAACCCACAGACGATTACAGATGTCAACGGAACCGCAAATTTGCCCGCGACAGCTCGCTGACCGAGGTGCAGCCCATCAGCTTCATGTCGCGCTCGACTTCGGTGCGCAGATGTCTGAGCGCCCGCTCCACACCAGCCTGACCGGCAGCGGCGAGCGGATATAGATAGAAACGGCCGAGACCGACCGCCTTGGCGCCGAGCGAAAGCGCCTTCAATACATGTGTGCCGCGCTGGATACCGCCGTCCATCATCACATCGATGCGATGACCGACGGCGTCGACGATCTCCGCCAGCTGGTCGAACGCGGAACGCGAGCCGTCCAGCTGCCGGCCGCCATGGTTCGAGAGCACGATGCCAGTGCACCCGATATCGACGGCGCGCTTGGCATCCTCAACCGACATGATACCCTTCAGGCAAAACTGCCCGTTCCAGTGCTTCACCATCTCGGCAACGTCGTTCCAGTTCATCGACGGATCCAGCATCTCGGTGAAATACTTGCCGATCGACATCGCACCGCCGCTCATGTCGACATGCTCGTCGAGCTGCGGCAGGCGGAACTTCTCGTGGGTGACGTAGTTCAGCGCCCACGCAGGCTTGATGGCGAACTGGGTGATCCCGGCTAGATTGAGCTTGAACGGAATGGAGAACCCCGTGCGAAGATCGCGCTCGCGATTGCCGCCGGTAATGCTGTCCACCGTCAGCATCATCACGTTGACGCCGGCTTCCTTCGCCCGCTCCATCATTGCCCGATTCAGGCCACGATCCCTATGGAAATAGAACTGGTAGACCTGCGGTCCCACATGCTTCTTGCGGATTTCCTCAAGACTGACGGTGCCGAGCGAGGAAACGCCGAACATGGTGCCGAGCGAAGAAGCTGCGGCAGCAACCGCGTTCTCACCCTGATGGTGGAAGAGACGCTGCAGCGCCGTCGGCGAGCAATAAAAAGGTGTCGCGAGCTTTTGTCCCATGACGGTGACAGACAAATCAATCTCGCTAACCCCACGCAGGACGTTGGGAACGAGATCGCAGCTTTCGAAGCTGGCTGTGTTCCGCCGGAGCGTCACTTCGTCGTCGGCTGCGCCGTCGATATAGTTGAAGATCGGGCCGGGAAGACGCTTTTTCGCAAGAAGGCGAAAATCATGGAAGTTGTGGCACTCACGCAGACGCATGGCTTGCCCCGACAACACTGTAATCAATCTCAAAAGACATCAAATATCACCCTCCCAATATTCCGCCACTCAGCCCAATCCTGCATTACAACCGATGCAAGCGTGCCTCCCACTTGTAAAGCACATCCGGCTCCTTTTCCTCATTGCCTGCCCCATCCGACTCGTCAACCACGAAGAAGCCATGCTTCTCGTAAAAGCGGCGCGCAGGCTCGTTTCTCTGGAACGTCCAGAGCGACAGCGCCGGATACGTCGACTTGGCGATATCGAGAAGGCGGCTGCCGATGCCGCGCCCCTGCGCCTCAGGCAGAACATAAAGCTGGTCGATCCAATCCTCGAGAAAGGCGATGACGCCAACAAGACGACCGCCCTCTTCCGCACCCCAAATCTGGCAATCTTTGAAAACGACAGCGCTCCAGAAGCCAACATCTTCTTCGGGCGTATGAAGTCCGGCAAGCGCCGGCAGCCGCTCGTTGAAGGAAGCGCGATGGACAGCGGCTGCCGCCGGCATATCCGCGAGATCGAGTTTTCGCAGCGAAACCTTGTCTTTCATCATCAAGCCTTGAGTCCAAAACCCTGCATCAGCCGGCGCGTGGGGAAATCGGGTGCCCCGGAGGTAAACACCGCAAAGTCGAAATTGTCGGGATGCACAGCATCGGCCATCTGCGGCACCAGGCTGCGGGCGCGCCTTGCGATGGCTTCAGCCGGATCGAGCCAATCGACCGGCCAAGGCGCAAGGCGACGGAAAATATTCGCCATGAAAGGGTAATGCGTGCAGGCAAGCACCACGATATCGGTCTTGCGGTCATCCATCTCGACGAAGCACTGATCGATCTCGGTCATGACGGCCTCGTCTGTAATTGCATCGCCGCGAATATAGCTCTCCGCCAGGCGCGCCAGATTTTCCGATCCGACAAGCCGCACATGGCATTGTGTGGCAAAGGACTGGATCAGATCGCGCGTATAGGCGCGCTTGACGGTGCCCGGTGTCGCCAACACGGAGACCAACCCGGAGCGCGTGCGCTCCGCAGCTGGCTTGATCGCCGGCACGGTACCCACGAACGTCATCTGCGGAAAGGCGGCACGAAGAGCGGCGCCGGCCAGCGTGAACGCCGTGTTGCAGGCGATGATGCAGACTTCCGGATCATATTGCGCGAGCAGCTTTGCGAAGAGACCGACAATGCGCTCTTTCAAGGCTGCTTCTTCCCAACTGCCATAGGGAAATGCGGCATCGTCGGCGATATAGATGAAACCCCGCTCCGGCATCAGCACGCGTGCTTCGCGCAGCACGGTCAAACCGCCGATCCCTGAATCGAAAACAAGGACCGGTTTCAGCTCATTCGCCGCTGCTGTCATCGTTCGTGGTTTCCTTGGGTGCTTTCGAGGATCGGGGATGCGAGCCACTGCCGCGCGGGGACTTCCGCGAGAAGCGGTCGAGAGACGAGATCACCCCGCGCAAGACGCTGATTTCCTGTTCGGTGAAGGCCCGGCGCGAGAGGACGGCCCGGAGATTGTCGACCATTTTCGGCTTTTTCCCGGCGGGATGGAAATAATTGCGCGCATCCAGCGCCTCCTCGAGCTGGTCGAAAAGGCCGAAAAGCTGCTCCTTCGTCGAAGGCCGCTGCTCGATCGCCTGGAAAGGCACATCGCCGAGATCCTCCATGCCCGACTTCATCCACTCATAGGACATCAGCAGCACGGCCTGCGCGATGTTCAAAGAAGCAAAGGCGGGATTGACAGGAAATGTCACGATCTCGTCGGCCAGCGCCACTTCCTCGTTCGTCAGGCCCCAGCGCTCCCTACCGAAGAGGATGCCGGTACCCTCACCTGCTTGGAACTTGGCACGAAGGGTTTGCGCGGCAATAACAGGCGAACGCACCGGCTTGTAACCATCCCGCTCCCGCGCGGTTGTCGCATAGATGAAATTGAGATCAGCGATCGCCTGCTCCAACGTCTCGTAGACTTTGGTCGCTTCGATGATGTGATCCGCCTTGGAAGCCGTCGCCTGTGCCCTCTCGTTCGGCCAGCCGTCGCGAGGATTGACGAGGCGCAACTCGGCAAGGCCGAAATTCGCCATGGCGCGCGCCACCATGCCGATATTTTCGCCCATCTGCGGCTCGACCAGAATGATGGCCGGCCCTTCGGCCAGAAGTTGACGCTCGCTGTTCGTGCCTGCCATGATGCCTAAATCTCCGCGCGCGAAACCAATCGCGCTAATTCGAGCATGATGCCGAAAAGTGTTAGCGATTTTCGGACGACATCATGCTCAATGTCCTGATTCCGGTGTCGCAATAGCGAGACGCCAGCCGATCGGCAAGGTTTTTGCGCTTGAACGGCAGAACGAATCCGGCCCGATTATTGTGGATTGGCGGGCTTCTTCTGATCCGACGGTTGCTGCGTCTGGTCTGTCGGCTGTTGCTGCTGTTGTTTGACGAGATCCACCATCACGCTCTTGAGCGAGCTCGGATTGCCGTTGTCATCGTTGGTGACGATATCGTCCACCAGGGGCCTGCCGCCCTCTTCGATGACCTCGAAACGAACCGTGGTCACCTTCTGATAATCGGCATCCGATCCCATGCAGGTGGATTTCTTGAAGGTCGCCAGCACCTCGGTCACATTGTTCTTCGGCGGCTGGGCGGCAATCTTCACCTCCTCCAGCGGACACGCATCCTGCGCATTGACGATGACATCGTAGTCGAAGGGCGAGATACCATCCTCGTCGGCGGCGGGAAATTGCGCCGCCGCCTGATATTTCGCCGCGAAATCCTTGCTGTAGATATCCTTGAGCTTGCTCTCGTCGAAGATATCCTGCCAATCGCTGTCGCCGCCCGCCCAGTTCGAGACAGTCGCATCCATGATGGCCTTGACCGGCGTCGTCGCATCGGCGGCCAGTGCCATATGCGCGCCTAGGGAGAACTGAAAGAGCGTGAAGGCAAGCGCGGATGCGGCAAATTTCTGCATGACGTGATTCCGTAATAACAGGCAAAACATGCGCGACCTTAGCCCCATCGACCGCTTTGGCAATGGCCGGATCGCAAAAAGCGGATGATGTCACGAATGATCAAAAACACTATGCCCAAGGCTCTATCGGCTTTGCGTTCCGCACTTGCGGTGCTATAGCCCTCGGGACTTCATATTACTCACAGGACCATCGGGTCCCATCAGCTTAAACGAGGCAGAAGCATGAAGAAGATCAAGGTCGCAAATCCCGTTGCCGATCTCGATGGCGACGAAATGACTCGCATCATCTGGCAGCTCATCAAAGAAAAACTGATCTTCCCCTACCTCGACATCGATATCGATTATTACGACCTCTCGGTCGAAAACCGCGACGCCACCAACGACCAGGTCACCGTCGACGCCGCCAACGCCATCAAGAAATACGGCGTCGGCATCAAGTGCGCGACGATCACGCCGGACGAAGCCCGCGTCAAGGAATTCAACCTCAAGGAAATGTGGAAGAGCCCGAACGGCACGATCCGTAACATCCTCGGCGGCGTCATCTTCCGCGAGCCGATCATCTGCAAGAACGTTCCGCGCCTCGTTCCGGGCTGGACGCAGCCGATCGTCGTCGGCCGTCACGCTTTCGGCGACCAGTACCGCGCCACCGACTTCAAGTTCCCCGGCAAGGGCAAGCTCACCATCAAGTTTGTCGGCGAAGACGGCACGGTCATCGAGAAAGAAGTCTTCAACGCTCCTGGCGCCGGCGTTGCCATGGCCATGTACAACCTCGACGAGTCGATCCGCGAATTCGCCCGCGCCTCGATGATGTACGGCCTGATGCGCAAGTGGCCGGTCTACCTCTCGACCAAGAACACCATCCTCAAGGCCTATGACGGCCGCTTCAAGGACATCTTCGAAGAAGTCTACCAGAACGAGTTCAAGGCTCAGTTCGACGTAGCCGGCATCACCTATGAACACCGCCTGATCGACGACATGGTTGCCTCGGCTCTCAAGTGGTCCGGCGGCTACGTCTGGGCCTGCAAAAACTACGACGGCGACGTCCAGTCCGATACCGTTGCCCAGGGCTTCGGCTCGCTCGGCCTGATGACCTCGGTTCTGCTCACGCCGGATGGCAAGACGGTCGAAGCCGAAGCCGCACACGGCACGGTGACCCGCCACTATCGTCAGCACCAGAAGGGTCAGGAAACCTCGACGAACTCGATCGCTTCGATCTTCGCCTGGACCCGCGGCCTTGCCCATCGCGCCAAGCTCGACGACAATGCCGAACTCGCGAAGTTCGCTTCCACGCTCGAAAAGGTTTGCGTCGACACGGTTGAAGCCGGCTACATGACCAAGGACCTGGCGCTGCTGATCGGCCCCGATCAGCCGTGGCTCTCGACCACCGCCTTCCTCGACAAGATCGACGAAAACCTCAAGAAGGCCATGGCTGCCTAAGCCTCGTCATCATCTGGACATAAGAAAACCCGGCCTCAGCGCCGGGTTTTCTTTTGCGCGGAATCTTGCCGCCGGGGCGAACCGGTGGCAAAAATGCGCGCAACAAAAGGGAGAGGCAGATGGCTGAGGAACTCGTTTTCTATACCAATCCGATGTCGCGCGGACGCATCGCTCGCTGGATGCTGGAGGAAATCGGCCAGCCCTACCGCACCGAATATCTCGACTACGGCACGACCATGAAGTCGCCGGAATATCTTGCAGTCAACCCAATGGGCAAGGTGCCGGCCATCAAGCACGGCGACACCGTCGTCACCGAAGGTGCCGCCATCTGTGCCTATCTGGCCGAAACCTTCCCGCAGGCAGGCCTTGCCCCGACAGCGGCCGAGCGCGGCCGCTATTTCCGCTGGATGTTTTTTGCGGCCGGCCCGTTCGAGATGGTGATCACCAATCGCGCCCTCGGCTTCGAAGTGCCGCCGGAACGCCTGCGCATGGCCGGCTGCGGCAGCTTCGCGAATGTGCTTGATGCGATGGAGTACGCCGTCACGACCTCGCCGTTTATCGCCGGCGACCGCTTCACGGCCGCCGACGTCTATGCCGGTTCGCATATCGGCTGGGGTCTCAATTTCGGGACGATCGAAAAGCGGCCAGCCTTCATCGACTACTGGAGCCGGGTCAGCGACCGCGACGCCTACTGGCGTGGCAACGAGATTGACAATGCCGCCATGCCGAAACCGGCTAATGCCTGACAATACAAGGTATTGAAAGGAAACCCTCTATCGGGATCTTATGCCGCTACTGAAGCGGCATATAGATATCCGTCAGCAATTCCGTCGGCGGTACATCACGCGGATTGTTTATATATTCCTCGAACATGAGGGTATCGCGCAGCTGCCGCCCGGAAGCCGGAAGCCATTGCGCATAGAGCCACTGATAAGCCCTATGCATGTTCGCATAAGGCCCCTTGTGACGCAGCACGGCATATTCACCGCCCTCCAGCGAGCGCCGTTCCAGTGGGACGGCAGTCGCAACGGCCTCGCTGGCAGTAACACAGGCACAGGAGCGCAGATTGTCCGCTTCCACGACATCGGGATCGTCGAGATAGACGCCGATCATGCGCATGTCCGGCCCTGCCAGACCGCGGGCGAAGATGGTGCCGAAGAGTGTTTCAAAAGCCTGACCTATCTGCATGTAGGAGCCGCGATGGGCGACACCGACCAGTGACATCGGGGGAATGGTGCGAAGCGTAACGTCGAACATGACCGTGATCCTTCCTTGGGTACTGGGTTCGAAGATCCTGTGGCTTCCCTCATTCCGATATCGCGCCGGCGGCATGCCGTAGACGGATCTGAAGATGCGGTTGAACGATTGGAGGTTGGGATAGCCCGACCGCTTTGCAATGTCGCTGACGGATAGACGGGTGTTGACGAGATCGCCGGCGGCACGGTGCAGCCGCAGCCGCTTGACGGTCGCCGCCGCCGTCTCGCCATAGATCCTGTGCCAGTGATAGCTGGACATGCAGGCGATCTCGGCGAGCTTTTCCATATCGAGCTCTTCATCCAGATGCTCATGGATACAGGCCGAAACTCGCCGCAACCGGGTCTCGTAAAGCGTCCACGCCGTTCCACCACTCATGTCTAACCCCCTTGCAAATCGATCGGCCGACAAGAGCATAACCCGATTTGACAAATCCTGCGGAATTGCCTGCATAAACAAAAATGGCGGACACCGAAGCATCCGCCATCCTTGATTATCTATCGGAAATCAGCGTCTTAGCCAGCAAGTGCTGCAGCAATTGCCTCGATCGCTTCATCAGCCTTGGCGCCATCCGGGCCCCCGGCTTGGGCCATGTCGGGACGGCCGCCGCCGCCCTTGCCGCCGAGCGCAGCCGAAGCAACGCGCACGAGATCGACGGCGCTGAAGCGGCTCGTCAGGTCCTCCGTGACGGCGACGACGGCGCTGGCCTTGCCATCATCCGAGACGCCGATCAGCGTCACGACGCCGGAGCCGAGGCTTGCCTTAGCCTCATCCGCCAGACCCTTGAGATCCTTGGGATCGACGCCGGAAACCGGCTTGCCGAGGAATTTGACGCCATTGACTTCGCGGACAGCATCGGCCGAACCGCCCTGACCGCCGCCCATGGCAAGCTTGCGCTTGGCATCCGCCAGTTCGCGTTCCAGCTTGCGGCGCTCGTCCATCAGCGCTTCAACGCGCGTGACGACATCGGCCGGCTGTACCTTCAGCGCCGAGGCGAGGCTCTTCACGCGATCGTCCTGCTCGGCGAGATAGTCGCGCGCGGATTCGCCGGTCACGGCTTCGATGCGGCGCACGCCGGCACCGACGGCACTTTCGCCGAGAATGCGGACGAGGCCGATCTGGCCAGTGGCGGAGACATGCGTACCGCCGCAAAGCTCGACGGAATAGGGCTTGCCGGCCTTGGCACCCCGCACGCCCTGCCCCATCGATACGACGCGGACTTCGTCGCCATACTTCTCGCCGAACAGTGCCATCGCACCTTCCGCGATGGCATCGTCTACGCTCATCAGGCGGGTCGTCACCGGCGAGTTCTGCAGGATGATCTCGTTGGCCATCTCTTCGACGACCTTGAGCTCCTCGGCCGACATTGGCTTCGGATGCGAAACGTCGAAACGCAGCCGCTCGGGGGCAACCAGCGAGCCCTTCTGCGCGACATGCGTGCCGAGTACTTCGCGAAGTGCCTCGTGCAGCAGATGGGTGGCGGAGTGGTTGGCGCGCAGGCGCGAACGCCTTTTGTGATCGACGGTCAGGACGACGGCATCGCCGACCTTGATCTTGCCTTGCGAAACTTCGGAGCTGTGAACGAAGAGGCCCTCGCCCTTCTTCTGCGTATCGCTGACAGCGAGCTTGCCGTGATCGCTGGAGATCACGCCCGTGTCGCCCATCTGGCCACCGGATTCACCGTAGAACGGCGTCTGGTTGACGACGATCTGCACCTTGTCGCCGGCAGAGGCGCTGTCGACCGCGACACCGTCCTTGACGATTGCCTGGATGACGCCTTCGGCGGTTTCCGTGTCATAGCCCAGGAATTCGGTCGCACCGTTCTTTTCCTTGAGCTCGAACCAGATGGTTTCGGTCGCCTTGTCGCCGGAGCCGGTCCAATGCGAGCGCGCCTCGGCCTTCTGGCGCTCCATGGCATCGGTAAAGCTGGAAATATCGACACCGATGCCGCGGGCGCGCAGCGCATCCTGCGTCAGGTCGAGCGGGAAGCCGTAGGTGTCATAGAGCTTGAAGGCGGTCTCGCCGTCCAGACTGTCGCCCTTATGCAGATCCGACGTGGCATCGTTGAGCAGCGAAAGGCCGCGTTCCAGCGTTTTGCGGAAACGGGTTTCTTCGAGCTTCAGCGTCTCGGAGGTCAGCGCCTCGGCGCGCACCAGCTCCGGATAGGCGCGGCCCATCTGCTGGATCAGCGCCGGCAGCAGCTTCCACATCAGCGGCTCTTTGGCGCCGAGTAGCTGCGCGTGGCGCATGGCGCGGCGCATGATGCGGCGAAGCACGTAGCCGCGGCCTTCATTTGACGGCAGCACGCCATCGGCGATCAGGAAAGCAGACGAACGCAGATGGTCGGCAATGACGCGATGGCTGGCACGATGCTCGCCCTCGGCCTTCACGCCGGTCGCCTCTTCCGAAGCTTCGATCAGCGCGCGGAAGAGATCGATATCGTAGTTGTCATGCTTGCCCTGCAGCACGGCGGCAACGCGCTCGAGGCCCATGCCGGTGTCGATCGACGGACGCGGCAGGTCGACGCGCTGCTCCTTGGTGATCTGCTCAAACTGCATGAAGACGAGATTCCAGATCTCGATGAAGCGGTCGCCATCTTCTTCCGGAGAGCCGGGAGGGCCGCCCCAGATATGATCGCCGTGATCGTAGAAGATTTCGGAACAGGGGCCACACGGACCGGTATCACCCATCGCCCAGAAATTGTCGCTGGTGGCGATGCGGATGATCTTGTCATCGGAAAGACCGGCAATCTTCTTCCAGAGATTATAGGCGTCGTCATCGGTGTGATAGACCGTGACCAGCAGGCGCTTGGCATCGAGACCGAATTCCTTGGTGATCAGGTTCCAGGCAAGCTCGATGGCGCGCTCCTTGAAATAGTCGCCAAAGGAGAAGTTGCCGAGCATCTCGAAGAAGGTGTGATGGCGCGCAGTGTAGCCGACATTGTCGAGGTCGTTGTGCTTGCCGCCGGCGCGCACGCATTTCTGCGCCGTCGACGCCGTCGTATAGGGACGCTGCTCCAGGCCGGTGAACACGTTCTTGAACTGCACCATGCCAGCATTGGTGAACATCAATGTCGGATCATTGCGCGGCACCAGCGGGCTCGACGGCACGATCTCGTGGCCGTTTTTCTTAAAATAGTCGAGGAAGGTCGACCGGATTTCATTCACACCGCTCATATGGGGCCCTTCAGTCCTGCGCTCAGCAACTTGCATCAAAGTCAGTGGCTTTTATCGTCCGCTCCCGGCGCTGTCCAGCCGCACGAACAAAACCGGCCGCACATCCCTTGGACAATACGGCCGGTTTCGAATTTTAGTCTCGGTCTTGGATGGGAAATTGCTCCCGAAAATCCTTATTCGCCGGAGGCGTCGCCATCGTCGGCATCGGGGCCGCCATTCTGCAGGAAGCGATCGGCGATCAGGCCGGCATTCTGGCGTAGCGACAATTCAATCTCGCGGGCGAGATCCGGATTGTCACGCAGGAAGAGCTTCGCGTTTTCGCGGCCCTGGCCGAGGCGCTGGCTGTTATAGGAGAACCAGGCACCGGACTTTTCGACGATACCGGCCTTGACGCCGAGATCGACCAGTTCGCCAGTCTTGGAAACGCCTTCGCCATACATGATGTCGAACTCGACCTGCTTGAAGGGTGGCGCCATCTTGTTCTTGACGACCTTGACGCGGGTCTGGTTACCGATCACTTCCTCGCGCTCCTTGACGGCGCCGATGCGGCGGATGTCGAGGCGAACCGAGGCGTAGAACTTCAGCGCGTTACCGCCCGTCGTCGTTTCCGGCGAGCCGAACATGACGCCGATCTTCATGCGGATCTGGTTGATGAAGATCACCATGCAGTTGGACTTGGAGATCGAAGCCGTGAGCTTGCGCAGCGCCTGACTCATCAGACGGGCCTGCAGACCCGGCAGGCTGTCGCCCATCTCGCCTTCGATTTCGGCACGCGGCGTCAATGCCGCAACGGAGTCGACGACGAGAACGTCGATCGCACCGGAGCGCACCAGCGTGTCGGTGATTTCGAGCGCCTGCTCGCCGGTATCGGGCTGCGAAATCAGCAGGTTTTGCAAGTCGACGCCGAGCTTGCGGGCATAGACCGGATCGAGCGCATGTTCCGCGTCCACAAAGGCGCAGATGCCGCCCTTCTTCTGGGCCTCTGCAATGGTCTGCAGCGCCAGCGTCGTCTTACCCGAGCTTTCCGGCCCGTAGATTTCGATGATGCGCCCCTTCGGCAAGCCGCCAATGCCGAGAGCGATATCGAGGCTCAAAGAGCCAGTGGAAACCGTTTCGATTTCGACCACGTTCTCGTTAGAGCCGAGCTTCATGATCGAGCCCTTGCCGAACGACCGCTCAATTTGAGAGAGTGCCGCTTCAAGTGCCTTGCTTTTATCCACCGATTTGTCCTCTACAAGCCGCAAAGAATTCTGAGACATCCGATCCACCTTTAGGTTATTGAAGCCGCTCTAGCAATGTCGCCGCCGATGAGAATTGTGTACTCGATTTGTTCTCATATCGCAAGGCCACAACAAGCAATTGAAAGAAAAAGGTAAAATGAATTCCGTTCTATTTTTGTTTTCTTCTTTCTTCCCAGGCACTTGCATGACCGAGGCGGTGAATTGCCAGATGTTACCGACCCGTCCGATTCGTCCTTTCGACCGCTGAGGAAAACCATATGGCGAAGAAGATTCTCGTTCTCGGCGGCGCCCATATCGACCGGCGCGGCCGTATCTTCGGCGAGACCGCACCCGGCGCCAGCAACCCCGGCGCCTGGTTCGAGGAACCCGGCGGCGGCGGTTTCAATGCGGCCCGGAATCTCGCCCGCCTGGGCTTCGACGTAAAGCTGATCTCGCCGCGCGGCGGCGACCCTTCGGGCGAAATGGTGGCGGAAGCGGCAAGCCATGCCGGCATCGACGACAAGCCCTTCGTCTTCCTCGATCGCAAGACGCCGAGCTATACGGCGATCCTCGAACGCGACGGCAATCTGGTCATCGCGCTTGCCGACATGGAACTCTATAAGCTGTTCGTCCCGAGGCGTCTGGCGATTCGCGCCGTGCGCGACGCTTTCGAAGAAACCGACCTTGTTCTCTGCGACGCCAATCTGCCGGCGGAGACCTTGGCCGCAATCGCAGCAAGGGCTGCCGCCTGCGGCAAGCCCGTCGCGGCAATCGCGATCTCGCCGGCGAAAGTCGTGCGGCTGAAGCAGAGCCTTGCCGGCATCGACCATCTCTTCCTTAATGAAGCCGAGGCCGCCGCGCTGACCGAAAGCCGGCCTGAAGATCCACTCGAATGGGTGAGCGGATTGCGCGCCCTTGGCTTGCGCAATGGCGTCATCACCCGCGGCAGGTGGCCGCTGATCGCATTTTCCCGGGATGCCGTCGTCAGCCTGCAGCCACCTGTCGTCGACGATGTCGCCGATGTCACCGGAGCGGGAGATTCGCTCGCTTCCGGCGTGCTGTCGGCCCTGCTTGACGGACATGATCTCGCAGAGGCTGTCCGCCACGGTGCTGCAGCCGCAGCGATCACCGTGCAATCGCCCTTCGCCACCGCCGAAAATCTGTCTCCCGAGCTTTTGGAGACGATGTTGGCCCTTGTTCCCAAGGCCGAAATTCTGTCATGAAGCCTGCTCAGAACGCGTATATTGTTTCAGTGAATTGGAAACGACAATGACCCAGCCTATCTCGCCACTGCTTCCGATCTCCTATTCGAAGGAAGTCGCCGCCGCCAAGCTGCGCGGCGCCCCGCTCGTGGCACTGGAATCGACCATCATCACCCACGGCATGCCTTATCCCGGCAATATCGAGATGGCTCGCAGCGTCGAGGCGATCATCCGGCAGGAAGGCGCAGTGCCAGCGACTATCGCCGTCATCCATGGCACGCTGCACATCGGTCTTGAGCCGGAAGAGCTGGAAGCCCTTGCCAAGACGGAAGGCGCGATGAAGGTTTCCCGCGCCGACATCGCCTTTGCGATCGCCGAGCGGCGAACCGGCGCGACCACCGTCGCCGCCACGATGATTGCCGCCGCCCGCGCCGGCATCAAGGTTTTCGCCACCGGCGGCATCGGCGGCGTCCATCGTGGTGCCGAAGAGAGCTTCGACATCTCTGCCGATCTTGAAGAGCTTGCGCGCACGGGCGTCATCGTCGTCTGCGCCGGCGCCAAGGCGATCCTCGATATTCCGAAGACGTTGGAAGTGCTGGAAACCCGCGGCGTTCCGGTCGTAACCTACGACAGCGCCGAATTTCCGGCCTTCTGGTCGCGTTCTTCCGGCCTGGCAAGCCCGCTGACGCTGAACAGCCCGGCTGCCATCGCCAATTTCCAGTCCACTCGCGAGCAGCTCGGCATCGATGGCGGCATGCTGATCGCCAATCCGGTGCCGGAAGCCGACGAAATCCCGCGCGAGGAAATGGAAATCTATATCGAGCGCGCCCTCGACAGTGCCGAGCGCGACGAGATCACCGGCAAGGCCGTAACGCCCTATCTGCTCAGCACCATCTTCGATATCACCGAAGGCCGCAGCCTCAAGACGAACATCGCGCTTGTCGAAAACAATGCGCGCCTGGCCGCCGAAATCGCGGTCGCTCTGGCAGAATAATTAGATAAGCAGTTACGAAAACGGCCGGGCGCTTCAAAAGATCGTCCGGCCTTTTTCGTTTCAGATCAGGGAGAACAGACCCAAGGCGTCGCGTAATTCCGCAAGCGTTGCCTCCGTCCGTTCCCTCGCCTTTCTGGTCCCCTCTCGCACGACTTCCATCACATAGTCCGGCTCGGCAGCATAGTGTGCTCGGCGTGCGCGGATCGGAGCGAGCAGCGCCTGCAGGATATCATCAAGACGTCTCTTTAAGGTGACATCACCAAGTCCACCGCGGCGATAATGCGCCTTCATGTCATCAACCAACTGCCGGTCCTCGCAGAAGGCATCCAGATAGGTGAAGACGACGTTTCCCTCGACCCTGCCGGGATCGCCGACGCGCAGATGATCGGGATCGGTATACATCCGCCGTACCGCATCGCTTATTTCATCCGGCGAGGAGGAAAGCGGGATGGCGTTGCCCTGGGATTTGCTCATCTTCGCCTTGCCGTCGACGCCTGGCAGGCGCCCCACGCTCGGCACCATCGCCGTTGCTTCCACAAGAACATCGCGCCCAATCTGCCGATTGAGACGGCGAACGATCTCGTTCGTCTGCTCGATCAATGGTGCCTGATCCTCGCCGACGGGAACGATCGTCGCCTTGAAGGCGGTGATATCGGCAGCCTGTGAAACCGGGTAGCAGAGAAAGCCGGCAGGCACGTCACGTTCGAATCCGCGCAGCTGGATCTCCGTCTTGATCGTCGGATTACGCTCCAGGCGACTGACCGTGACGAAATTCAGATAAAGCAGCGTCAGCTCCGCCAGCGCCGGCAAAGCGGATTGGACGCAGATCGTCGTCAGCGCCGGATCGATACCGACTGCAAGATAATCGGTAGCGACCTCGAGAACGTTGCGACGGACCTTCTCGGGATCATGGGCATTGTCGGTCAGCGCCTGGGTATCCGCCAGCAGCAGGAATTGCCGATGGCTATGCTGAAGCGCAACGCGGCTCTTCAGCGACCCGACATAATGGCCGAGATGAAGCGGACCGGTGGTCCGGTCGCCCGTCAGGATGACGGGGCGAGTGTCGGTAGGAGAATGCATTTGGTTGCTCCGCAAAAGGAGCCGCCGCAATCGGGAAGGGAAAACGGAAAATGGACCATGCCTGCCGGATCACGGCGGCAGGGTCGATTTCAAGACATGACGACTGCCGCTCCTAGAAGGAGCGCCACCACAAACGGCAAATGGGTTCGGGGAGGTCGATCATGAGGCTGTCGATAGCATCCTTTCGCCGCCATCGGCAACAGCTGCTTCTCGCTTAGTTCTTGTCCAGCGTCTCGCGCACGACGACGGCAAGCTGCTTCAGCGAGAACGGCTTCGGCAGGAAACCGAACTGCGCATCCGCTGGCAGATTGCGGGCAAAGGCATCCTCGGCGTAGCCCGAAACGAAGATGAATTTCAGGTCCGGATATTTCTTGCGCAGTTCCCGCAGCAGCGACGGGCCGTCCATCTCAGGCATGACGACGTCGGACACGACGACATCGACCTGGCCGTCGAGCTCGTCCATGATGTCAAGCGCCTCGACGCCGGAGCCGGCCTCGTAAACGGTATAGCCCCGCGTCTCAAGCATGCGCTTGCCGCCGCGCCGCACCGCCTCCTCATCCTCGACCAGCAGCACGACTGCGGACTTGCCGGTAAGATCGGCCGGCTCTTCCGGCGGAGCGACTATGCCGACACTCTGATCCATGGCCGCGACATCCCGGCTCTCCGGCGCCTTGACATCGGTTACGGCCGGCATTTCGACGACATGGCGCGGCAGGAAGATGCGGAAAGTCGTCCCCTTGCCCACTTCCGATTCCGGCTGGATATAACCGCCGGACTGCTTGATGATGCCATAGACCATCGCGAGGCCCAGACCCGTGCCCTTGCCGACTTCCTTGGTCGTGAAGAAGGGCTCGAAGATCTTGTCCATGATTTCGGGCGCAATGCCGGTGCCGGTATCGCTGACCTCGACAAGCACCATGTCTTCATGCGGCAGGAAGGGATAGTTGAAGGCGCTGACATCAGCCGCAAGCAGATTGCGGGTGCGCAGCGTCAGCTGACCGCCGCCGGGCATGGCATCGCGGGCGTTGACACAGAGATTGATCAGCACCTGCTCGAACTGCGAGAGATCGGTTTTGACAGGCCAGAGATCGCGGCCGTAATCGACATCCAGCTTGACATGCGTGCCGGACAGAAGCCGGTCCACCAGCATGCGCAAGTCGCCGATCACGTCGGTGAGATTCAGCACTGTCGGCCGCATGGTCTGCTTGCGCGAGAAGGCGAGCAACTGCCGCACCAGCACGGCCGCACGATTGGCATTGCGCTTGATTTCCATCAGATCCGCGAAGCTCGCATCCGAAGGCCGCGCCTGTAGCAGCAGATGGTCGGAAGACAGGAGGATAGCGGTCAGCACATTGTTGAAGTCGTGCGCGATCCCGCCTGCAAGCGTACCGACGGCATTGAGCTTCTGCGTCTGCGCCATCTGCGTCTCGAGCGCCTTCTGCTCGGTCACCTCGACGGCATAGACGATGGCGGCTTCTTCCGGCGCCTCGTCGGTCTGGTCGATCACCGCATTGATGTAGAAGCGGAAATGCCGTGCCTCATCCTTCGGATTGCGGGAGTCGATCGGCGGAATGTCGCCCTGCCGGTCCTTTGCGGCCGCCAGCGCCTGCTGCAGCCGCGGCCGGTCGCTTTCATTGACGACGCTCTCCAAGGCCGCGCCACGCTCGATATCGTCGCGCGAGACGAGATCCGAGAAAAGCTTCAGGAACGGCGCATTCGTCCGCAGGATGCGGCCGTTGCCATCGACGGAAGCAATCGCCATCGGCGTATTGTTGAAGAAGCGGCTGAAGCGCATCGCCGCCGCTGAAGCAGATTGCTCGGTATCCGCGCCGTTCTGCCGGGTGAGGACGATAGTGCGGCTCTCGCCGGGAGCGCCGTCGCGCATCGAGGTGACGCTGTGGACGATCTGCACCGGCAGGCTCTGGCCGTTGGCGCGACGCAGATCGAGATCGAGCGTCACCGTTTTCTTCAAGCCCGGTTCCGCCTGAACGGACTGGATCAGCGCCAATCCCTCGCCGGCCACCAGATCGCCGATTGTCATCGAGCCTGGCACGAACTTCGTGAGGTCTAGGCCCAGCCACTCGGCCAGCGTCGCGTTGAGATAGAAGATTTCGCCCTTGCGGCCGGCGGAGAAGAAGCCGGCGGGCGCATGATCGAGATAGTCGATCGCGTTCTGTAACTCCTTGAAGAAGCGCTCCTGGTCGTCGCGTTCGGAGGTGATGTCGGTGATCTGCCAGATATGCAGCACCTTGCTGCTGCCCTGCTCCGGCGGCAGCACACGGGCCTTCAGCCGATACCAGTGCGCCCCGTTGCCGCTTCCATCCGCAGGGCCGAGCGGCTTCAGCAGGCGAAACTCTTCCGATCCCTCCTTGCCGTCGCGCAGACCATTGGCGAGACGGTACAAGGCCTCGTTGGATTCGCGGTTTCGCGACAGCAGCATTTCCAGCGACTGCACTTCCGTCGCCTTGGTAGCGCCGGTCAGCCAGCCATAGGCGGCGTTGGCATAGACGATGCGCCCCTTCTCGTCGGTGATCAGCGTCCCGTCCGGATGGCTGTTGAGAAATGAACGCGCCAGGCTATCGGATTGCGGCTGCGGCATAACCTCGACGAAGCCGATGATCGAGGAAACGAGGAAGAAGATGCCGACCATGGCAAGAATGCCGAGGCCGCCGAGAACCGCTTCATTGTCGAGCTGGCTTTTGAAGACAACGAAGGCGGCGGCGGCAGCCACGAGAACGAGCGCCAGCAGAATGATGCGCATCACCGTTCCCGAACGAACTCCGCGATCCACCAGCGGCACGCTATACTCGTCGGATGGACGCTGCTTCGTCATAAACCCCTCGTCTCCGCCGTTCTCCTCGCGACATGTCATACACGTTAAGGATCGCCGGAGTCGGACCTTTCGAATCTTCTTTACCAATTTGCGTCATCGGCAAAAAGCTTTGCCGAGCCAGAAAGGCTTGAATTCACAGGCAATAGAGCACAAGACGTATCAATCGCATCTTGTCTCAGCCGCGATCCTGCTCATATGATCGCCGCATAGGAAGGCCAAGTTCAAGGCATCTACCCGCCGGAGCTGCATAATAGGCCGCGACGTCGGGGACAAATACGGGAGCATCTCGACATGTTGGACGACATCGCCGGAGCCTATGGCAGCCGTTTCCTCCTCGCAGCCGGTGGGGTTGGCATCGCCCTGATCGTGTTGATCGCCATTCTGTGGGTCCTGCGCAATCGAGCGCCTTCTCCCTTCGTGCGCGGCGGCAAGAACCGCCAGCCGCGTCTGCAGGTGCTGGATGCCGCCGCCGTCGATGCCCGCCGCCGTCTCGTGCTCGTCAGGCGCGACGGCATCGAACACTTGATCATGATCGGCGGCCCGACTGATATCGTCATCGAGTCCGGCATCTCCGATCCCGCGCGCGCGGCCGTCGCGGCGACGCCCGTCAATCCTCCCGTAGCCGCGACGCCTGTCGATGTTCCCCTGGCCTATGAAAGCAGGCAGCAACAGCCGGAAAAAGCTTCCGAACCCGATGCCACTCCCGCGGCACTTCCACAGGGTCGGCAATCCACCGAAGACAGGATCGAAGCCTATCTGCGCTCCGAAACGCCTACTGCTGCCCCTCGGGCTCCGGAGCCAGCACCGCGCGCGGCTGCCGAACGTCCGCAACCGGCTGCCGTCAGTCCGCCGCAGCCAGCTCCCCAAACCGCTCCGACCATCAGCGAAGCCGAAGCCGCAGACATACTGGACGCCGCCCGCCATGTCGTCCTGCCGCAGCAACAGCCGGCTACCGCTCGCCCAGTGCCCGTCGAGCCTGCCATTGCATCTCCGCGCGCCCCCGAGCCTGGCAACGATTTCCAGCGCATATTAGAAGCCGAAATGTCGAAAAATCTGACTGCCGAGCGGATTATTCCCAATGCGCCGACGCCGCGGCAGGTGCAACAGCAGCCCGTTCCATCGCCGGCACCAAGCCCGGCACAGAGGGTCGAACCCGAGCTTGCGCCGCTGACCGGGGCCGACAGCGCCCTCCAGCAGGAAGTGGCGCGCATCTTTGGTGAAATGAGCGTCAGTCGCGACAAATAATGCGCGACGCGAAATGCCGGAAATGAAAAAGCACGAAGAATGAATTCCTCGTGCTTTTATTTGTATCCAGTCGAGCCGACAGCTCGATTATTCGTCGCGATAAACCTTTTCCCGGCGCTCGTGGCGTTCCTGCGCCTCGATCGACAGGGTCGCGATCGGACGAGCATCCAGCCGCTTCAGGCCGATCGGCTCGCCGGTCTCTTCACAATAGCCGTAAGTACCGTCTTCAATACGCTGCAATGCGGCATCGATTTTCGAGATGAGTTTACGCTGGCGGTCGCGAGCCCGAAGCTCAATGGCCCGGTCTGTTTCCGAAGAGGCCCGATCGGCCAGATCGGGATGATTTGCGCTTTCTTCCGCCAGATGATCGAGGGTCTCGCGCGCTTCTCTAAGGATATCGTTTTTCCATGCTATCAGTTTCGCTCGAAAATAAGCTCGCTGATTCAGATTCATGAACTCCTCGTCTTCCGAGGGAACATAATTGCTAAGATCGATCTTCTCACTCAACGCGATTCTCCTGAAGAACATCTCATATGGCTGGGCTGTATATCCCAACCAATAGTGCCGGTTCAAGCCAAATAGATGCTGTCAACTGATTTTTAAATTTGTCATAAAATTCGGCTAAGCGTCTATTTTTTCATCATTTCTTCTCATTGAGCCGGAATCACGTCTCTCGTAACCTTCGCGTGAAGGTAGGACATTTCGCCGTTCGACGGATCGCGCCGCAGTTGACTGAGCATACAAACAGACGTTACCTCATTGAGGAAATCGAGCTCCGGAATTTCGCCATGGTCAGCATTTCGCCGCCGCCCTCCAGGATCTATCTCCTGCGTCATGCCGAGGCCCAGCAGGCCGCTCCCGGCCAGAAGGATTTCGACCGTCCTCTGAGCGACAACGGCTATGCTGCGGCCGAGATCGTTGCGGACGAGGCCGCCGACAAGGGCTACAAGCCGGACCTCGTCATTTCATCGACGGCCACGCGCTGTCGCCAGACTGCCGACGCCATGCGCCGTGCCGTCACGCCCTCGACAGAGTTCCGCTTTGTCGATGCGCTCTACAACGGCACGCCGGACATCTACCTGTCGCTCATATCAGCGCAGACTGATCAGGACTCGGTCATGCTGGTTGCGCACAACCCGGTCATCGAGCTGACGCTCGCAGCCTTGATCGGGCGCGAGGCCATGGCCGGCGCGCTCCCGCGCGGCTTTCCAACGGCCGGTCTTGCCGTCGTCGATTCGACACCGTCAGGCTGGGTGCTGACCGACTTCATCACTGAATAGGGATATTCGCCGAGCCGCTTGTCTCGCTCGCCCGAAAACGTACCCTGCCCCTGATTGCAGACGTTTGCGTCTTCATCTTTTCGGGGCAAGTTTCGATCCCTATATTCACGGTCACGCTGTCATCCAGGGATCCCGCCTTGCCCCCAAGCCTGACCTCTTTTACTGACGACGCCCTCATTGCCTTTGACAATCTTGCCGATCGCGCAGCAGGCCTCGTCAATCCCACAATTCGTCTGGGCGTCACGGGCCTCTCCCGTTCGGGCAAGACCGTCTTTATCTCCTCGCTGGTGCATAATCTTCTGAACGGTGGGCGTCTGCCGCTGCTCGAACCGGTGCAGTCCGGCCGCGTGTCCGCCGTTCGCCTCGAGCCGCAGCCGGACGATGCCGTGCCGCGTTTTCAATATGAGGATCATATTCGCGCGCTCGTCAAAGACCGCATCTGGCCGGATTCGACGCGTGCCATCTCCGAACTGCGTATCACGCTGGATTATCAAAGCGCCAGCGGCTGGAACCGCCTGTTCTCGCCAGGCCGCCTCTCCATCGATATCGTCGATTACCCTGGCGAATGGCTGCTGGACCTGCCGCTGCTTGCCAAGGATTTCCGCATCTTCAGCGAGGAAACGCTGGCTCTGGCCAAATCAGGCATTCGCGCCGAACTGTCACGTCACTGGCTGGAGATAACGGAACAGGCCGATATCGTGGCACCTGCGGATGAAATGAAGGCACGCGACCTTGCGACCGCCTTCGCCGATTATCTGAAGGCCTGTAAATCCGACGAACGCTCGCTTTCCACACTGCCGCCCGGCCGTTTCCTCCTGCCCGGCGATCTCGACGGCTCGCCTGCCCTCACCTTTGCGCCGCTGAAACTGCCGGCCGAAGGCAGCGCTCCGAAAGGTTCACTCTGGACGATGATGGAGCGCCGCTATGAGGCCTATAAGTCCGTCGTCGTCAAACCCTTCTTTCGCGAGCATTTCGCTCGTCTCGACCGGCAGATCGTCCTCGTCGATGCCCTGCAGGCCATCAATCGTGGCCCCGAAGCCGTGCAGGATCTGGAACGGGCGCTGACGGACGTTCTGGCATGCTTCCGTCCCGGCACGAACTCGCTCCTTTCCTCGCTGCTCGGCCGGCGCATCGACCGCGTGCTGGTCGCCGCCACCAAAGCCGACCACCTCCATCATGAAAGCCATGACCGGCTGGAGGTCTTGACGCGCCGCCTCGTCGAAAGGGCCATAGAGCGCATCGGCATGGCCGGAGCCGGTATCGAGGTCATGGCGATCGCCTCCGTGCGCGCGACGCGGGAGGCAACCGTGACCCGCGACGGCCAGACGCTCCCTGTCATCGTCGGCACGCCGATGGACAAGGAAACCATCGCCGGCGAGCTGTTCGACGGCAATCGGAAGACCGCGATCTTTCCCGGCGACCTGCCGGAAAATCCGCGTTGGCTGTTCGAAGCCCTTGAATCGGATGGGTCCAAGGTCCATCTGCCCGAGGTGAACGTCGTGCGGTTCCGCCCGCCGGAACTGGATGAAACCGGCGGCGGCATCAAGCTGTCAGTGCCGCATATCCGCCTTGACCGCGCCATGCAGTTCCTGTTCGGAGACCGTCTCGCATGACGAAGCCGACCGAAAACGAGCCGAACGGTAATCGCCGGCCCGCCGCCTTTGCGCTGGAACCGGACGTCTCCGGAAAAGATGCCGATCTCAGGCCCATCCCGCCGACAGTGCGCAAGCCGCAAAGCTTCAATACCGATGTCGTCCTGACTCCGGACGAAGAAGATCCTTTCATCAATCCGACCCTTGGCGCCGAGGCGGACGGAACCGCCATTGCCAGGCCTCGCCGCACAGGTTTCTCCTTCGGCAAGGTGGCGCTCGGCGCGCTCGGAATTCTCGTTTCGCTCGCCTTCGGTCTCTGGACCGATCAGCTCATCCGCGACTTGTTCAGCCGAGCTGACTGGCTGGGCTATACCGCGCTGGCGACTGTCGGGATCGGCATTCTCGCCGTGCTTGCCATCGTCATCCGCGAAACAGCCGGCATGATGCGGCTCGCCGCCGTGCAGACCATCAAGGCCGAAGCGGAGGCGGCTATCGTGGAGACCCGACCGACCCGCGCCAAAGCGCTGGTGAAGCGTCTCTGCACGCTGCTGGAAGCCAACCCGGATACGGCCAGGGGCCGTGCGACGTTAAAGGCGGCAGAGGATGACATCATCGATGCGCCACAGCTGATCGACCTTGCGGAGCGCGAACTGCTCGGACCGCTCGACCGACGTGCCCGCGCGCTGATTCTTGGCGCCTCGAAGCGGGTGTCGGTCGTGACGGCCGTCAGCCCCCGTGCCCTCGTCGACATTCTCTACGTCCTCTATGAGGCGGCAAAACTGGTCCGCGCCATGGCGGAACTCTATGGCGGCAGGCCGGGCACGCTCGGCATGATCAGGCTGATGCGCGACGTGATCGCCCATCTCGCCGTCACCGGCTCCATCGCCGTCGGCGACAGCATCATCCAGCAGCTGATCGGCCACGGGCTCGCATCGAAGCTTTCAGCGCGTCTCGGCGAAGGTGTCGTCAACGGCATGATGACGGCGAGGATCGGAATAGCGGCAATGGATCTTTGCCGCCCGCTTGCCTTCAGGGCGCTCAAGAGGCCCGGCATCGCCGATTTTGCCGGCGACCTCACGCCGACTATCACCGGCCGCAACACGACGTGACGACCTGAAAATCAGGTGCTTTAGCATCACGGAAACCAAGCATTAACCATTCTGCGGCAAAAGTGGGAACCAGTTTTACGGTTCCGCCTCGCTAGGAAATATCCATGTTTTCGCGTCGATTTCTTCTTGTAAGCAGCTTTGCCGCCGCAGCCCTGTCTACGGGCGCTGGGGTGCAATCAGCCGACGCGGCGCCCCGCGACAAGGCCTTCTTCCAGTCGATCTCAGGCACCTGGAGCGGCCCCGGCGAAATCGTGGCCGGCAAGTACAAGGGCACAAAGTTCACCTGCAATCTCACGGGCAAGCCCTCCGACGGCGGCAATGCCGGCGTCAAGCTCGACGGCACCTGCCGCGTCGGGGTCTTCCAGCAGCCGATGTCGGCCGAGATCACGCAAAACGGCGGCTCCTACAGCGGAAAATTCCTTGACGGCGCGGCCGGCAAGGGTCTCGACGTCACCTCGGGCACGGTCAATGACAATACCGTCGTGCTCGGACTGATCCGTCAGAAGCTGAACGGCGCCATGATCGCTCGCGTTTCGGACAACAAGTCGATGAACGTCACCATCTCGGTGAAGCTCGGCGAACAGATGGTGCCTGTCATCGGCGTCACCTTGAAGCGGGCCGATGTCGACCAGATGGCAGTCGGATCGATCCAGTAAGCTTTGAATATCAATGCCCAAAAGCAAAAGGCCGGCAAACTCGCCGGCCTTTTGCTTTTTTCATATTGCGATTCAGACGGTTCGCCACCAGTCACGGTTTTCATCAGCGACCTCGATGCCCTCGACGTCGACCTCCCGCAACCAGTCGCTGATCTTGCGGCCGTTGACGACGAGATCCGCTGCAAAATCGGCAAGCGGCATCAGCACGAAGCCACGTTCGACCATCCGCGGATGGGGTATGGTCAAGAGCGGCTCAGCCCGCTGCAGATCGCCATAAGTCAGCACATCGATATCGATCGTCCTTGGCCCCCAGCGTTCGATCCGCACCCGCTTCATCTGCCGCTCTATATCGAGGCATACGTCGAGCAGTGCTTCCGGCGCCAGGGTGGTATCGATGGCCGCGCAGGAATTATAGAAAAAGGACTGGTCCGTCTTGCCCCAGGGCGGTGTGCGATAAAGCCGCGACACCGAAACCACATGGCAATCGGCGCGCTGATCCAGTGTGCGAAGGGCGAGCGCCATGGCGCGGACAGGATTGTCCAGATTACCGCCAAGACCGAGCGTCGTCCGCACCGCCAGGTTTTCAGGCAAAATGCTCAATGCTCACCTGCACATAATCGAGGACGCCCGGAACAGGGGCATTGGGTTTGCGCACCGTGATCTTGGCGCGGCGGATACTGGGAAAGCGCCGACACAGCTCCTTCGCCACATCGAGCGCCAGCGCTTCGATCAGGTAGCGGCGGCGTCCGGTCACGATCTCCTCGATGACGGCGAATGCGACTCCATAATTGACGGTATCGTCGATCGAATCGCGCTCCAGCGCATCGCCCGCTTCGACGTCCAGCTCGGCATCGACGAAGAAGCGCTGACCAAGGAATTCCTCCTCGTCATGCACGCCGTGGCGGGCAAAGAAAGCGCAATTCTGCAGAGTAATGGTGTATGTCACGGCGCTCATGGCGTCCCTCCGTTTCGAACAGGCACGACGGCGTCCGAAAAACGCTCCCTACCTTCAAGGATCATGTTTAAGTCTCGCGCGCGTCCTGAGAATAGCATCCGCGACCGCCAGCGCGTCCCTGTTGATTGCGACATTGTGTACGCGGAATAGCGCAGCTCCCTGCAGGCGCAGGATCGCGCTGGTCGCAGCCGTTCCGACATCCCGATCGGACGCATCACGGCCCGTGACGGTGCCGACAAACCGCTTGCGCGAGGTGCCGACCAACAGCGGCAGCTCGAAGCGGAGCAGCGCATTGAACCGCACCATCAATTCCAGATTCTCCTCCGCACTCTCCTTGGCAAAACCAAAACCGGGATCGAGCACGATATTCTGCTTGTTGACGCCCGCCGCCGCGGCGATATCGAGCGATCGGCTGAGGAACAGCATCTGGTCGTCGATCACGTCGGGCAGCTTCGTTCTGTCACGACCGGTATGCATGATGCAAAGCCCGGCACCCGTTTGCGCTGCCACCGCGGCAATATCCGGCTCGCGCTGCAGGCCGAAGACGTCGTTGACGATGTGCGCACCGGCACCGACCGCCAGCCGCGCCGTATCGGCACGATAAGTATCGACCGAGATCAGGGCGTCAGTCCTGCCCCGCAAGGCTTCGATGACGGGCAGCACCCGCCCCTGCTCCTCGCTGGCGCTGACGGCGGCAGCACCGGGCTTCGTCGATTCGCCGCCGATGTCGATGATGTCGGCCCCCTCCTGGACACAAGCCAAGGCATGCCCAACCGCCGCGTCGACGGCCTCGTAATGTCCGCCGTCGGAAAAGGAATCCGGCGTCACATTGACGATCGCCATGATGACACTCTCTTTGCCGAGCTCGAGGCTGCGGCCATGGGCGACATGCCAGGTTTGGCTGCGAAGCTCCGTCACGAACCGTCCCATCCCATTGAAAATGAAAAAACCTTGCGCTTGATATTGCGCTCACAGTGGCTATGCCGCAAGGTTCGCCGAAGTTCAACATGGTAGCGACACGAATGCCGCTTGCGTTCCATAAGATAAGTATTTCGTGTGCTCTGTTGCTCGCGTTCTGCATACCCAGCGTGGCCGATGCGGAAGTCGTCGCCCGCAAATCCATTTCCTATTTCGACATCAAGGGCAGCACGGCCGACGAGCTCGATGCGGCCCTGAACCAACGCGGACCGCTTGCGATGGGTTCCAGCAGCCATCATCCCGGCGCGACGAGAATTCGCTTCGGCGGCAACGCGACCTACAGCGAGGCAAATGGGCGCTGCTATATCTCCAGCGTCAAGGTCACGGTCGATACCGAAATCATCCTGCCGCGCTGGCGCGACCGGCGGCATGCCAGCAAGCAGCTTTCGACGATATGGGACACGTTGGCCGCCGATATCCGGCGCCATGAGGACCGGCACGTCGAGATCGCCCGAGAGCACGCACGAAGAATGGAACGGCAAATCCTGTCCCTGCCGTCGGCGAGCAATTGCGATGCGCTTCAGGAAAAAGCAAATGACGTGACGACGCGGGAAACCGAGCGGCACGACGCCGACCAGGCCCGCTTCGACCGGATCGAGGCGATCAATTTCCAGAACCGGATACAGCGGTTGCTGTACTATCGCAGTCGTCACGGCGGCCAGCGATAGATCACGTCTCCCGCTATTTCAGGGAAATCGCCCACGCACGAGCGCCGACTGTGGGAAAACAGCCACTATTTCTGTGAATCGTCCGGCCGCGCTGCTCTTTGAACTTTACGAGAATCTGAAATAGGTTTTTGCTATCAATTACAGAGATAAACGCACCGGATGATTCGAAAAATACTGGGCGGGATCTCGAAAAAGATCGATTGAGAGTGCCTGCGGCGGCGGGTTTGTTTGCTCTTCGGCGCAGTCGGGTTTGTTTTTCAAAGCATTTGGTAAGTGTTCTCCTGGCGCGTCCTTAAGCCGCAGGTGTTTCCTCCCTTGCCTGTCGGTGATGCGCCCGCCTCGCCTCGCTCGCTAATCAGCTGAGCGAGGCATCTTTTTGGTATAGGACCCCGAAATAAATTGTCCGGTGAGTATCAAGAACTTCGGCGCAGGAAGCGCGCCGGGGAAAGCGTCAGGCCTGACGTTCCGGCACATGCACGACGAGTCCGTCGAGAGCGCTCGTCATCTTGATCTGACAGGAGAGACGCGAATTCGGCCGGACGTCGAAAGCGAAGTCCAGCATGTCCTCTTCCATCGCCTCGGGGCTGCCGACCTTTGCGGTCCAGTCCTCGTCGACATAGACATGACAGGTGGCGCAGGCGCACGCACCGCCGCATTCTGCTTCGATGCCGGGAACGGAGTTTCGTACGGCATTTTCCATCACGGTGGATCCCTCGTCGACATTGAGGTCAAAGCGCGTGCCGTCGAAGGCGACGATGGTCAATTTGGTCATGTGGGTGAATTCCGATATTCGTGAATGAAGGATGATCGGAATTTTACTTCCAACAAATCGCTGGGGCAGTCAACATTTGCGCCGCCGAAACGGTCTACCCGTCTGGCGGCGCTGGCATCAAGTTCAGTTGACCTTCAGGCGGCTCGGTTCAGCGCGAGAGCTTCAGAATGAAATTCTCGGCCTCGACGACACAGGTCGTTACCGCCGCCATGCGCGCGGCATCGCCGGCATCGCTTTCGAGCGCGCCAGCTGCATCGGCCACGCGGAAGGCGCCGACGGCGCCGGCCGCCCCCTTCAGCTTATGCGATGCCGCCTCGATGCGCTTGGGGTCACCGCTGCCGATCTCCTGCAGGCAGGAACGGGCCTGCCTCGCAAACATCTGCAACACCTCGACCTCCAGCGCCTTGTCGCCCATCGTTTGCTTGCCGAGATGGACGAGATCGATCGCCCGCTCCCGCGACGGGGCAGCGCCCCTCGAATTATCGGGAGATTCAAACGCGATATTCAAAGCTGCCATGTGCCAATGCTCCCGTCATTTATCTGTGACTGTTTTAGGGACATGCCGCATAGTTGCGGCCCGGGCATGGCCATCCAGTTAAATTTTGGCACATTGAGGGCCGAAAACTCCAGACATGGTTAACGTCCGTTAAACATGCTCAAAATCTTGAGTTTTCATGGCGTTGAACAGGCAAACAGGGTTAATGCGCCCTTAACGATCCACTGCCTTTAAGGTGGAATTAATTGTCATGACTGGGGGAATGTGTCACTACGATACTAGTAAATTGGGCTTATGGCACATGTCTTTGCCCAGGAAGTGGATGATGGTAATGTTTTCATAACATCCGTTTGAAAAACCAGTTATCCACTCTGAAATGTAACGGGAAATCCAACCTCGATATTGATCGACAGCGGAGGACCCAACGGGAGGCAGGGGTCGTCTTTTCCGGAGCGGCGGAATTACCGGAAAAGACACGGCAAGCCCGAGTGAGTTGTAACGAGGCGTAACCGCATGGCGAACAAAAAGTACATCGAGTCGGTCGAGGACAAGGCCTTCCAGGCATTGGACGAAGCTCTGCAGATCGATTTCAGTGACGAGAGCTTGGAGTCTCGCAGTGCCCCTACACCCGATGTCCCGGAGCAAAAAGTGTCTGAGCCGCCGAAACAGCCGATAAAGCAGAGCAGGGATGATGCAGCCCGCAATACCGGCGGCATGCGCAGCACTGCAGCCCCCGCCGCAACACCTCGCTCCGCCGAGGCGCCGAGAAATCCCAACCTTGCGGCTGCCAATGATGGCAATCGGGCAAGTTCCGCCAGCATCCTGAAGGCGCTGGACAGCGGCTCTCAGAGCCGGGCGGTGCGCAATGCCACGATCTTCTCGCTGTTCTGGATCATCGGCGGCGCCGGTCTCGCCTTCCTCCTCTACGGCACCCAGATCCGAAATATCCATTCCTTCGCCGATCTGGCCGCCCTGCCCGGCGTTATCGCCTGCATCGTCGGCATCATCGTTCCGGTCCTTCTTTTCTATGCTTTCGGCATGATGATCTCGCGCGCGCATGACATGCGCAACGCGGCCCGCTCCATGGCGGAAGTCGCTTTGCGCCTGGTCGAGCCGGAAACGGTCGCCTCCGAGCGCATCATGACGGTCGGCCAGGCGGTACGGCGTGAAGTCTCGGCGATGAATGAGGGTATCGAGCGCACCATTGCGCGCGCCACCGAGCTGGAAACCCTCGTCCATTCCGAAGTCAACGCCCTGGAGCGCAGCTACGCCGACAACGAACTGCGCGTACGCGGCCTCGTCCACGAGCTCGGCACCGAACGCGACGCGATCATCAATCACGCCGAGCGAATCCGCTCGTCGATCGTCGGTGTACACGATCAGATCAAGGAAGATCTGTCGCTGGCGACCGAAGAGATCGCGGTACGCCTTTCCACCTCGGGCGAAGCCTTCGCGTCGATGATCGACACGCGCGCGGCCGTCTTGATGGAAAAGTCGGATTCTGCAGTCGAGGCGCTCGGCACGCTGCTTGCCGCCAAGACCGACAGCCTGTTGCAGAACCTCAATGCCTCCGGTCTGGCGCTGAGCCACGAATTCGATACCCGCCTGGAATCCCTGTCGTCGACCCTTTCCGAACGCGGCAAGGAACTGCTCGGCCACTTCGAAACACGCGCCTCAACCCTTGACGCGAACACCGAAAAGCTGAACTCCGCGCTCAATGAACGTGCCCGCCAGCTCAATGAAACGCTGGTCGCGCGCACGAAGGAAATCAGCGAAAGCCTCACCGGCGGCGAGCGGTCCATCACCGGGACGCTGGACAATGTGCTGTCCCGCCTCAACACTGCGCTCGATGAAAAGGGCGCGAGCTTCCGTCAGAGCCTGCAGTCGACGGCCGATGACGCCATCATGGATATAGACCTGCGCTCCGGCTTTTTCGACGAGCGCTTCCAGTCGACCATCGCGCAGCTTTCGACCGCCTTCGACGAACGCGTATCGGAATTCACCTCCGCCTTCGACAAGCGCGCCGGCTCGCTGGACAGCAAGCTGTCTGAAAGCCTGGCCCGCATCAATCAGAGCCTCGGCAGCAATTCGGATGCATTGGAAGGCATTCTGACCTCCAGCATCGAACGTCTGGGCTCGCATCTCACCGATCAGTCTCTCGCGCTCGCGACCACTCTTGCGACCGGCCAGGAAGTGCTGGAAAGCGCAATCGGTTCCAGGGCCGGAGAGATCACCTCCGCGCTTCAGAATGCCACCAGCGGAATTTCCTCCGCCCTGGCATCGGGCACGAGCGAACTGAACACCACCCTCGCCTCGCATGCCGACGCCTTCACCTCGGCGGTACAAGGGGTCACGCGGGATGTCTCGACCGCGCTGCAAAGCGGCACGGAAGAACTCACCACGGCCTTTGCCGGCCGCGCCAGCGAGATCAACAACACGCTCTCTTCCCGCACGAGCGAAATCACCCAGGCGCTTGGCTCCGCGCATGAACGCATCGATGCCGTTATGGCCGCACGCAGCAGCGCGCTTTTCGGCGCGCTGACCGACAACCAGTCGCGGTTTGAACAAACGCTTGCCGAGCGTTCGCAGGCAATCACCGATGCCGTCAGCGGCTCTCACGAGCACCTGACCGCCGCCCTCGACGAACGCACATCGATGCTGGCGATTTCGCTGGCGGAAAACCAGCTCCGCCTCGAAAATACGCTGGCAAGCCGCGCCGACGCCATCACCGGCGCCGTTACCGATATGCATGGCAAGCTTGCCGACACGCTCGACGACAAGACGATGGCGCTTGCCATCGCCCTTTCCGAAGGTAAGTCCCGCTTGGAAGACGCTGTGTCCGGCCACGCGGATCATGTCGCCGGCACCATGGACGCAAAGACCAAGGAGTTCGCACGCGCGCTTGCCGAAGGTCAGGCGCGTCTCGAAAGCACCGTTTCCGGCCACGCCGAAAGCGTCACGAACGCTCTGGACGACAGAACCATGGCGCTCGCCATCGCGCTTTCCGAAAGCCAGGCAAGGCTGGAGGAAACCGTTTCCGGCCATGCCGAACGTGTCGCCGACACGCTGGACGGCAAGACCGGCGCGCTTGCCGCCGCCCTGACCAGCGGGCAAAGCCGCCTCGAAGAAACGCTCGCCAATCGCGCCGAGGAGATCATCAAGGCGTTTGCCGGCAATCATGCTTCCCTGGTCGACGCTCTCGATGACAGGGCAATGGCGCTCGCCATTGCGCTTTCGGAAAGCCAGGCTCGTCTTGAGGGCGCAATCTCGGGTCACGCCGACCAGGTCACCACCACGCTCGACGACAAGACGATGGCTCTGGCTATCGCCCTTTCGGAGGGTCAGGCACGACTGGAAGACACTGTCGCCGGCCACGCCGAACGGGTTGCCGATACGATGGACAGCAGGACGAAGGCACTGTCCGACGCGCTGACGTCAGGCCACTCCCGCCTCGAGGCCACGCTTGCCAACCGCGCCGAAGCGATCACCAGCGCCTTCACCGGCAATCATGCTGCTCTGGCGGATGCTTTGGACGAAAAGGCGATGGCTCTCGCCATTTCCCTCTCCGATACGCAGTCTCGGCTTGAGGATGCCGTATCAAGCCGGCTGGACGCACTGTCCGAAACGGTTGCCGGAACGCACGACAAGATCGTCAACAGCCTTGACGACAAGACAATGTCCCTGGCGATCGCCCTTTCGGAAAACCACGCGAAACTCGAGGAAACCCTGGAGAACAGCGCCAAGGCCATTGCCCACACCGTCGCCAGCGGCCACGAGGCATTGACCAATACGCTCGATGACAAGAGCATGGCCTTTGCAATCTCGCTCGCCGAAAACCAGAACCGTTTCGAAAGCACTCTGGAAGAGCGCGCCAATGCCCTGCTCGATAGCGTCTCCGGCGCTGAAGCACGGGTTGCCGGCGCCTTCGGCGACAAGGCGGACGCAATCCGTGCCGCCTACAGCGAAAATCAGGATCGTCTCGATCGCTCGCTCGCAGTTCATACAGAAGCCCTGTCCGGCTTGCTCGGGAGCAGCAGCGATCGTATCGAAACCGTTCTCGGCTCCACGACGCGCCAGCTCGAAAATACGCTTGGTGTCGGTCTGTCTCAGATGGACGAGAACCTTGCTTCCGCCTACGAGCGCATGCGCTCGACACTGGAAGATCGCAGCAACGCGATCAGCCTGACTCTGCGGGACGCCCATGAGCAGATCGACAACACGCTTATGGAGCAGACGACAGCCATCGGCACCTCCATCGCCACAAGCGCCAGCATGCTCGAAATGTCGCTGGAGGACCGCGAGGCATCGCTGCGTCGGACCATCGATGCAAGCGCAAGGACATTGGAAGAACGCCTTAACAGCGGCGCGGGCGACGTTGCCGGCCGCATCCAGCAGGCCGCCGGCGACATCCAGCGTTCGGCCGAGACCTTCTCGTCCAACCTCAACCAGACGATCGAGGGCATGACCGGCCGCTTCGCCGAGACCGGCTCCCGCGTCGAGGCGAGCCTGTCGGCTCTTGAGAACCGGATCCACGAAGGCGTCACGGGCGTCACGGCCCAGGTCGACGCGGCCGGCAACCGTCTCTCCGAAACGCTGGCGAGCGGCGCCGCCCAGATCGACAATAGCGGCAGCCAGGCCGCGGCCCGCATCGAAGAGCGCCTGTCGACCATGGATCGCGCCCTCAATGTCGGCCTTGAAGCCGTCAACCGCACGATCGAGGGCAAGGCCGCCAATCTCGCGACAACGCTGCGCACGGCCGTTGCCGATGCAGCCCAGGGCATGGATACGGAGGCAACGCGTACGGCCGAGCTGCTTGCCAATACCGGCCAGCAGTTCGCGGACAACCTCGGCAATCACAGCGACGCGTTCGCACGCGCCATGACCGAGCGCTCCAACGATCTCGTCAATCGCGTCTCGGAAACACAGAACCGCTTGGCGAGCCAGGCCGCGGCTGTCGCCCAGACTTT
This sequence comes from Rhizobium sp. BK289, assembly GCF_014193575.1. Taxonomy (NCBI): domain Bacteria; kingdom Pseudomonadati; phylum Pseudomonadota; class Alphaproteobacteria; order Hyphomicrobiales; family Rhizobiaceae; genus Rhizobium; species Rhizobium sp. BK289. The sequence goes on from NZ_JACHZO010000002.1 coordinate 153,182, forward strand.
CTCGGAAGCGGGCAACGCAATCGTCAACAAGGTTGCCGAAGCCGAAGGCCTCGTCAGCAACCAGGTCAACACGATCTCGCAAGCCCTGTCTTCGGCAGAACAGTCGCTGGAAGCGCGTGGCGCGGCCATCCGCAATACGCTGACCGGCGGCAGCGAGCAGATTGCCGCCACGATGGCACAGGTCGAGCGCGCGCTCGACGAGCGCAGCACGGCCATCCGCACCTCCCTGGAAGAGCGTGCCCGCGAGATCGACGCAACCCTTACCGGCGTCGACAACGCGCTGGAAGCCCGCGGCGCATCCATCCGCACATCGCTCGACGAGCGCACCCGCGAGCTCAATTCGATGCTGGCTGGACGCTCCACGGAGCTCTCCCGCCTCATCGACGAAAAAGCCCGTCCGATCGTCGATCGCTACGCGGCAACAGGCCAGGAAGCGGCAGCCCTGATCTCGGCAGCCGCCCAGGAAAGCACGGAACGCCTGCGCGCCGAAAATGCCGCCTTGATCAACGCGATCGCATCGCGCACGGAACATGCGGTCAATACGGTCAGTGCGCTCGAGAACAACCTGCTTGCAAGCGTCAACGGCATCATCGCCCGCCTCGCCGAGAACAATTCCGCGATCGCTGGACTGCTGACCAATGCCGCGACCGAGTTCGCGACCGTTGACGATCGTCTCACCGCGACGTCGACGCGCTTCGCCGAATCCGCGGCGAAAGCCGGCGAGATGGTTTCAGCCTCCAGCCGCCTTCTCGAAGGCAAGGTCGACAAGCTGTCCGAAATCACCGGCCAGACGCTGTCGCAGGTCGGCAGTATCGTCGGCCGCTTCGACGATCACTCCAAGGTTCTGACGCAGGCTTCCCAGCTTCTCGGTGCGGCACAGTCGAACCTCGTCTCGACGCTGGAAGAGCGTGAGACAGCATTGCAGAACCTTGCCGTCGGCCTCGTTCAGCGATCGGAAGAGATCGAGAACACCATGCGCGCCCTCGGCACCATGGTGGAAACCGCCTTCGACCGTGCCGAGCAGCGCTCCAATCAGGTCACCGGCAATCTGCGCCAGAGTGTCCAATCCTCCTTCGCAGACATCGGTCGTGTCCTCTCCGAGACGGAGAAGCGCGCCGAAGATGCCGCGGAGAACATGCGCGCCGCATTGCACAAGGCCGGCGAGGACGCGAGCCAGGCTGTCGAAAGCACCTTCGCCAATACCGAACGCCGCTCCAGCGAACTGACAAACCGTCTGCGCGGCGGCCTCACGGCGTCGCTCTCCGAGGTCGAGCAGATGCTCGCCGATGCCGGCAAGACTTCCGATACGGCCGCACAGCAGCTGCGCGAGACGCTGCGTGTCGCCGTCGATGACGCTATCGGCCGCTTCGCCGGTGCGACGGACGAGATCCGTCGCTCGGCCGGCGATATTCGCCGCGAACTCGACCTTACCCGCAGCGAATTGAAGCGCGGTGCCTTCGACCTTCCGGAAGAAGCGAAGGAAAGCGCTGCTGCCATGCGCCGCGCCGTCGCCGAACAAATCAAGGCGCTGCAGGATATCTCTCAGATCGTTGGCCGCTCGACGCAGCAGCTGGAGATTTCCGAGCCGTCGGCCCGCGCTCTGGCGGATGCACAGCCGGCCCAGCGCCCGCAGCCGGCGGCTCCCGCCCCGGCTCCGGCTGCCGCCGCTCCCCGACCGCAGCAGCCTGCCCCCCAGCAGCCGGTGCCGCAGCAGCCTTCGATCGAGTCCCTGGGTCTGCGCGGCTCCATCCCCGCAGAGCGTCCGGCGGCTCAGCCGCAACGTCCCGTCGAAACGCCAGCCGCTGCCCGCCAGGAAGCAGCCGGCGGCGGCTGGATCAGCGACCTGCTGCGTGGCGCCTCGCGTGACGAAAACGCCGGTCTGCAGCCGGCGCGCCAGGCAACATCGAAAGCACCGGCGGAACCGGCACCCGCCGCACGCAATCCGCGCCATGTCGTGGAATCGCTGAACTCGCTCTCGGTCGATATCGCCCGCGCCATCGATCACGACGCGTCGGTCGACCTGTGGCGCCGCTACCAGCGTGGCGAACGCGATGTGTTCACCCGCCGCCTCTACACGCTCAAGGGCCAGCAGACCTTTGACGAAATCAAGCGCAAGTATGACCGCGAGCCCGAATTCCGCACGGCAGTCGATCGCTACATCGCCGATTTCGAAAAACTGCTCGCCGATGTCCAGCGTACGGACCGCGATCGCACCGTCACGCAATCCTATCTCACGTCGGATACCGGCAAGGTCTACACGATGCTGGCCCACGCAGCCGGCCGCCTGAACTGAGGCAAAGATAAGAAACGAATACTCAATCCCCGGCTCGAGAGCCGGGGTTTTGATTCAATGCCTTCTTCCCATTTGACGGCATGAAAAAGGGCGGTCCCGAAGGCCGCCCCTGCTTCGCCTGCCAATGATTGCGCCCGATTTACCGGGCCTCATGCACCTTCGAAATCAGCCCGCTGGTAATGCCGACAAGCAGGAAGCTGTTCTTGAGGCGAACCCAGTGATAGCCGCGCGGAGGCGTGGACAGCCGGTAGGCGCGGTAGTCGATTTCCGTTGCGCGGCGGCGGTCGGAGGCCGACAGGCGGCGCCCCTTGACCCAACCGCCCTTGCGGATAACGACCTTCTTCTTCACCGCCTCTTTCTGAACGACGGCCTGCTTGCCGGCAGGAGCCGGCTTGACCTGCGCTGTCGCAGCCAGCGGCATCGCCAGAACGGAAGCCGCAAGAAGGGCGGTGAAGATTTTTCTCATTGGTTGTTTCCTCATTTCAGAATCTGCACGCGAACTTACCGTGACAGACATGAAACGAGTCTGACAGTCGAATTACAATTCCGTAATAGAGGCGACGGCAGGCAGGTTTTCCATTGCATTGCCGGAAGTCATCGCCCTCACAGTTCATCGTAGTTGAACCAGTCGAAATCCGCTGTCTTTGCCCGGCCGGATGTGTCGAAGGCAAACATGCCGACGAAAGCACCGGTGAAGGAACCGTGCTCGCCGCGCCCGCCCTCATCCGAGATGACGCCGGCATCGAGGACCGGCCCGATAGCCTGCCATGCGCCCATCCCTTCCGCCTGCCAGAAGAACTGTAGGTCGTTGTCGCGCACCTCCATGGCAAGCTGGATCCTTCCATCGGACACGGCAACCCCGCCCTCGATCGGAAAACTCAGGCGGCCGTTCGGATAATCGCCCGGGCAGGTCATGATGGTGACGCAGCGGCCGAGCTTCTCGTGCTGGGTCACGGCAATGGCATGCAGCTTGAAGCGATTGTAGTAATGCGTCAGGCCAGCGACCTGCTGATAGGTGTCGGGCTCGAAATCGACGACGGTTTCGGCCCGAAAGCTGTGATGCTCCTGCCGGCGGGCGACAAGCGCTTGCTCGAACCAGGAACCGATGCTCTCGCGGGCGATAAGCCGCAAATGGCCAGGACGTTCCGTTACGCTGAAGATGCGTTCAGGCTGCGGTGTGCGCAGCCATTGGAAATCCATCGGCAGTCTGGCCTCATCGAAATTGTAACCGCTGCGGCGCGGCTTTTGGACCAGCACGGCACCGTTCAAGCCTGCGACCTCGACATCTGGAACGCTGGTGCCGTTTTCGAGATAGAGCCAGCCATCCTCCTTCCACACACATTTCTGCAGAGCCGTCTCGCGGCCGAGCGTGCAGCGACGATGCGGCGGCAGAGGCCGCCCGCAAAGATGCGTATGGTAGAACTGCCCGTCATGCGTCTCGACATACTGGCCATGGCCCGCACGTTGCAGCGCCGCCTCCGGATGATCCTTCGAGGTAATCAGGTGCTTGTTCGGATGCAGTTCGTACGGCCCGGCAATATCGCGGGATCGGGCCATGGTCACGGCATGATCGTAACCGGTGCCGCCCTCCGCCGTGGTCAGGTAGTACCAGCCGTTACGCTTGAAGAGATGCGGCCCCTCGACCAGCCCCAGTTCCGTGCCGGCAAAAATGTTCCTGATCGGCCCCTTCAACGATTTCGTCGCCGGGTCCCATTCCTGCAGCAGGATGCCGTCGAAGGCCGGTGTCTTCGGCGAGCCACCATAGCTCTCGGTACGATGGTTCCATTGCATGTTGACGAACCACTTGCGGCCGTCATCGTCATGGAACAGAGACGGGTCGAAACCGGAGGAGTTGACATAGGCCGGTTCGGACCATTCGCCTTCGATGGTCGGCGAGGTCACGATGTAGTTATGGGCATCTTTAAAATTGCCGTCATAACGTTTGACGTCGGTATAGATGAGCCAGAACAGCCCGTCCGCGTAAGAGAGGCAGGGCGCCCAGATGCCGCAGCTATCGGGTTCGCCGCGCATGTCGAGTTGCGAAGCGCGCTCCAGCGGCCGCCTCACGAGCGTCCAGTTCACCAGATCGCGGGAGTGATGGATTTGGACGCCCGGATACCATTCGAATGTCGAGGTGGCGATATAGTAGTCCTCGCCGACGCGGCAAATGGACGGGTCGGGATTGAAGCCCGGCAGGATCGGATTGCGGATCATGAAATTCTCTCCTCCGGAGACCGTAACAAGCGGCAATTAAGGTAAAACGCCCGGAAACCGGTTCCGGGCGCCTTGGGATGATCAATCGCGTTCGGCGGATTTGGCCCAGAGATTGATGTCGGCCTCCTTGGCATAGACATCGATCTGCTTCAGCTCTTCGGCCGTGAAGTCGAGATTATCGAGCGCCTTGACACAATCGACGATCTGCGACGAACGGCTGGCGCCGATCAGAGCCGATGTGATGCGGCCGCCCCGCAGAACCCAGGCGATCGCCATCTGCGCCAGCGTCTGGTTGCGCTTCTCTGCGATCTCGTTGAGCTTTCTGATGTTGTCGATAATCGACGGGCGGATGAAGTCGCGCTTCAGGAAGTGGTTCTGCGCCGCGCGGCTGTCGTCCGGAATACCGCCGAGATACTTGGTCGAGAGCATGCCCTGAGCCAGCGGCGAGAAGACGATCGAACCGATACCGAGATCTTCGAGCGTGTCGACCAGACCGTCATCCTCGACCCAGCGATTGAGCATGGAATAGCTCGGCTGATGGATCAGGCATGGCGTGCCGAGGTCCTTGAGGATGGCGGCAGCCTCGCGCGTGCGCTGCGAATTATACGAGGAAATGCCGACATAGAGCGCCCTGCCCGAGCGAACGATATGGTCGAGCGCGCCGCAGGTCTCCTCCAGCGGCGTATCCGGATCGAAACGGTGCGAATAGAAGATATCGACATAGTCGAGGCCCATGCGCTTCAGGCTCTGGTCGCAGGAGGCAATCAGATACTTGCGGCTGCCCCACTCGCCATAGGGACCCGGCCACATGTCATAGCCTGCCTTGGAGGAGATGATCAACTCATCGCGCAAGCCCGCGAAATCGGTGCGAAGAATCTCGCCGAACGCCGTCTCGGCGCTGCCGGGAGGCGGTCCGTAATTGTTGGCGAGGTCGAAATGGGTAATGCCGAGATCGAAGGCCGTGCGGCACATATCGACCTTGCGGTCATGCGGCGTATCGCCGCCGAAATTGTGCCAGAGCCCCAGCGAGACCGCCGGCAGCTTGAGACCGGAACGGCCGGTCCTGTTGTACTTCATTTTTGAATAGCGATCGGATGCCGGTTGCCAGGCCATGATGGAATTCCTTCGAGATGAAAAAGCGCGCGGGGTTGGTCACCCGCGCGCAAACTAGCTCTTCCAGCGCCTACTTCAAGAGCGCCTGAGCCTCTTCGATGCCAAGCGCTGCCGGCTGCGTGCAGGTCGTGCTGAGATCGATGAAACGGCCCTCTTCGCCCGACTTCAGGATCGATGTCATGACATCGACGCCATGCAGCGTGCGATCGAGCGAGCAACGGGCATCACGTCCGTCGATCAGCGAGGCAGCAAGATCGGCGAGGCCGGCCGTGCGATAGTTGGCGCGCGGACCGCTCGGGCTTTCCTGATTGGCGATACCGAAAGGATGCGCCCAATTTTCCAGCGGCTTGATGTCCTTGTCTCGGCCGCTCGCCTCGACGGTGCCGCCGAAGAAGTTCGGATCGGGCACGTAGAGCGAGCCCTCGGTGCCGTAGAGCTCCATATTGGCATGGCGGTGCGACCACACATCCCAGCTCGCCGTCAGCGTGATCCGGGCGCCACTGACGAATTCCAACAGCGCCTGGATCGTCGTCGGGGTCTTAACCGGAATGATCTCGCCATGACGCGGCTGGCTGGTAATGGTGCGGGTCGGCGATGCCATGGAGGTCATCGCACCAACACGCTTCACCGGGCCGATCAGGTTGATCAGATTGGCGATATAGTAAGGGCCGAGATCGAGGATCGGGCCGCCGCCGGGCAGGAAGAAGAAGTCCGGGTTCGGATGCCACATTTCCATGCCTGGGCTCATGACATAGCATGCGCCCGAAGTGACACGGCCGATGCCGCCGTCGTCGATGAATTTGCGGGCGAGCTGATGCGCACCGCCGAGGAAGGTATCGGGAGCGCAGCCGACTGCCAGCCCCTTCTCTTTGGCGATGCGGCGCAGCTCCTCGCCCTGCTCCAGCGTCAGCACGAGCGGCTTTTCGGAATAGACATGCTTGCCGGCTTCGAGGATGCGCTTGGAAACGGGGAAATGCGCATCCGGGATGGTCAGGTTGACGATGACGTCGAGCTCGTCATTGGCGAGCAGTTCGTCGATGGTCTGGGCCTTGACCTTGTATTCCTCGGCGCGCAAACGCGCCGCATCCATGTTGATATCCGCGCAGGCCAGCACCTTCAGGCCCTTGAAGAGCGGCGAGAGCGAGAAATAGGTCGTTGAGATGTTGCCGCATCCGATGATGCCGACGCCAAGTTCCTTAGCCATGTGGAAATGCCTCAAAAGCTCTTGAAGGATGCGATGGAGCGCGTGATCAGACGATCGACATCGCTCGGATTGTCATGTTCGACGACGAAGTGCTTGGCCTTGGTGCCGGCGAGCGCCTTGAGCAGCCTTGCCCATGGAACAGTGCCGTGTCCGACATCGGCCCAGCCGTCTTCATTCTTGTTCTCGCCCGCCGGCGCAATGTCCTTCACGTGAACGGCGGTGATGCGCGGACCGAGCTTTTCGATCCAGGCGAAGGGATCGCCGCCGCCACGGATGACCCAAGCAATATCGGCTTCCCAGGAAATATCCGGAGCGCCTTCGAAGATCTGTTCGATCGGCAGCGAACCGTCGGCCTGCTTGACGAATTCGAAGTCGTGGTTGTGCCAGCCGAATTCGAAGCCCGCATCCTTGTAGGGCTTGCTCATTTCATGCAGGCGCTTGCCGAAGGCGCGCCAGCCGGCGGCATCCTTCGGGCGCTGATCAGCAGCGATATGCGGCGCATAGATCGAATCCATGCCGAGCGTCTTGGCAATGGTCAGCGACTTCTGCACTTCGCCGTCAAGGAAATCCGGGCTGAAATGGCCGCTTGCCATCCGCAGGCCGTTCTTGTCGAGTTCGGCGCGCAGGTTCTTGAGGCCCGCCTCATCGAGATCGGCATAGATGCCGCCGAAGCCTTCGACTTCGGCGTAGCCGGCCTTGCCGAGCTTGACGAAGATCTCCGAATAGGGCTGGAAATTGCGGGCGCTGTAAATCTGAAATCCAAGTTTCGTCATCAATAGTCCTCCAATGGCCTTCGGGCCGTCTATCTTGGGGCTTGGGGCCCCGAAAGCGCCGCCACTGCGACGCGATGGCTCAATCCACCGACTGGCTGGATTGCAAATCGTAGATGCGGAATTCGGGCACGCCGCTTGCGAGCGGCTTGGCTGGCGTGAACACGACGCGGCGGCTTTCGCCGGCGGCAAGATCGAAGGCGTTGTCGGAATAACGCCCTTCCGCCTCGCTCTCGATCATCACGAACAGCGCAAGTCCCTTGGTGGTGACAGTGAGTTCCACTGTCCCGTTTTCCTCTTTCTCCTCCCGCAGCACCGTCAGCCCGGCAGGCTGAAGCTCGAGCGCCTTATAGGTGCCGTGGACATAGTGCCCCTCGCCGCCCATGCCGTTCGATGCGGTGAAGCGCCACGCCAGCAGGCAATCCGCCGGCACTTGATCCGCGTCGATCGATAATGCCGTGACGGCAGCATCCGGCGTGCAGACGGCATGCGCCGTCGTCAGCGGCACACGCTCGCCGTCGAGCTTCAGCAGCGATACCGAAATATCGGCCATGATGTCGGCATTGGTATCGTTGACCAGAGAAAAGCGGATCGTCTTGTTGTCTTCGGAGGGAATTGCCGCGACGGATACGGGCTGGAAGAAGCGCCGCACCAGATAGTGCATCACCTTCCATCGGCCGCCGTAATCCAAGCTGGACCACGAAGCGACAGGCCAGGTGTCGTTGAGCTGCCAGTAGATCGTACCCATGCAATGCGGCTTCAGCGACCGCCAATATTCCACCGCCGTCTTGATGGCGAGGCCCTGCTGGACCTGGCTCAGATAGACGAAATTCGGGAAATCCTTCGGGAAGCGAAAATAGCGGAACATCGTGCCGGCAATCCGCTCGTTGCCGCCGGCGTTCTTCTGGTGCAGCTCCATGACCGGAGAGGCGATATTCATATCCTTCGCCTCGGCATAGGTCTTGATGACGGGCAGTGAGGTGTAGGACTGGAAGCCGAATTCCGAGCAGAATCGCGGCCGCACGGAGCGATAATTGTCGAAGGATTTGTTCTCGTGCCAGACCGACCAATAATGCATGTCGCCGGAGCCATCGGCATGCCAGGCGTCGCCGAAATTGAGATAACCCGAAGCCGGGCTCGACGGCCACCAGATCGCATCCGGCAGGGCCTTCTTCATTGCCGTCTCGATCGTCCTGTTCAGGCGATCGTAGGAGACGAGATAGCGATCCCGATCTTTGCGGGACTCCTCGAACCAGGTGAGCGCGCCCACCAACTCATTATCACCACACCAGAGAACGATGGAGGGATGCGTCGCAAGCCGGCGAACCTGATAGCCAACCTCCTCCTCGACATTCTCAAGAAAATCACCCGTCGACGGGTAGAGATTGCAGGCGAACATGAAATCCTGCCACACCATCAACCCCAGTCGGTCGCAAGTATCATAGAACCAGTCATGCTCGTAGAAGCCGCCGCCCCAGACGCGGATCGCATTCATATTGGCATCGACGGCGGATTGCAGCAGATCCTCGGTCGCGGCCGGGTTGGAGCGGGAAAACAGTGCGTCGGCGGGAATCCAGTTCGCGCCACGGGCAAAGATCTCGCGGCCATTGACCTTCAAGGCAAAACGGCTGCCCGCTTCATCCTCCGTGGTGATCAACTCCACCGTGCGCAGGCCGATCTGGCGGGTGACGGTTTCGAAATTGGTTTCCACCGAAAGCGTATAGAGCGCCTGTTCGCCATTGCCGGCCGGCCACCAGAGCTTCGGCTTGTCGACATGGAAGAAGTGAGTGATTGAGGTTTCGCCGGCATTGACGCCGACGTCGAGGCGCACGCGCTCGTCGCCGAGCGAGAAATAGAGTTGCGCAATCCCCGTTCCCTTGGCAAATAGCGCCACCGTCACCTTGAGATCGACGGAGCCGTCGTCATTATGGATCTGTTGCGTGACGACATTCTCGATACGGGCGATCTCGAGCTTTTTCAGTGCAATGGTGCCGTAAAGGCCGAGCGGCGCAATCGCGATGTTCCAGTCCCAGCCGAAATGGCACTGCGGCTTGCGCAGCATGTTGCCGTTCGGGATCGGCGAATTACCGGTGCTGTAGGGAATGTAGAAGGGCTGCTTCGCCTGCAGGGCGGCTCCGGCAGCGATACTCGAATGCAGGACGATGCGAATGGTGTTCTCACCCGCCCTCAGCGCCTTCGAGACATCGGGACGATAACGCTGGAAGCAATTATCGGCCTCCAGCACCAGCGTATCGTTGACATAGACGCTGGCGACGGTGTCGAGATAATCGATATCGAGATACCAGTCGCCGCCCGCGTCATCCAGCGTGAAGCTGCGTGTCAGCTCCCAATCCTGCTGGGCGACCCACTGCATGACCTCTTCGTTGCGGCCGAAATAGGGATCGGGAATAAGCCCTTCCGCATGCAGGGCCGTGTGGACGTCACCGGGCAGCGACATGGCAAGCGAATGATCGCTGTCGGGAGAGGTCAACCTCCAGGATCCGGCCAGATCGACGGTGAAGTTATCATTGAGCGAAGACGACATCGGACCTCCTCGGACCGCTGTAAGACGGAGGCGGCAAGGCCACCTCCTTGCATGTGATCAGATTCTGAGCTCCGTCTGCGCATCAAAGAGCGATGCGAGAGACATGTCAAAGCCGAGCTTTACGGCCGAACCGGGGCCAAAGCGCCTGGCGCCGTTCACGCGAACCGACATCGTATGGCCGGCATGCTTCAGCCACAGAAGGTTGTCGGCACCCATCGGCTCCTCGATATCGACGGTGGCATCGTGGATCTCGGCGCCGGCCGCGGCCTCTTCATTGACCTTGATGTGCTCGGGACGGATGCCCAGCACGACCTTGCGGCCAGTCTGCAACGCCTCGCCGGCCTTATAGCCATCGAGAGAAAACAGCACGTCATTGGTCGCGAACACAACCTTGCCTTCGCGATTGACCAGCTCGCCCTTGAGGAAGTTCATCGATGGCGATCCGATGAAACCGGCCACGAAGAGATTGCGCGGTTCATTATAGATCGTCGTGGGATCATCGAGCTGCATGATGACGCCGTTCTTCATGATCGCGATGCGGTCGGCGAGCGTCAGCGCCTCGATCTGGTCATGGGTGACATAGATCATCGTGTTCTTCAGCGACTGATGCAGCCGCTTGATTTCGACGCGCAGCTCCGAACGCAGCTTGGCATCGAGGTTCGACAGCGGCTCGTCGAAAAGGAAGACGTCGACATCGCGCACCAGGGCCCGGCCGATCGCGACGCGCTGACGCTGGCCGCCCGAAAGCTCGGCCGGCTTGCGCTTCAATAGCGGCTGGATCTGAAGGATCTCGGCGGCACGCGCGATGCGCTTATTGATCTCATCCTGCGGCACCTTGGCAACGCGCAGGCCGAAGGACAGGTTCTTTTCGACCGTCATCTGCGGATAGAGGGCATAGGACTGGAACACCATGCCGATGCCACGATCCTTCGGCTCTTCCCAGGTGACGTTCTTGTTCTTGATGAATATCTGCCCCTCGGTGATGTCGAGCAGGCCGGCGATGCAATTGAGCAAGGTCGACTTGCCACAGCCCGACGACCCCAGGAGCACCAGGAATTCGCCGTCATTGATCTCGAGATTGAGGTTCTTCAGAACGGTGACCGAGCCGAAATCGAGCGACAGGTCTTTGATGGAAACGCTGCTGTTCATGGATCACCCCTTCACTGCGCCGGCGGCGATGCCCCGAACGAAAAGCCGTCCGGAGACGAAATAGACGATAAGTGGAACCAGACCCGTCAGGATCGTTGCCGCCATGTTGACGTTGTATTCCTTCACGCCCTGGACGGAATTGACGATATTGTTGAGCTGGACGGTCATCGGATAATATTCCGGCCTGGTGAAGACGACGCCGAACAGGAAGTCGTTCCAGATACCCGTAATCTGCAGGATCATGGCGACGACAAAGATCGGCAGCGACATGGGCAGCATGATGCGCAGGAAAATCTGCCAGAAGCCGGCGCCATCGATGCGCGCAGCCTTGAAGAGCTCCGCAGGAAGCGACGCGAAATAGTTGCGGAACAGCAAGGTCAGGATCGGCATGCCGAAGATGCTGTGCACCAGGATAAGACCGCTGAGCGTCCCGTAGATACCGATTTCGCGCAGCACGATGACGATCGGATAGATCATCACCTGATAGGGGATGAACGCGCCGATGATGAGGATCGAGAAGAAGAAATCCGCGCCCTTGAACCGCCAGTTGGCGAGCGCATAACCGTTGACCGAAGCAATCGCGATCGAAAGGATGGTGGACGGCACTGTGATGCGTACGGAATTCCAGAAGCCGCGGGAAAGACCGTCGCAATTGAGACCGGTGCAAGCCGTTGCCCAGGCTTTCACCCATGGTTCGAATGTGATCTCGAGCGGCGGCGAGAATATGTTGCCAAGCCGGATTTCCGGCATTCCCTTCAGGGAGGTGACGATCATCACATACAGCGGCAACAGGTAATAGGTCGCGGCAACGAAGAGCGTGCCGTAGAGCATGATGTTGCGGCCGGAAATCACCCGGCGCGGCTTGCGGCCGCTCGGTCCGGAGAGTGTCTTGTCCGTCAAGGCAGCACCGCCGTTCGCATTCTTGAGAGTAATGGTATCAGACACGTTTGCGCCCTCCGCCGAATTCCAGGTAAGCCCAGGGGATGACGACGATCGCCACAGTGACCAGCATCATGGTGGAAGCTGCAAATCCCTGACCGAGGTTCTGCGCCTGGAACATGTAATCGTAGACGTATTTTGCCGGGACTTCCGAAGCGATGCCGGGCCCGCCGCTCGTTTGCGCGACGACGAGGTCATAGACCTTGACGATACCGCTGGCGATGATGACCAGAGTAGTGATGAAGACGGGGCGCATCATCGGAATGATAACGAACAGATAGGTCTTCCACATGGGTATCCCATCCACACGCGCTGCTTTCCAGATGTCCTCGTCGATGCCGCGAAGGCCGGCGAGCATCAGGCACATCACCAGGCCCGTTCCCTGCCAGAGTGCAGCGATCAGCACGCCATAGATGACGATGCTTGGCGTATAGAGCGGATCGAAAGTAAAGGTCGTCCAACCGAGCGAACGCACCACGGACTGAATGCCGAATTCGGGGTTGAGCAGCCACTGCCATACGAGGCCGGTGACGATGAAAGAGAGGGCGAAAGGATAGAGGAAAATCGTACGGAACGTGTTTTCGAACCGGATCTTCTGGTCCATCAGCGCGGCCAGCACGAAGCCGATGACGAGACTGAATATCATGGAAAGAATGCCGTAAACGGCAAGGTTTTCGATGGACACGACCCAGCGCGGCGCTGCCCACAAACGATGGTATTGGTCCAGCCCGACAAAGCTGAGACGTGGCAGCAGCTTTGAATTGGTGAAGGAATACACCACGGTCCAGATTGTGCCGCCCAGGAAGATGACGACGGCCGTCAGGATCATTGGAATGGATGCAATCTTCGAATTGAGATTGCGCAGCAGTTGATTTGGCCGGCCGGCTTTCGCATGACCCGTCATTGTAGCTCCTTCTAAAGCGCTATTGCTTCGACGATCAGGAACTCTGGGATCATGGCCCGGCTCCTGTCGCTCTCTCCTCATTCACGGCCAACGTCACATCTCTATGGGTCGGTCGCCTGAGGCGCCGTAGCCGGCCGGGTCACAGAACGTGTCCCGGCCATGATACCGACCCGCAGCGCGAGGCCGGTATCACTACAGCGAGAAGATAGAGATCAATCAGCAGCGGTGATGATCTCGACGAAGCGCTTCTGGGCAGCTTCCGGCGTCATCGAAGGATTGGCGAAGAACTCGGAGAACAGATCCTCTTTCTGCTTCTGGCTGTCGGCAGAGAGAAGCTGGTCCGTACCCTGGATCACATTACCCTTCTGCAGGATCTCCAGGCCCTTCTTCATGCAGTCGTTGGCTGCTGCGAGGTCCACATCGCCGCGCACCGGCAGCGAACCCTTCTTCAGGTTGAAGGCAACCTGGGTCTTCGGATCGAGAAGCGTCTTGGCGAGAGCTTCCTGAGCCTTCGACTTGGCCTCATCCTTCAGCAGCGGGAAGTAGAATGCGTCGCCGCCTGTGGAGATGACTTCATTGACACCGAGACCCGGAAGGCAGGTATAGTCCGTGCCTGCCTTCTGGCCTGCCAAGGCGAACTCACCCTGCGCCCAGTCTCCCATGATCTGGCCGCCGGCCTTGCCGGTGATGACCAAATTCGTGGCCTGGTTCCAATCCTGAACGTTGGAGCCCTTCGACATCTTGCGGGCGTCGTCTGCAGCCTTGAAGACCTTGGCGATCTCCGGCCCAGCAGCTACTTTCGCATCCTTGTCCTTGAACACTTTCTCGAAGGTATCCTTGCCGGCGATGGCGACCATCAGGACGTCGAAGGCGCCTGCCGCCTGCCATGGCTGACCGCCGACAGCGAGCGGAACGATGCCTGCCTTCTCCAGCGCAGGAGCGGCGGCAACGAACTCGTCCCAGTTCTTTGGAACCGCGACGCCGGCCTTCTTGAAGGCTGCATTCGAAAGCCAGAGCCACTGCCAGGAATGAATATTGACCGGTGCGCAATAGATCTTGCCGTCGATCGTGCAGGAATCGAGCAAGCTGGATGGACGAACGATATCCTTCCAGTGCTCCTGCGTCGCGACATCGGTCAGGTCGCGCATGAGGCCCGCCTGCACCAGTTCCTCGGCCTGACGTCCGTGGTTGAATTGAGTGGCGCCCATCGGATCACCGCCGGTGATACGGCTGATCATGATCGGACGCGCAGTACCGCCGGAGCCGGCGATCGCGCCATCGACCCAATGATTGCCAGTTGCGTCGAAAGCCTTTGCCAACTCGGCCACGGCGGCTGCTTCACCGCCCGAAGTCCACCAATGGGTTACCTCCAGGTCGGTCGCCTTGGCCGCACCAAGTGGCAATACGACGGAAGCAGCCAGCGCAGCAGCTATCAAACGAATATTCATGAGTTCTCCTCCCTCACTGAAACGTTGCCGGAAAAACGTAGTCGAATCATTTTCGCTGCGCAACCGCCAACTCGAGATTTTTTCGATAATGGGCGATTATACAACCTGTGGCTAAATTTCCGTCTACAAAATTAGGCCGAACGCATTGACTTTTCAACAGGCAGACTCAAGGACCTTTCCGCGTAACTAACTGATTATAAAGCACTATAATTGTAGGAATCTGTAACCACCCCCTCGTCCTACGCTACGAATGAAACCCGATCCGTTCGCAGGTTCGAATACAACCGCTGGAAATATTATCGAAGGACGCATCCAAAATAGTGCTCGACATTCGTACTGTATCGTTACAGTTTCTATTCAGAGCGAGGAGGCGCCGCGTTTCGCCCGTGCTTGCGATGCAGGCCTGGGCAATATAAGCGGATTGGCCGCGGGAGGCGGCCGGGAGGCGGGCTTGAACGGAATGGACAATAAGAGAACTTCAGGCGGCAGCACGCAGTCTGGGCCGGAGCGGCCAACACTGAAAACGATCGCCTTCATGACGGGGCTTGGAATTACCACTGTTTCACGCGCGCTGAAGGATGCTCCCGATATCGGTGCCGAGACCAAGGAACGCGTGCGCATGGTCGCCCGCCAACTGGGTTATCAGCCGAACCGGGCCGGCGTGCGCCTCAGAACGGGCAAGACCAATGTCATCGCGCTGGTGCTGAGCATCGACGAAGAAATCATGGGCTTTACCAGCCACATGGTCTTCGGCATTTCCGAGGTCCTTGCCGGCACGCAATATCACCTGGTCATCACGCCGCACTCGCATAGCAAGGATCCGCTGGTGCCGGTGCGCTACATCCTCGACACCGGCTCCGCCGATGGTGTCATCATATCACGTACTGAACCGGATGATCCGCGTGTCGAGCTGATGCATGATCGCAACATGCCGTTCGCCACGCACGGGCGGACGGATATGGGTATCATCCATCCCTTCCATGACTTCGACAACGAGGCCTTCGCGCACGAGGCCGTCCGTGCGTTGGTTGCAAGAGGGCGGCGTCGCCTGGCCCTGCTGCAGCCCTCAAGCAAGCTCACCTACTATTCGCATACCCGCATCGGCTTCCAGACGGGCCTGCATCAATATGGTGCCGAGGAGATTCCGCTCAGGATAACCACCGACAATGCGCTTGCCGATATCAAGGACGCGACCGAAGCACTGATGCGCTCTCCGCATGCGCCCGATGGGATCATCTGCTCCAGCAGCGGCGGCGCCATCGCCGTCAATGCCGGCATCGAGGCAGCAGGCTTTCGTCTCGGCCGCGACATCGACATGGTCTCCAAGCAATCGGCCGATGTCCTGAGCTGGATCAGGCCCGAGATCATCACGGTATCGGAAGATTTCCGCCACGCCGGCCGGGAACTCGCCAAGGCTGTCATCGCCCGTATCGACGGGGTGGAGCCGGAGCTGCTGCAAAGCATCAGCCCGCCCGTCTGGCCGAAGAACTGATAGCGAAAAGCCCGCCGGATTTTTCCAGCGGGCCTCTTCATTTCAGATCTTGCAGTTTCTTTTAGCCGTTGGCGCCGCTGCCCCAAGGGCCGTGATGGATATCCTTGCCGTCGACACGGTCGAAACCGTGCGCACCGAAAAAGTCGCGCTGGGCCTGGATGAGGTTGGCGGTGCCGCGAGCCTGGCGATAGGCGTCGAAATAGGTCAGCGCCGAAGCAAGGGCCGGAACAGGAAGGCCGGCAGCGGTCGCAGCCGAAACGATGCGGCGCAGCGACGGGATCGATTCCTTGACCATCTCGGCAAAGGCCGGCGTGACGATCAGGTTCGCCGCATCCGGGGTCTTGGTGAAGGCGCTGGTGATTTCGTCGAGGAACTGCGAACGGATGATGCAGCCGGCGCGCCAGATCTTGGCGATCACAGGCATAGGCAGCGACCAGTTGAATTCCTTCGAGGCCTCCGCCATGACGGCAAAGCCCTGTGCATAGGCGCCGATCTTGGCTGCAAACAGCGCAAGCTCGAGGTCCTTCAGCAGGTCCGGACCAAAGCTGATCGGGAATTTGTAATCCGGCGTGCCGAAGATCTTCTCGGCAGCTTCGCGCTGGCTCTTGATCGCGGACAGGCTGCGGGCCGCAACGGCCGCCTCGATCGCGGTCGCGGGAATGCCCATGTTCTGCGCTTCGATGGCAGACCACTTGCCGGTGCCCTTCTGGCCGGCTTTGTCGAGAATGACATCTGGCATGGCACTGCCGGTCGCTGGGTCCTTGGCGGCCAGAACCTTCTCGGTGATCTCGATCAGGTAGGAATTCAGGCGGCCCTTGTTCCAGTCGCCGAAGATCGAGCTGATTTCAGCGGCGTTCTTGCCGAGGCCGTCACGCAGAATGCCGTAGATTTCGGCGATCATCTGCATGTCGGCATATTCGATGCCGTTGTGGATGGTCTTGACGAAATGTCCGGCGCCGTCATTGCCGAGCCATGCGACGCATGGATCGTCATTGTACTTGGCAGCAATCGACGTCAGCACCTTCTCGACGCGCTTGTAGGAATCCTCCGTGCCGCCGACCATGATGGAGGGGCCATGACGCGCACCTTCCTCGCCGCCGGATACGCCCATGCCGATGAAGGTCAGGCCGGTATCTTTCAGGCGATCGAAACGGGCGATCGTATCGCGGAAATTGGCATTGCCGGCGTCGATCATGATATCGCCCTTGTCCAGATGCGGCTGCAGCGCCGCCATCTGCTGGTCGACCGGCTCGCCGGCCTTGATCATGATGATGATCGGCCGCGGCGGACGGATTGCCTCGACGAATTCCTCGATCGTCTTGCAGGGAATGATCTTGTCCTTGAGCGCGCCCGCATTCGCGTAGAATTCATCCGTTACCTGCGGCGTGCGGTTGAACACGGCGATTTTATTGCCTTTTTCGGCAATGTTGAGCGCCAGATTCGATCCCATTACCGCGAGACCGATCAGCCCGATTTCTGCCTTTTCCACGACAATCCTCCAATGAGTCTTTGACTGCGCCCGGCCCTATCCTGAAGACGCATCAACATCCGATATGACGCAATGCCCTCGACGTGACCTGCGACAGCCCTACGTTCGGCGTTGTTGTTGCACTCCGGACGGAAAACGGCAAGCCTTCGCAAGCCATGAATCGTCCCCTTTGCAGGACTGTGCAAGAATGTTGCTGGATTCGTGATTTATCCATTTCCCGAAGCTGCAATGACCGATCGTCAGCCCATGAGGGATATAGAGGAGGAAGACACCATGTCGACCATGAGTGCGAAGATCGTGCATATCTCCATCGATCGCAACTGGAAGGAAGTCTACGGCTATGCCAGCCGTCCGGAAAACATGCCTTTCTGGGCCTCGGGCCTGGCATCGGGATTGACGCAGGATGGAGACGATTGGATCGCGGAAGGGACGCTCGGTACTGTCCGCGTGCACTTCTCGCCCCGCAACGATTTCGGCGTCATCGACCATCGGGTGACGCTCGAATCCGGCCTGCAGGTGCACAATTCCCTGCGCGTCGTACCGAATGGCGGTGGCTGCGAGGTCATGTTCACCCTGCTCCGGCTGCCCGGCATGACCGAAGACCAGTTTGCAGCCGATGCCGCGCACATAATGAGGGATCTGAAGACGTTGAAAGAGCTTATGGAGCGCTGAAGCAATTCCAGGAAAAGTGCGCAGCGGTTTTCCGTCCGGAATTGCGTAAAGCCCTGGACTTGCAAAAACGGAAGGATAGAGCAGCTCGGATATCCCGCGAAGAACTGAACTGCTCCGGGCGCCCTTACAGCGAACGCAACGTCCAATCGACGAGCTCGCCGGCCACGCCTGCAAACGCTGCATCGAGCGCGCGGACGAAATCTGGATTGCTGCCACCGCTGACCGGCACGACCTTGCGGAAGACATTCTGTGCCTTCACCGTACCGGTGCGGTCGTTCAGGATCTTTTCCGAGATTTCGACCGTCGCCGTCTTATGGCCGCCGGAGGCGTTGATCTCGAAGGAGCGGATGTCGGTGACGATCTGATAGTCGATCGCAAGGCCCTGCCCCGGTACGCCGACGCCGCCGAGCTTTCCGGTATTCTCGAAGGCCTCCACCAGCTTCGACTGCACCATCTTGCTCAGCTTGTCGCTCCATTGCGACTTTCCGAGATACTGGATTTCCGAAGGCGAGACGCGGATGACGATCTGGTTGCTGTCCAGTGCCTGCAGCGCCGTCGGCGGCGGGATGAGGATCTGGCGGTTCTTGACCGAGGGCCCGTTTGCCTTCACCGACGCGGAAAGATCGTAGGTGTCATTATTCGAGGCGGTTCCACAGCCTCCGAGCAGGGCTGCGAGCACCGGCAATACGATCACAGCTTTCCACACCTGATGACGCTCACTCGACACGCAACCGACCATATTCCGCTTATCCCCTGGAAATCAGATATCGCTATTCATCAATGCCGCGCGCGGCCATCATATGTCTTGACCGTATCGCCGCCGAAGATCAGTCGCTGCGGATTGCGGTCGAAATTTGTGATTGTAGTATTCAGATTGTCAACCGTGCCCCGCATGTCGTTGATCAGAGTCTGTGCGTCGCGCAGGCCACCGCTTGAGAACTTCTGCAGGTTGTCGGCGATCGGCCCGATGCGGGAGTTGAGATTGTCAGCCGTCTTCTTGAAGGATTCGAGCGTCTCCCTGGCCTGGACAAACAGCGACTGGGTACTGTCGTTACCGAGCAGGGAATCGACCTTCGTCAGAATGCCGTCGACCTTGCCGGATGCCGTATTGAGCTTGGTGGAGATATCGCGGGCATTGGCAATCGTCTGATCGATATCCCGCTGATGGGAAGCAACGGAGCTGGCGACATCGCGGATAGAGGCGATGGCTGCGCGCGCCTGCTTCGTCACCTCGGCAACGTCATCGACCGATCCCTTGACCTTTGCCGGATCGATCGATGCAATGATCTGGTCGACGCGCTCAAGCGTCTTCTGCGCCTTCTGGCCGAAAGCATTGTAGGTGTCGGCCGTCTCCTTGAAACTGGCAACGGTCGCCTTCAGATCGGTCGTGGCATCCGCCACGTTCGCCGTGATCTTGTCGGCATTGGCAATGACGTCGTTAACCTTCTGGGCATCGACTGCACGCACCAGCTTCTCGATCGCATCCAGTGTCGAGTCGACGCGGACCGAGACAGTCCTGAAGGTATCGGACAATTGTCCGACGCTTGCCAGGAACTTATCGATATTGTCGGAATTGTCGGCAATGGCCTTGGAGAATTTCTGCGCGTTGCGCACCGTGTCGGTCAAAGGTCCGCGCGAATCCGAAACGAAGCCCTGGATGTCGCCGATCGTGTCATTGGCACGGTTGAGGATCTTGTCGGCCGTCGTCAGCAGGTTCGTCACGCTCGACTGATCGGCGAGCAGCACCGCGCGCTTGCCGGTATCGACCGAACGCTTCAGGATGTTCTCGTCGCCGTTGCGCCCGCCGGAGAGCTCGATATAGGCAGCACCCGTCAGACCCTGAATTTCCAGGATAGCCTTGGTCGAGGTATAGACCGGCGCATCGGCGCGTACCTGGGTGAAGGCCAGAGAATAATTGGGATCGTCGGCGTCAATCGACAGCCCCTGCACCGAGCCGACCTGAATGCCGTTGAAGCGGACCGGCGAACCGACGCTCAAGCCGTTTGCCGAGCCGGGAATGCGCACCACGAGCTCGACCATCGGGCCGCCGCGGCCGTACTCGGCCATCCAGTAGACGAAACCGAAGGCAGCCGCGATAACCAGCAGCGTGAAGAATCCGACGATCGTATAATTCGCTTTGGTTTCCATTGTCTCCAGTCACTTCTCGCGGCCGTTGGCGACTGCGCCCTTGTCGTCGTTGTGCCCCCTGATGTCTTCCCGCGGCACGATCGAACGTGCGCGCTTGCCCCTGAAGTATGATTGCACCCAGGGGTCATCACAGGCGAGCATGTCCTCAACCGTACCTTCCACCAATACCCGCTTCTGTCCCAGGACAGCAATACGGTCGCAGACGGAAAACAGGCTGTCGAGGTCGTGAGTCACCATATAAACGGTCAGACCGAGCGTGTCGCGCAGCCTGGCAATCAGCTCGTCGAATTCGCTGGCACCGATCGGATCGAGGCCGGATGTCGGCTCATCGAGGAAAACGAGGTCCGGATCGAGCGCCAGGGCTCTCGCCAGCGCTGCGCGCTTGATCATACCGCCGGAAAGCTCGGAAGGATATTTGTCGGCGGCATCCGCGGCGAGACCCACCATCCGGATCTTCATCAGCGCCAGTTCGTCCATCATCTCCTGCGGCAGGTCCAGATATTCCCGCATCGGCACCTGAATGTTTTCCTTTACCGTCAGGGACGAGAACAGCGCACCCTGCTGGAAAAGGACGCCGAGCCGCATGTCCAGCTGGTTTCGTTCCGGCTCGGAGAGCGTGTCATAGTCCTCGCCGAGGATCTCGATCTTGCCCGAGCGCCGCGGCAACAGCCGCAGCACCGTGCGCAGCAGCACCGACTTGCCCGCGCCTGAAGCCCCGACGAAACCAAGGATCTCACCGCGATAGATATTCAGGTTCAATTTATCCAGGACGACTTTCGATCCGAAAGCGACGGTGACATCCCGCGCCGACAGCACGATATCGCGGCCATGCTCATCTTTCTGCAGCGGAATGTCCGAGTGAAGCGCGCTCATCCCTGCCATTCCTCAGAAGTCGATTGCTGCGTAGAACATGGCAAAGAGCCCGTCCATCAGGATGACGACGAAGATCGACTTCACCACGGACGAGGTCACATGCTGGCCAAGCGATTCGGCGCTGCCTCCGACCTTCAATCCCTCCACCGCCGCGACGATGCCGATGACAAGCGCCATGAACGGCGCCTTGATCATGCCCGAAATGACCGTCGACAGGCTGATGGCCTCGTGCAGGCGCGAGATGAAGGTCGCAAAAGTGATGCCGGAATAGGCCCAGGCGACCATCGCGGCGCCAAAAAGCGAAGCGAAGTTGGCAATGACCGTCAGCAAGGGCAAGGCCACGGTCAGCGCCACCAGCCGCGGGAAAATCAGCACGCCGATAGGGTTCAAACCCATGACCTTCAGCGCGTCGACTTCCTCCCGCATCTTCATCGAGCCGATTTCCGCGGTGATCGCGCTGCCGGAACGGCCGGCGATCATGATCGCGGTCAAAAGCACGCCGATTTCGCGCAATTGCAGGATGCCGACCAGATCGACGACGAAGACTTCGGCGCCGAAATAGCGCAGCTGGAAAGCGCCCTGCTGCGCGATGATGGCGCCGATCAAAGATGACATCAGCAGAATGATCGGAACAGCGCGCACCGCCATGTGATCGATCTGATTGACGATCGAGGCCGGCGAAACGCCGCTGCCGCGCCCGAATTTGAGCTGCGCGCCGCGCACGGCCGAACCCAATATATACATGGCGGCGATAAGATTGCCCCAGATCTCATAGACGCTCTTGCCGATGGGCGCGAGAATCCGCTCCGCCAAGGATGTCTTCGGTTTCGGCTCTCCGGTTTCCGCGTCGGGATCTTCATCGAATGCCGTCAACAATTCGTCGATATGCGGATTGGAGCCTTCGATGGTGACGTGGGCTTTATGTGCTTCCTGGCTTTCCTTGAGCCGGCGGATCAGCAGCGCACCCGCCGTATCGACATCCGAAAGACCGGAAACGTCGATCACGACCTCGCCGCCGGAACTGCGCTTCGACAGCTGCTCGATCTGCCGCAGTACGCCATGCACATTGGCGCTGCGCCAATTGCCTTCCAGCCGATAGCGATGACCCGCACCCTCGGGCGCATCGTCGATTCTCGGTGCATCGGACTTTTGTTCGGCCGCTTTCAAATTCACGCGTCTTTCAAATCTGGCACAACATGCGCCGACTCAGAGAGCCTGCATGGTCGATGTTTAATACACCGACTAGGCAGGGAATTTCCATCTCGCGCCGGCGCCAACATATGTCACGGCTTTTTGATATCCAAATGAATTTGTTGCACCGCGTTAGGACACGCCGTGAGCGCCTCCGCCTATCGCCGTCTTTCGGGTCTGCAGCCCATAGGCGAAAATGACCATGCCCAGGCCGAAAGCGGCAATGCCGGCCATGACATAATAGCTTTCAATGTCCAGCCACGCGTAGAGATAGCCGGACGCCAGCGTCATCAGGCCGAGGAACATACCGTTATAGAAATAATAAGCGCCCTGAGCCGATGACTCCTGCGTTTCATGGACCGAGGCGACGATGCGTCGCTGAATGCCGGTATGAACGCAGGCATAGGTGCAGGAATGGAAGCACTGCAGCACGAAATAGCCCAGGAAACCGAAATTCATCGGAAACAGAATCCAGCGCAGGATGCACATGGTCGAGCCAAAAAAGATCAGCGTCCACGCGCTGAACCGCCGGCTTAGCTTTTTCGAAAGGAAGAAGACCATCACCTCCGCCGCAACGCCGATACTCCAGAGAACGGCGATCTCCGCACCGGAAAAGCCTAGCTTGCGCCAATAGATCGACGCGAAGGTGTAAAGCATCGCATGGCTCGACTGCTGTATCGATACCCCGATCATGGTGACAAGCAAATGTGGGGAACGCAGGTTTCCGATTGGCGGTTGCAGATTGATCGGCTGGTTGCGGCGGCGCGTCGGCCCGATGCGCGGAGCAAACAGGCCCATCAGAGTCGTCAGGATGAAACCTGCCACCATGACAGGCAATACGGTCGCTCCGCCCCACATGCCGATCAGTTGACCGCCGAGAAGAGTCGACACGATGAATGTGATCGAGCCCCACACGCGCATGGAGCCGTAATCGAAGCCCCAGCGGCGCACCCCCGACATGGCGATCGATTCCACCACCGGCACGTATGGCGCATAGGTTGCGCCCTGGATGCCATAGACCAGGAGCACCGGCCAGAAGTCGCTGGTCCAGTAGAGCGCGATCGCCGTCAGGAGCGACAGGGCGCCGGACCACAGCAACACATCGGCACGTTCCGTCATATGATCGGCAAGCACGGCGATGACAGGCGTCACCAGCACGCGCACGACCATGGGGATCGCGATCACGAGACCGATCTCGTGGTCGCTGAAATTCAGCCCCGCCAGCCAGACGGGAAAGAACGGCAGGGCGATTCCGTTCACGAATAATGGCGCGCAATAGGACAAGGCGGTGCGCAGGCGGAAATATGGGGGCGCACCCTCGCCCTGGAAGGATTTGATCGCGGGAATCATGACAGACCTGAAGGGGAACTGATTTGTCCCTATCATGCTATCGAGAGTACGACTATGGCGAGAAATGGCCAAAATCGTAACGTTTCGGATAAATCCGAAGCTTTGGCGGTTCCGCGACGATCAATAATTATGACAGGCCATTATCAAGCCCGTGAAAAGATGTGGATCAGGCCGCCTGGGCACCGAGCGACTGTGGCATTTCCTCGACTGGCGAACCGACCGGCTGCGTATCGAGAATGCTTCGCCAGGTGATGAGTTCGAACGTGCCGTCCTCATGCTCCGCGATCGCCGTGCAGCTTTCCACCCAGTCGCCGGTATTGATATAGCGCACGCCGTCGAGATCCTCGATGACGGCATGGTGGATGTGACCGCAGATGACGCCATCGGCATCGTTGCGCTTGGCTTCCTCGGCGACGACACGCTGGAACTCGCCGATGAAGTTGACGGCATGCTTGACCTGCAGCTTCGCCCAGGCCGAGAACGACCAATAAGGCATGTTCAGGCGACGGCGGACTGCGGCAAGACCGACATTGATCAGGATGGCCATGTCATAGGCCCAGTCGCCGAGATAGGCGAGCAGGCGGGCGTTGCGCACGACGACGTCGAATTCGTCGCCATGCAGGATGAGATACTTCTTGCCATCGGCCGTTTCATGCATGGCGCGCTGCGCCACCTCGATGCCGCCGAAATGCATGCCCGGGAAATCACGCAGGAATTCGTCGTGATTGCCGGGAATGTAGACGATCCGCGTGCCCTTGCGCGCCTTGCGCAGGAGCTTTTGCACGACATCGTTACAATCCTGCGGCCAGTACCAGTTGCGCTTGAGGCGCCAGCCGTCGACGATGTCGCCGACCAGGAAGATGGTATCGGCCTCGTGGTGACGGAGGAAGTCGAGCAGGTAGTCCGCCTTGGCGGCCTTCGAGCCCAGGTGCACGTCAGAAATGAACAGCGTTCGGAATCGCCGGGTGTCCATGTTTTCATTCACGAACTTTAACGTCCGTGCCCTATCTACCTTGGCTATTCCAAAACCAGACTCGTGTTTCAGGAAGATGACAAACCCTGTGTCTGCCGCCTAATCGAGACGGATCAGCCGCGTTTGGCCGTGATTGCAAGGTCTGGACGGTCGCTTGTAAAGCTGGCGACACCAAGGCGAAACATGGCGCGCGCCGCCTCCTCGGTATGTGCGGCCCATCCATGTACCTTCATGCCGCCCTTGCGGAAAAACTCCACGATCTCTGCATCCAGCGCATCGGCGCGGATTGCGATCTCCCGCACTCCAGAGCTGCGCAGAGCCGCCATGATCCCATTCCAGCCCAGCTGTGCGGCAGCCTGGAGCGAACAGAGGAAGATGAAGCCGAGCAGTTCGCCGACATTCCAGCCACGTTCATCAAGCGCCACGGCAAAGGCCTCCAGGCGCGGCAAAGCGAAACTCGTCACCATGGTGCGCGTCAGCATGCCCGTCACTCGCAGCTCATCGACAATTCGGGCTTCCATGCCCTCATAGGGCGAACCATCGGCCTTGGTCTTGATCTCCAGCCGGAGGTCGACGGCGGACGGTCCGAAGATCTCGATGGTTTCCATCAGCGTCGGGATGGTTTCGCCGCCACTTCCGATCACGATATGGCGCATCAGCTTCGCATAGCTGAAATCGGCAATCGCACCCTTACCGTCCGTCATCCGGTCGATCAGCGCGTCGTGGTGAACGACGAGCTTGCCGTCCCGGGTCTGATGGACGTCGAATTCGACGAGATCGATGTCGAGCTTGGCGGTCTCCGAAAAGGCGAGCCTGGTGTTTTCGGGCCACAGATGGGCACCACCGCGATGGGAAGCAATCAAAGTCATGAGAAAATCTCCGCGTGAGAACGTCATAGGCCGCGGTAGTGAACTCCTGATGACGCGGCTGCCGTGGCGCGACCTGCGGCAATCCGTGCTTTGCCACGACAAAAACGCGCGGGAGCATCAATTGCATACTGTGAAGGCGAAGCGATTGATGTATGGAGGGGCTCTAGCGCAGGCAGGAAATGGAGACGCGAGTTGGATACGAACGACACTTCGAAAGCAGCCAAGAACATGCCGAGCGGCAATTTCGACGATCAGGCGCTTTATTTCCATCGCTATCCCCGCCCCGGCAAGCTTGAAATTCAAGCCACAAAGCCGCTGGGTAATCAGCGCGATCTGGCGCTTGCCTATTCTCCCGGCGTCGCCGCCCCCTGCATCGCCATCCGCGACAATCCCGAGATGGCTGCCGACTATACGTCCCGCGCCAATCTCGTGGCCGTGGTCTCGAACGGCTCCGCAGTGCTCGGTCTCGGCAATATCGGCCCGCTCGCGTCCAAGCCGGTCATGGAAGGCAAGGCCGTCCTCTTCAAGAAATTCGCCGGCATCGACGTCTTCGACATCGAAATCGCAGCGCCGACGGTCGATGAGATGGTCAATACCGTTTCGGCGCTCGAGCCGACCTTCGGCGGCATCAATCTCGAAGACATCAAGGCGCCTGAATGCTTCGACGTCGAGCGCCGTTTGCGCGAGAAGATGGAAATCCCGGTTTTCCACGACGATCAGCACGGCACGGCCATCATCGTCGCCGCCGCCATCCTCAACGGACTGGAACTGGCCGGCAAGAAGATCGAAGAGGTCAAGATCGTCGCCTCAGGCGCAGGTGCCGCGGCCCTCGCCTGCCTCAACCTGCTCGTCATTCTCGGCGCCAAACGCGAAAACATCTGGGTCCACGACATCGAGGGCCTGGTCTACAAGGACCGCAACGTCCTGATGGACGAGTGGAAGTCCGTTTACGCCCAGGACAGCGACAAGCGTGTGCTGGCCGAATCCATCCCAGGCGCCGACGTCTTCCTTGGCCTGTCGGCAGCCGGCGTGCTGAAGCCTGAACTCCTGGCGCAGATGGCCGAAAAGCCGCTGATCATGGCGCTCGCCAACCCGACGCCGGAAATCATGCCGGATCTCGCCCGCGCCGCCCGACCCGACGCGATGATCTGCACCGGCCGCTCGGATTTCCCGAACCAGGTCAACAACGTCCTCTGCTTCCCCTATATCTTCCGCGGCGCGCTCGATTGCGGGGCCAAGACGATCAACGAAGAGATGAAGATGGCGGCCGTGCGCGCCATCGCCGCGCTTGCCCGCGAAGAGCCTTCCGATGTTGCCGCGCGCGCTTATTCCGGCGAAACGCCGGTCTTCGGACCCAACTACCTGATCCCCTCGCCCTTCGATCCACGCCTGATCCTGCGCATCGCGCCGGCCGTGGCGAAGGCCGCCGCCGACAGTGGCGTGGCACTGCGTCCAATCACCGATTTCGACGCCTATATGGACGAACTCAACCGCTTCGTCTTCCGCTCAGGCTTCGTCATGAAGCCGATCTTCGCCGCTGCGAAGGTTGCCGAGCGCAAGCGCGTCGTATTCTCCGAAGGTGAAGACGAGCGGGTGCTGCGCGCAGCCCAGGTCCTGCTGGAGGAAGGCACTGCCGTCCCGATCCTCATTGGCCGCCCGTCGGTCATCGAAACCCGACTGAAGCGCTACGGCCTGAAGATCCGTCCACATACCGATTTTGCCGTCATCAATCCGGAAGACGATCCGCGCTTCCGCGAATATGTCGATCTCTATTTCTCGCTCGTCGGCCGCGCCGGCGTCATCCCCGAGGCTGCACGCACGATCGTTCGCACCAACGCGACGGTGATCGGCGCGCTTGCCCTGAAGCGCGGCGAAGCCGACGCGCTGATCTGCGGCCTGGAAGGCCGTTATGAGCGCCATCTGCGCATCGTCCGGCAGATCATCGGCAAGCGGCCTGACGTTCGGGATTTTTCGGCACTGAGCCTGCTCATCTCGCAGCGCGGCGCTACCTTCTACACCGATACCTATGTGACGTTTAATCCGACCGCCGAGGAAATCGCGGAATCGGCCATCCTGGCAGCGGAAGAAATCAAGCGTTTCGGCATAGAGCCGCGTGCCGCTCTCGTTTCGCATTCCAACTTCGGCTCGCGGGAATCGGAAAGCGCCACCAAGATGCGCGATGCGCTGGCGCTCGTTCGCGCGGCCGCGCCGGAACTGGAAGTCGACGGCGAAATGCATGGCGACAGCGCCATCTCCGAAAGCCTGCGCCGCCACGTCATGCCGGACAGCACGCTTTCCGGCGAGGCCAATCTGCTCGTTTTCCCGAACCTCGATGCCGCCAATATCACGCTCGGAGTGGTCAAGACCATGACCGACGGCCTGCATGTCGGCCCGATCCTGCTCGGCACCGCGCTTCCGGCCCACATTCTCTCTCCGTCGGTCACCTCCCGCGGCGTGGTCAACATGGCGGCTCTGGCCGTGGTCGAGGCATCCCAGCTCGTCTAACGCCAGATGCTCCAGGTAAGAATTCTCGCAGCCGTCATCGGGCGGCTGCGAGCTATAATTTCATGAAAATCCTCTCGAAATCCATGCGTTTTCATGGATACGTTGTTAAGCTACACCATGTAATCTTCAGCGACTTCAAACCGCTTTCGAGAGCAGAACCGTGAATCGCGGCACCCATCTAGTTTCCTTTGCCCTGCTATCCCTGCTGACGGCCACACCGAGCCTCGCACAGGTGAATTTCTGCGACGAATTGCGCGGCCGCTATACAGACATCGATGAAGTGATCGGCGCGAGCCAGGAAACACGCCAGCTCTCGCGCGCCATCGTGCAGCAGAATCTATTGATCCGCCGGACGATGAGCGATCTGCGTAGGCAAGGCTGCGTCGAGGATGATGACGCGCCATTCGGCGGGGAAAACAATCAGGGCGCCTGCGACGACATGCGAATGTCCTTGAATCAGATGCGGGATGATCTTGCGACGCTGATGGATCGACGCGAGGAAAGCGTCGGCCGCGTCGATGCCGTCGCCATGCAGCGCCGGCAGTTGTTGGATGCGATGCAGCGGAATGGCTGCAGCCTGCCGGCTTCGGCAACGCCGGATATCGTCATCGATACCCACACGAAGCTGGATGCCTACGCACCAAATCAGCAGTCCCTGGCGCAGCCCGACAGCTCCATCACCGTCATCGAAACGCCAAGGCTTCAGAAGGACTCCAGCCTGGAGCAGAAGCAGGCCCCCGCAGCAAAAGCGCCGATGGTGACACAAGCCGCGCCGCAGCAGTTTCCGCCGGACCGGCCCTACGACCCGTCCGAAAAAAAGGTCCGTCAGGTCGGGCCGCAATTTCTCGCGACCGACCAAGGCAGTATCGACCTGAAGCATCCGAAGGCAGCCGGCCCTCAGCCGGCGCAATAAGCAGCCGGGGCGTTTTGCATGGCCGCCCGCTTCATCTATTTATTGTCTGCCAATTCCGCGCTGACGTAACAGCGAGATAATCACGTCGTCTCCTTCTTCCTCCGCGAGATCGCGATAGGACCGTCCGGATGCGTCCCTGACCGACCGATCCGCACCATGCTCCAACAGGAAGCGCACGGCATCGGCGCGCCCGTTGACGATGGCAAAACCGAGAGGCGTCATCCAATCGCGGTCGAAAGGTTGGCCGCGAGGGTGGAGATCACCAAAGCGGAGATCTCTCACTTCGGGGTGTTTGGCGAGATGTTCGGCCAGCTGATCGAGTTGCCCAAAGGCAGCCGCCGCGAAGATATCGAGCGGATAGGTCTTCAGAAACTCGACCATGTCCAGCTTGCCATTGTAGTCCGCCCAGCCGATCGGCGGTGCGTGGAAATTGGGATCGCGAACAGTGGTATCGGCGCCATTCTCGATCAGCAACTTCGCCATCTCGATATGGCCATGCAGCGCCGCTTCATGCAGCGGCGTGCGGCTGGTCATCGCGTTGACGTCGAGACCTAAAGCCAGCATCCGGCGGACAGATTCAAGGTTGTTTTCGCCAGCAGCGTCGTGCAGCATGGCGGGGTGAGCCCTGTGCATTGCAGCGGCTATATCGAGATTGCGCCCGCCAGGCATCTGCTGGAAAACTTTCTTGATCTGCTCGGCGTCGATATCCTCGGCCTTTACTTGAATGTAGGCCCAATCCTCAGGCTTCAGGCGAACTGCCACAGCCCCCTTCTGCACGAGATATAGTACCAGCTCATTATCGCCGCCCAAGCGAGCCCATTCGTAAGGTGTTCGGCCGTTGACCGGCTTGTTGAAATCAGCACCATTTTCCACCAGCAGGCGCACCCGGTTACCCATGCGATGTTCCAGCGCCCATGCGAGCTGATAATCGAAAACGGTCTGCGAGTTCGCAACAAATCTGCCGTCCTCGCGCACCAGCCAATTGTTGGTATCCGTCGCCGACAAGCCGTATTCCAGCAGCAGCTTCAGGCACGTGTCATCGGGCTCGAATATGCGGTTGTAGAGCGCCTGGCTGTCATTGGCTTCGGCGCCTGCATCGAGCAAAAGCCGTGCGAAAGCCTCACAATCCGGATGCGGAGGCTGCCGATCCTTTCCCGCCTCGCCCTCGCCGAAGACGCCTGTCAACACAGTGAATCGGTACTGTCCGCCATCGAGGAAGAAAGCATTGACGTCAGCCCCGCGCCTGACCAATTCGCGGGCTGCCGGCAAGCTGGAACGACCCGGCACGCGGGCATAGGCGGCGCACATCAGCGGCGTTAGATCATGCGGCCCGCCCTTGCGATCGAGAAGCTGCGGCTGCCGATCGAGCCAGCGAGCTATGCCGTCGGCATCGCCGAGCGCGGCAGCGACATGGATACTGTCTCCAGCAATCTCAGGATTCGCTTCCAGGAGCTCCAGCGCCTCATCGAAGCGTGCGGGATCGACCGGTATATCGGCAAAATAGGAAACTGTTGCCAGCGACAGGAAGCGGTTGGCGAGCTGATCGGGCGAAACACGCTTTCGATCGCCATTCTCCAGATGCACCTTGAGTTTGGTCCAGCTCGAAAAGCCGAATTCGCGGGCAAGGATCATCTGAATGTCCTGGAGCCCGACGCTGGCTATGTCGGCAAAATAGGGTGCAACGCGGCCGCGTGCCGAAGCATCGCCGGCCTGTACGGCCTTGAGGAAAGACTTGGCCTGCTTTTTCAGGGAATCGAGAGTGGCTGTGCTCGCCAAAGAGCGCGTGGTCACGATAGACCTCCTTCCATTTACGTCCGGTATCCGCGCCCACAGACTGAAAAGAGGTGTGGTAGTCTCATTCTACATGCATCAGGTGGGCTCTGCCCTTCCCGCGGATCGGATGCGCCCTGCGAACGGATCCAGATCTATAGCGCCGGTTGCAATCTGTCCAGAGCTCAGGCCGGCTCGTATCGCACATAGGCGAAGGAATCACCATCCGGTGACCAGTTCGGCACGTTGATCGATCCCTGCCCGCCGAAGAGCTCGAACAGCGTCGTGATATTGCCGCCATCCATGTCCATCAGCCGCATCCGAACACTGAGATCGCGCGGATGATCGAAGACATCGGGATCGTAGGAGATCAGCACGACCTTGTCGTTCTTAGGCGATGGATGCGCGAACCAGTTGCCGTAATTGTCGTGGGTCACCTGCTGCAGGCCGGTGCCGTCCGGATGGATGCGCCAGATCTGCATCAGGCCGGTACGGCTCGAATTGAAATAGATCCATTGCCCGTCGGCGGAGAAATCCGGCCCGTCATTGCGGCCCTCGCCATGCGTCAGGCGCGTCTCTTGGCCGCCATCGATCGAGATCGTATAGATATCGAAGATGTCGTTGCGGATGCCGCAATAGGAAAAACGCTGTCCATCCGGCGACCATCCGTGCCAGTAGGACGGCAGATTGGTCGTGACCTGCCTCGGCGTGCCGCCCTCGGCCGGCAGAACATAGATGCAGGACTTGCCATGCTCGGTCTTGTCGGAAATGGCAATCAACGAGCCGTCAGGCGAAATCCCGTGGTCGTTGTTGCACCGCGTTGCAAAGCCGGTATCGACGCGGACAACGTCACCGCTGCCATCCAGCGGCAATCGATAAAGCAATCCGTCGCCGTTCAGCAGCAGATAGCGTCCGTCGGGCGCATAGTTGGGCGCCTCGACAAGCTCGTCCGTCTGCCAGACGACGCGATTTTCACCCGTGCGGATGTTGTAGATCTCGACCGAGCTGCGCATTCATCCTCTTCCTGTGCCAGCGTGCGATCAGCGATCGCGGAACCGGTTGGTGATCGGATAGCGGCGATCGCGACCGAAATTCTTCTTGGTGATCTTCACGCCCGGCGCCGACTGGCGGCGCTTGTATTCCGCGAGATAGAGCAGGTGTTCGACGCGATGCACGGTCGCGACATCATGGCCGCGCGCCACGATCTCCTCGACCGACATTTCCTTTTCCACGAGGCATTCGAGGATATCGTCAAGCACCGGATAGGGCGGAAGCGAATCCTGGTCGGTCTGGTTCGGCCTCAGCTCGGCGGAAGGCGCCTTGTCGATGATGTTGTAAGGGATAACCTCACCTGACGGACCGAGCGCACCCGGCGGCACATGCAGGTTGCGCCAGCGCGACAGCGCATAGACCTGCATCTTGTAAAGATCCTTGATCGGGTTGAAGCCGCCGTTCATGTCGCCATAGAGCGTGGCGTAGCCAACGGACATTTCCGACTTGTTGCCTGTCGTCACCACCATCGAACCGAACTTGTTGGAGATCGCCATCAGAATGGTGCCGCGGGCGCGGCTCTGCAGGTTTTCCTCCGTAATGCCGCTTTCTGTGCCTTCGAAGAGATCGGACAGAGCCGAGGTGAAGCCGGTGACGGGATCCTCGATCGGCACGATATCGTAACGGCAGCCAAGCGCCCTGGCGCAATCGGCCGCATCCTTCAAGGAATCCTGCGAGGTATAGCGATAGGGCAGCATGACGGTGCGCACGCGCTCCTCGCCCAATGCATCGACGGCAATCGCGGCACAGATCGCCGAGTCGATGCCACCGGAGAGGCCGAGCACGACCGACTTGAAGCCGTTCTTGTTCACATAGTCGCGGAAACCCAGCAGGCAGGCGCGATAATCGGCCTCCTCGCCTTCCGGGATATGCGCCATCGGACCTTCGGCGCAATGCCAGCCATCGCCATTCTTCTTCCAGGTGGTGACCGCCAGGGCAGTTTCGAACTGACTCATCTGGAAAGCCAGGGTCTTGTCTGCGTTGAAACCGAAGCTTGCGCCATCGAAAACCAGCTCATCCTGGCCGCCGAGCTGAGCGGCATAGATCATCGGCAGGCCCGTCTCGATAACCTGCTTCAGCACCACCTGATGACGCACATCGACCTTGCCGCGATAATAGGGCGAACCGTTCGGCGACAGAAGGATTTCCGCACCGCTCTCAGCCAGTGTCTCGCAGACGCCGAGCTCGCCCCATATATCCTCGCAGATCGGGATACCCAGCCGCACGCCGCGGAAATTGACCGGCCCTGGCATGGCACCTTGGTCGAAGACACGCTTTTCATCGAACTCGCCATAATTGGGCAGGTCTACCTTGTCACGGACCGCGATTACCTTCCCGCCGTCGAGCACGGCAATCGAATTGTAGCGGCCGGTTTCGTCCTGCCGGGGAAAGCCGATGATCACGCCCGGTCCGCCGTCGGCGGTATCTGCAGCGAGAGCTTCCACTGCTTTCCAGCAGGCGCGGATGAAGGCCGGCTTCAGCACGAGATCTTCCGGCGGATAGCCGGAAATGAACAACTCCGTCAGCAGGACGATCTGCGCGCCTTCGCGCGCCGCTTCGGCGCGTGCCTCGCGCGCCTTGGCGAGATTGCCGGAGACGTCACCGACCGTCGGATTGAGCTGCGCGACGGCGATGCGGATGGTGTGGGTGATCGGGCTTTGCTCTGTCATGCCATACATTTAGCGATGGCATCCTCCTTCCGCAACCGACTTCCGCCGCCCGCAGGCATCAAAGATCGCGAAACGCGCATAGGCCGTGTTCCTACACGGAAAAATACTAAGCCTGCCTTGCAGTTCATCCGTCGTTCATGACAGAAGCATGACAATTATATGAAGAGCTTTTAGCATTTGGAGACGGCATTGGTCGCACTGGTCATTGAGTCCGCCCTCGCGGGCAGGCTTGCCCTTTTCCAGAAGATCGGCGCAGCGAGACAAAAGTCCGCAGCTCTGCGCCTGCTTCTGAGCCTCCTGCTGACCCTGCTTTTCTCCTTATCCCTCGTCGTGGCAGTCGAATGGATCGCACGCGGCGAGCTTACGCCGGTCTGGCCTTATCTCATGTCGCCGTCCCGCCCCGGCCTCGCCACGATCGGCCTCGTCATGCTGGCGATGCTGATCCTCGATGCTCTTGCCGGGCGCGCGCATTTGTCGGCCCTGGTCGTCACGCCTCTGCTGCTCGTTCCCGCCTTGATCTCCAGCCAGAAGCAGCACTTTCTATCCGATCCGCTCTATCCGTCCGATTTCCTGTTTGCCCGGCAGATTGTGGAGCTTATGCCCGTCATGGTGCGTGATCGTCCCTGGGCCGCCGTGGGGCTTGGCATCGGCATCGTCGTCGGCCTGGCTGCCACAGCCCTGCTCGGGCGCTATGTCTGGAAGCACGCGGCCGCACTTTCCCGTCGGGAGCGCATGGGGCGGCTTTCGGTCTGCCTGCCATTTGCGGCGCTGTTTGTCTCGCAGATGGATCCGACGCAATATTCCTTCATCCGGGAAAAACTGGGTATCATTCCGATCGTCTGGGATCAGACCGAAAACTATAATCACAATGGCTTCATCATCGCCTTCGCGCTCAACCTGCCGATGGCCGACGTCAAGTCACCGGTCGGTTACGGACCCAATGCGATCGATGCGATACCGGCGCGGAACTACGGCTATCTTTCCGGCCCGCGCGAAAAGCCCGACGTCATCATGCTGATGAGCGAGTCCCTTTGGGATCCGACCCGACTTTCCAACGTCACCTTCACGCCCGATCCGATGCCGACCATCCGCGCCAGACAATCGGGCAATGTCTTCTCGCCGGAATTCGGCGGCATGACTGCCAATGTCGAGTTCGAAGCACTGACGGGCTTTTCCAACGCCTTCCTCCCCTATGGCAGCATTCCCTATCAGCAATATGTGCGCCGGCCGCTGCCGTCGCTTGCCACCTTCTTCCGCGGCGAAGGCTATACGGCACGCGCGCTTCATCCCTTCAGCGGCTGGTTCTGGAATCGCAACGAGGTCTATCGCGCCTTCGGCTTCGAGGAGTTCCACACCGAGGAAACCCTGCCGACCATGGACAAGCGCGGCATGTTCGCCGCCGACGATTCCCTTATGAAGGAGATCATGCGCGAGGGAGACGCGGCCTTTCGCAGTCACCTTGCAGGGACATGGGCCTTACGAAGCCAACCGCTATGCTGAGAATACCGTCCATATCGACGGCAATCTGAGCGAAGACGACCGCGAAACGCTCGCCACCTATGCACAGGGCGTGCGTGAAGCCGATGGCAGCCTGAAAATGCTGATGGACTGGGCCGAAAGACGCAACCGCGAAACCATCATCGTTCTCTGGGGCGATCATCTGCCGCCGCTCGGCAATGTCTATCCGAACACAGGCTACATGCCGCAGGTGGTGGCAGCCCGGAAAGCTCCGCTCGATGTCATGAGGAAGGAACACGAGACGCCGCTGGTCATCTGGTCGAGCAAGAAGGGCCTCCGTGCGGACATCGGCACCATCAGTCCGTCGCAGCTCCCCTACCAGCTGTTGAAAACGGCGGGTTACGAGCATCCTTTCTACACGGGCTTCCTCGGCCGCGTTCAGAAGAAATACAGCATCGTCGACCGCTACCAACTGGCTACACGCGACAATCAGGCTTTCCCCGATTGGGCGCGCAAGGAGCAGGATATCGATCCGATCATACGCGAGTACCGCTATCTGCAATTCGACATGATGTTCGGCCGGCAGCAGGGTTTGGAACGCTTCTTCCCATCACATGCGCAACTGATCGGCCAAGAGAACAGCTAGACCTATTGTTGATTAAAGCTCTTCCGTCGTTGCATTTTTGCATGTTGGTCGAATAGTTGCGTTCAACGCCATTCAGGATGCCGGAGCTTGCCATGCACAGCCTGCCTAATTTCATTCATCTGCATTTCGACAAGACGGCCGACGAGCTCGGTGACATCGAAAAGCGCGTTCTCAAGAAGGCGCATGAACGAAAAATCATATCCACCGATATCAACGCGGCCCTCTCGGCGGAAGCGTCCACGGGGCAGCGCCTGGCGGACGGCATTGCCCGTGTCGGCGGCTCCTGGTCCTTTATCATCGCCTTTCTGGTGTTCCTGGCGTTCTGGTGCATCGTCAACACCATTGTTCTCGCCACGCGGGCCTTCGACCCCTACCCCTTCATCTTCCTGAACCTCGTCCTCTCCATGCTCGCCGCCATCCAGGCGCCGATCATCATGATGTCGCAGAACCGCCAAGCCGAACGCGACCGCTTCGAAGCCGCCAAGGACTATGAAGTCAATCTCAAGGCGGAACTGGAAGTGCTATCCTTGCATCAGAAGATCGATATGCATGTGCTGACGGAGCTTGCGGTCGTGCGCGAAGACATCGCCAAGCTGAGCAAGCTGGTTGCCGAAAAAAGCGGAATCTGAGGTCAATCGGACGGGCCGGCCGTCAGCAATCCGGGCCGCCCCTGCCGATACTGCGGCAGTCCATCGCCGATCTCGTAATAATCGCCCTTGTCGGCGCAGTAGATGTGATAGGCCAGCTTCAGATCGCTCGGCTGATCGAACAGCCCTGCCATGATCGATATTTCGTCGACGTCATCCGCCGCCCAAAACAGGGCCGAGCCGCAGGTCTTGCAGAAGCCGCGGCGGGCGAATGTGCTGGCGCGATACCAGGTGATCGCGTCTTCTCCTTCGATCGTAAGGTTGGCGATCGGCACGTTGGTGGCGGCATAATAAAGCCCGGTCTGCTTGCGGCACTGCGAACAATGGCAGGCCACCACCTCACGCAATTCGCCGCGTGTTTTGAAACGCACGCCGCCGCAAAGACAGGCTCCGCTGTGTTCGTCTGTCATGGTCGCTCCTCTTTTTCGAGAAGCCTTCCCGAGAACGATCTTCGGGTCAATCTCAAAGAAATGAAGCGTCATTCAACCGAATTGATCCGCCGGCCACAAAAGCAGACAGGCCGGCGATAGGCCGGCCCGTCTGATGAATATCGGCCCTGCGTTCGCTCAGCCGTGCGCGCGCATGCGCTTTTCGTCACGGCCGCCCTTCATCCGCTCGGCGAGCAGGAAGGCAAGCTCGAGCGCCTGGTCGGCATTGAGGCGCGGGTCGCAATGCGTATGGTAGCGATCCTGCAGGTCTTCGGCGCCGACAGCGCGGGCGCCACCCGTGCATTCGGTCACGTCCTTGCCGGTCATCTCGATATGGATGCCGCCCGGATGCGTGCCCTCGGCGCGATGGATCTGGAAGAAGCTTTCGACTTCCGACAGGATGCGCTCGAACGGACGCGTCTTGTAATTGTTGAGCGTGATCGTGTTGCCGTGCATCGGATCGCAGGACCAGACGACCTTGCGGCCTTCCCTCTCGACAGCGCGAATGAGGCGCGGCAGGTTGTCGGCAACCTTGTCGTGGCCGAAACGGCAGATCAGCGTCAGGCGACCGGCTTCGTTCTGCGGGTTCAGGATGTCGATCAGATTAAGCAGATCGTCCGCCTGCAGCGAAGGACCGCATTTCAGACCGATCGGGTTCTTGATGCCGCGGAAATACTCGACATGGGCGTGGTCGGCCTGGCGCGTACGATCGCCGATCCAGAGCATGTGGCCCGAGGTCGCATACCAGTCGCCGGTCGTGGAATCGACACGCGTGAACGCTTCTTCATAGCCGAGCAGCAGCGCCTCGTGGCTGGTGAAGAAATCGGTTTCGCGCAGGCTCGCATTGCTCTCGGCGGTGATGCCGATCGCGCGCATGAAATCCATGGTCTCGCCGATGCGATCGGCGAGCTTGCGGTAACGCTCGCCCTGCGGGCTGTCCTTGACGAAGCCGAGCATCCATTTCTGCACGTTTTCCAGGTTGGCATAACCGCCCATGGCGAAAGCGCGCAGCAGGTTCAGCGTCGCGGCAGACTGGCGGTAAGCCATCAACTGACGTTCCGGATTGGGAATGCGCGCTTCTTCGGTGAAGTCGATGCCGTTGATGATGTCGCCGCGATAGCTCGGCAGCGAAACGCCGTTCTGCGTTTCGATGTTCGAAGACCGCGGCTTGGCGAACTGGCCGGCGATGCGGCCGACCTTGACGACCGGCAGCTGCGCGCCGAACGTCAGCACGACAGCCATCTGCAGGAAGGCGCGGAAGAAGTCGCGGATCGTATCGGCGCCGTGCTCCGCAAAGCTTTCGGCACAATCGCCGCCCTGCAGCAGAAAACCGTTGCCCTCTGCGACATTGGCAAGATGTGCCTTCAAACGACGAGCTTCACCGGCAAAAACGAGCGGAGGATAGCTTGCAAGCTGCGCTTCCGTGTCTGCAAGCGCTGCCTTGTCCGGAAAATCCGGCACCTGCTGGATCGGTTTCTGCCGCCAACTGTTCGGTGTCCAATTCTGTGCCATCTCACTCACCTGCTTGTGCGCCCGGTCTCCGCCGGGCGTGCCGTCGTCGTAAATAACGCGCGCTTATAAACCTTTGCCGCCCCCTTGCATAGGCAGGCAAACTACTGTGCTGATCTTTTGTGGTGCAGCCGATATTTGCGTGAAAACGGGCGCGTTACACGCACTCGCCGTTGCGAATGCGATAGCTCGGCGAATACATCGTCACCAATTCTTCCGCCGCCGTCGGATGCACGGCCATGGTGCGGTCGAAATCATCCTTGGTGCAGCCGGCCTTTATGGGAATGCCAAGAAGCTGCGCCATCTCGCCGGCATCGTGGCCGAGAATGTGCGCGCCAATCACCTTGCGGTCGGCGGCATTGACGATCAGTTTCATGATCATCTTCTCGCTGCGGCCCGAAAGCGTCGCCTTCATCGGCCGGAACTGCGCGCGGTAGACTTCCAGTTCCGGATAACGCTTTGCGGCGTCTTCCTCTGTCAGGCCGACCGTGCCGATCTCCGGCTGCGAAAAGACCGCCGTCGGGATCAGCTCGTGATCCGGGCGGGTGGGATTGTTCTTGTAGACGGTCTCGATGAAGCACATGGCCTCGTGGATCGCCACGGGTGTCAGCTGTACCCGGTCGGTGACGTCGCCGAGCGCATAAATATTCGCAACGGAAGTACGCGAATATTCGTCGACGATAACGGCGCCCTGCTCGTTGATCGCGACGCCAGCAGCCTCAAGCCCAAGATTTTCGGTATTCGGCGTACGGCCGAGCGCCAGCATGACAGTATCGACCGTCAGGAGCTTATCGTTCTTCGTCCGAACGCTGAGCCTGCCCTCTGCCTTCTCGACGTTCTCGATGATGTCATGGCAGAGAATGCGGATGCCCTTTTCCTCCATCGCCTCGTGAAGACCCTTGCGCAGGTCCTGATCGAAGCGCGAAAGGATCTCGGCACCGCGATAGATCAATGTCGTCTCGACGCCGAGACCATGGAAGATATTGGCAAACTCGACGGCGATATAGCCGCCGCCGGCAATCAGGATCGACTTCGGCAATTCTTTGAGATGGAAAGCCTCGTTGGAGGAGATGCAAAGCTCATGCCCCGGCAGGGCGGTATGCAGGTTCGGCCGGCCGCCGGTGGCGATGACGATGGTTTCCGCAGTGACGGTCTGGCCGGTCTTCAAAAGCTTGATCGTATGAGCGTCCACCAGCTCGGCGCGGGTATCGAAGATTTCGGCCTTGGCGTTGTCGAGCCCCTTGCGATAAAGCCCCTCAAGCCGCGCGATCTCCTTGTCCTTCGCCTCGATCAGCTTCTTCCAGTCGAATGTGCTTTCGCCGACCGTCCAGCCGAAACCGGCCGCATCCTCAAAATGCTCGCTATATTGCGAGGCGTAGACGAACAGCTTTTTCGGCACGCAGCCGCGAATGACGCAGGTGCCGCCGTAGCGGTATTCCTCGGCAATACCGACCTTCTTGCCCAACGAGGCCGCGACGCGCGCACTGCGCACGCCGCCGGAGCCGCCGCCAATCACGAAAAGGTCGAAATCAAACGAAGGCATCGGTGGCTCCAGTCGAAATGAACATGCGCAAAAGCATCATTGAGGGTTCGCACTCATATAGGGAGCCGCGATACAAAAAGAAAAGCCCGGATCTCGCCCGGGCTTCGAATTTGCAATTGTCAACCGATCATTCCGACAACGCAAGACGTCGCGCCGAAAATGGCCGGGCAAGAATTTCTGCTTACTGCTTCGGCGCGGGCTGCGCTGCGGCGGCACCGGCGTCCGGGGCTGCGACGGGCTGCTTGACGACCTTTTGCAGAGCGTCGTTGCTCTGCTTTGCGAGATCGCGCGAAATGCCCTGGCTCCAGATGTCGGCCGCCTTGTAAAGCTCGCGGGTGGCGAGCGGACCATCCTTGAGAAGCTTCTTGCCGGCCGGCGAATTGTAGAAATCGGCAATCGCCTTGAGCTCGTCGGCAGAGAAGGCCTTGGCGTAGGTGACCGCCGCTTCGCGCTCGAGATCGGCACGACGCGGAGCAAGCGCCAGAGCGGTCGCGTCGACGGTCGAGTTGATCGCATCACCGAAATTCGGGTTTGCCTGGATCATCGTGCTCTTCAGCTGCTCAGCGAGATTAGGCAGAATATTATCGAACTGGTTGGTGATGCCGAGAGCGTTGATCGCAGCGCGCGCAGCCTTGATCTGATCTTCGGAGACTTCCTGAGCGTTCACGGAACCGAAGGCAATGCCCGAAAGAAGGATGGTTGCAGCGGCAAGACGGCCAAGACCCGCAAGTTTGATCATGAGATGAGTGCTCCTATGTATTGTTCGCCTGCAACGTACGCGCACCGGCAGGGCCGGCAATGATCGCTAATGTCGCCATATGGATAAAGAGCCCGTGTTCGACAACGCCGGGAATCGAATAGAGCTCGCTCGACAGCGCCTCTGCATCAGGAATGCGGCCGAAAGATGCATCAACGATGTAATGCCCCCCATCGGTGACAAAGAGGCTGTCGCCCGAGCGGCGCATGTTGAGAGCGCCGGAGAGCCCAAGACGCGAGGCCGCCTTCTCGATGAGGATGCGAGTGGAAACGAGACCGAAAGGATTGACCTCGATCGGCAACGGAAAGGCCCCGAGCGTCTCGACGACCTTGCTTTGATCCGCGATGACGATCATGCGGGCCGAGGAAGCAGCAACGATCTTCTCTCGCAGCAGCGCGCCGCCGCCGCCCTTGATCAGCGTCAGCGCGCCATCCAGCTCATCGGCCCCATCGATGGTCAGATCAAGTTCCGGAAGCTCGTCCAGCGATTTTAACGGTACACCGAGCTCGTTGCAGAGCTTGGCGGTCCTTTCAGACGTCGGAACGCCCTCAATCGAGAGGCCAGCCGCGACCTTTTCCGCGAGAAGGCGAACGAATTCCTCCGCCGTGGTGCCGGTGCCGATCCCGAGCCGCATGCCACTTTCGACATGAGCGAGTGCAGCTCTCGCAGCCTCGATTTTCATCTGGCGGGCGTCCATGCGCCACCTGCTCCCATTGTTACGTTGGTCTGCTGTTTACACGGCTCTCCAGCCAAACGAAAGCCAAAATAACGGCATGATATAGAAATCCCCGCCCCCTCTTCATCGGGGCTTCGGGGGTGCTTCGGTTGCAATTGCCCGCGCGATCTTTTAACTCCGAAAGACGCACTCTTTTCTCTGCAAAGGCCGATTCCTCGTGAAATCCCCCCTTGTCGTATTCGATCTCGACGGCACGCTGCTGGACACGCATGCGGACCTTATCGTCAGCCTGAACCATACGATTGCCGCGCTCGAGCTTCCGCCGGTCAGCTACGACGACGTGACGCATCTTGTCGGCAATGGTGCGCAGGTGATGATCGAGCGGGCCTGCAAGCTGCACGGCTATGCGCTGACGTCGGAAGAATTGCCGGCTCTGCTGCAGCGCTTCATAACCCATTATTCCGAGACGATGCCCGGCGTCACCCAGCCCTATCCCGGGCTTCTGGCCGCGCTTACGACGCTGCGGAACAAAGGCTACAAGCTGGCCGTCTGCACCAACAAGATGGAATCGCTGGCGCGCACGCTTCTCGACCGGCTCGAACTCACCCAATACTTCGAGGCTATCACCGGCGGGGACACCTTCACCGTGCGCAAACCGCATGCCGAACATCTGATCGGCACCGTAGAGCGCGCCGGCGGCGATATCGGCCGAACGGTCATGATCGGCGACAGCATCAACGATATCCTCGTTGCCCGCAACGCCGGCGTACCTTCGGTCGCCGTCCCCTTCGGCTATTCCGACGTGGGCGTAGAAACGCTCGGCCCGAACCGCATCATCTATCACTATGACGAGCTAACGCCGGAACTGGTCGAGGGATTGCTGGCGGCCTGAAAATACCAAAATCCCTGTTGGTTCGGATGGCGTGGTTGTAATGGGCCTTGCGCGATTCCCGCGCTTGCGCCACAACCTATCGACGTTCTGCGATCAGCATCGCGGCCGCGCGAGGAAAACGATCCCTGCGCGATGTTGTCGAGGCGGGACGATCACTCGATAGCGGAGCGCTCCCCCTTGCTCGTAGCAGATCCCGAAGACCGTAATGCCGGTAGATTGCCAAGCCGCAGAGGGTGGTTTGCTCCTATTGTCCGAACGCTGATCATCTGCGCTGCACTATGCGCAGGTATTTGGTTCTACATCTACGGCGACCGTATTATCGGGTACGTCGAGACGGAAACCGGAGCTGGTGCCAAACCCGATCCTGCTCTGACCGCGGTCTATGAGCATTTCGACATCCCGCCTTTGCCGAACATTGTTGCAGGCAGGCCTGCGATGGCAGCCGATCTCGATATGTTGCGGCGAGAGCATTGTGATTGGAATGCGGTCTACAAATTCGCAGACGAGCTGGCAAAGCAGGGCTATCGCCGCGAAGCGGCCAAGGTCTTCATTGCCTTTTCCAACAAATGCAAACCGTCGAATATCGCCTTGAGCTCAGCCGCCCAAATTCTGGACGATCTCAGCGACTTCGACGAAGCGCTGAAAGTCTCGAACCAGGTGATAGCAATGTCACCGGGAATGCCCGATTTCTATT
Organism: Rhizobium sp. BK289; assembly: GCF_014193575.1. Classification (NCBI taxonomy): domain Bacteria; kingdom Pseudomonadati; phylum Pseudomonadota; class Alphaproteobacteria; order Hyphomicrobiales; family Rhizobiaceae; genus Rhizobium; species Rhizobium sp. BK289. Next base: position 195,976 of record NZ_JACHZO010000002.1, read on the forward strand.
TCCAGCGTGCGCGAATTCGCCAAAATGCCAAGAAATATCGCGACGCCATCGATGACTACTATTCGGTTATCGGCCTTACCGACAATATCGCGATACTGAATAGCGCCGTATTCGAGGGAATCTCCGCCAGCTACCGCGAGCTTGGTGAATATTGCGAGGCGATCGGACCGCTGCAGCCTTGGGTTTCCACCAATCCCGACCGTAACGACACAGCGGTCGTGCGTGGGATCATTAAGCTCTATGAAACCATGGGCAAATGCGCCTCGACTTATGCCACCGGCAGCGATCGATTTCCGACGCAGGGCAAGAACGTCATTCTTGCCAAGGTCTCGGTCAACGGTACGGAGGGCATGTTCATCGTCGACACCGGCGCAAGCTTCGTGGCGGTGAGCAAAACCTTTGCCGCACGAGCCAAGCTGCCGGTCGACGGCAACAATGGAATATCTCTTCAAACGGCAAACGGCGTTTCTCAAGCCACGCGCACAACGGCGACTACCGTGAAGGTCGGGCACGTCCAGGCTAGCGATATTACGGCCGTGGTTCTCGACGACAACGCAGCGCTCGGCCCTGAAGTCGACGGGCTGCTCGGTCGTTCCTTCCTCTCGCGCTTCGACGTCACCTTCGGCAGCCGGGAGTGGCGGATCGAGGCAAAGAATTGAACTGAATTATCCGCTGACGCCGCGTGACATTCTCATATGACAGGCAAGAAAAAGGGCGGCCTCGACGGGCCGCCCTTTGCGTATTTCCTGATCGAACCGAAGCTCAGATCTGAGCGGTGCGTGCCTTTGAGGTCGCATCGAGCGCCTTCAGCGTTGCCGCGTCGCGATCGTAGACATCGTTGAAATACTGGATGACACCGTCCTTGTTCGGCCAGGCGGTGAAGTAGGCGATGTAGATCGGGAATTTCTGCGGCACGGGAACGGCCTTGTTCTGGCCGGTTGCGATCTGCTTGGCAACGTCATCGACCGTGGTGTTCAGCACGGCCGCTGCCATTGCGCGCGGATCGGCAAGGCGGACACAGCCATGGCTGAGCGCGCGCATATCCTTCTTGAAGAAGCTCTTCTGTGGCGTATCGTGCATATAGATCGCATGCGAATTCGGGAAAAGGATCTTCAGCTCGCCCAGCGCGTTGTCGCTGCTCGGCGGCTGGCGAACCGAGATGCTCTTGGTCGAACCGTACCAGTCGACGCTCGATGATGCGACGGCGCGGCCGCCGACTTCGACTTGATAGCCCATACGATCGAGATAGTTCGGATCAGAACGCAGCTTCGGCAGCATCTCGTTGATGATGATCGACTGCGGAACACCCCAGAAAGGATTGAACTCGACCGTCTGCACCTGATTTTCGAAGAAGAAGGTCTGGTGCTGCTTGCTGCCGACGACGACGCGCATCGACAGCTGTTCCTGGTTATTGTTGTGGTAATAGACCATGAACGCCGGCTGGTTGATGAAGACGTAGCGCGGTCCGAGTTCGGCCGGCAGCCAACGCAGCTGCTCCATGGCCACGACCAGCTTCTGGATCTTCGTATCGTTGTTCTCTCCAACCATCGCCCGGACGGAGGATGGACCGATCACGCCGTCAGCTGTCAGCCCTTTTTCCCTCTGAAAGTCTTCAACCAGCGACACGAGCTCTGGCGTGTAATCAGGCGTACCCAGATAGGCGGCGAAAAGATCGGCATGGGCAGTCTTCAGTGACTCCGATCCGCGATGCTCGATCGCCTTGACGATATTGGCCATTTCCGGCGAATTGCCGCCCGGCTTCAGGATACCAGTCAGGGAAATGGAAATGTGGCTGCCGTCCGCTCCCGATTCGGCGCGCAGCTTTGCAAGCTCCGTCTTCAACAACTGGAACTGCTGGCTGGACGGGCTACGGCTGTTGAGATAGGCGGCAGCATCGGGGCTGGCGCGCAATACATCGAGCATAGCCGCCAGGTTGACGTCCTTGCGCTTGAAGTCGTGATAGCCGGAGATCTTGTTCGGGTCGAGACGACCGCGAACCGTATCCTGGACGAACATCAGCACCTTGCTGGAGAGCGTGAGCTCGAACTGCATGAGAGCCCGATCACGCAGCACCGGATCGGCATTCGCGGCATTGTCGCCGGGCAGCGTCACCGCATAGTCGGCGGGATCGAGGCCGACGGAACCGGCGTCGGCAAGAACCGCCATCGCGGCCTTCGCCTTGTCGCTGACACCGTGATCGGCAACCCAGAGAAGCGGTTTGCTCTGATCGGCATAATAGGATTCGATCGCCTTGGCGATATCATTCGTCGCCATGACGCGCGCATCGGAAAGATACCGACGCTGCGAAATCTCGGTATCGACCGCTGCCGGCGTCGGGGAGGCATCGGCGACCGCGCCCGTTACCATCGGGTCGGCAAAATGCGTGGTCGAAACCAGACGCATCGCATCTGCCTTGTAGGTATAGTATTTCGGCGCATCGACCGTCGGCAACGGCTGTTTTACCCGCGGAGGCTGATCGGGATCCAGCGTCTGCATCGGATTGACGGGAACCGGCGCCGAAACCTGCGTGCTCTGCTGGCGCCCCTGGCCGCCACGGATGAAATCCATGAGGGTCATCGCGTTCGCGGAGGTTACGCCGATGGAGGAAAGGCAACAGGAAAGAGCCAGGACGGATGCTGTGGCTTTGGTGGCAAGTTTCATTCTCTAATCGGGTCCCTGTATCGTGCGGTAACTTCGAGCCTGGCGGGCTGTTTTCAACTCGGCCGCGATGTCTAAAGACATCGTATACCCACTAGAATGAAAACGGCGAGACCCGCCTTTCGTTCAATGCCTCAACTTCGCTTTACGAAGCAGCGGCGTTTTCCGTGGTTCAGTTCACACAAAATTATGAAATTATTGGTTAATCTTTTATTGAAATTTCCCGGGCTTTTTAAGCGTCGGAAAATGCAATCCTGCGAATATATGGAGAGCGTGTTAAAAAGGGCACGCCGGCGCACGAGAAAAACATGACTAAACGGATCATGAAATAGTGCTTTGATATTTTCATAGGCGCCGTTCGGGCCTATATGGCTGCTATCTGTCTCAATGGAAAGCAGGACCAGTAACATGACGTCCACCCGCACAGAAACCGATACCTTCGGCCCGATCGAGGTTGCCAGCGACCGCTATTGGGGCGCGCAGGCGCAGCGCTCACTCGGTAATTTCAAGATCGGCTGGGAAAAGCAGCCGCTGTCGGTCGTCCGCGCGCTCGGCATCGTCAAGCAGGCGGCGGCGCGCGCCAACATGGAACTCGGTCAGCTCGATCCGACGCTCGGCAAGACCATTGTCGCCGCCGCGCAGGAGGTCATCGACGGCAAGCTCAACGATCATTTTCCACTGGTCGTCTGGCAGACCGGCTCGGGCACGCAGTCGAACATGAATGCCAATGAGGTGATTTCAAACCGTGCGATCGAAATGCTCGGCGGCGTCATGGGCTCGAAGAAGCCGGTGCATCCGAACGATCACGTCAATATGAGCCAGTCGTCCAACGACACCTATCCGACGGCCATGCACATCGCCTGCGCCGAGCAGATCGTCCATCACCTGCTGCCGGCGCTCAGACATCTGCATGAGGCCCTGGAAAAGAAGGTCGCCGACTTCGCCCATATCATCAAGATCGGCCGCACCCACACGCAGGATGCAACGCCGCTGACGCTCGGCCAGGAGTTTTCCGGCTATGCCGCGCAGGTCGCCTCCTCCATCAAGCGCATCGAGCTGACACTGCCGGGTCTTTGCGAACTCGCCCAGGGCGGCACGGCGGTGGGAACCGGCCTCAATGCGCCGATCGGCTTTGCCGAGAAGGTTGCTGACGAGATCGCCAAAATCACCGGCCTGCCCTTCGTTACCGCTCCGAACAAGTTCGAGGCGCTGGCAGCCCATGATTCGATGGTCTTCAGCCACGGCGCTATCAATGCGGCGGCAGCCGCGCTCTTCAAGATCGCCAACGACATCCGCCTGCTTGGCTCCGGCCCGCGCTCCGGTCTCGGCGAACTGGCGCTGCCGGAAAACGAGCCAGGTTCGTCGATCATGCCGGGCAAGGTCAACCCGACCCAGTGCGAGGCGCTGACGCAGGTTTGCATCCACATCTTCGGCAACAACGCCGCCCTCACCTTTGCCGGCAGCCAGGGCCATTTCGAGCTCAACGTCTATAATCCGATGATGGCCTACAACTTCCTGCAGTCAGTGCAGTTGCTCGGCGACGCAGCCGTCTCCTTCACCGACAATTGCGTCGTCGGCATCGAGGCGCGCGAGGACAACATCAAGGCCGGTCTCGAACGTTCGCTGATGCTGGTAACGGCGCTCGCCCCGAAGATCGGCTACGATAACGCAGCCAAGATCGCCAAGACGGCGCATAAGAACGGCACGACCCTGAAGGAAGAGGCGCTGGCAAGCGGACTGGTTTCCTCGGAAGAGTACGACGCTATCGTCCGGCCAGAGACGATGATCGGGCCAAAGTGATATCACTGGACGGTGATCGTCCGGGCATGTTCTCCGATGTTGCAGCCATGTGCATGGCCCCTCACCCCGCATCGCGGGGAGAGAGAGCTGATCATGCGACATCAGCAGCCTTATTAATAGGTGCCGCAAACACAGAATAGGTCCCCTCACCCCGCATCGCGGGGAGAGGACTAGGGTGAGGGGCCGGGCACGAGGCTTAGCCATCGGAAGACCCACCTGACCTGAGTATGCCCAATCAACGAACCCCACTTTGAAGTTTCGACTTATCAGCCAAACAATTGCTTTTGCCTCAAGCGGGATTTAGATCGTTTCCAAACATCTTCCCCGCCATCCGGCTTGAAAGGTTTCCCAAATGGCTGACGATCTGTTTCCCCTCGGTGACGACACGACCCCCTATCGCAAGATTTCCGGCGATTACGTTTCCGTCGACACCTTCAAAGGCCAGGAAGTCCTGACCGTCGACCCCGAGGGCATCCGCTTGCTGGCTGAAACCGCTTTTGCCGACATCAACCACCTGTTGCGCCCCGGCCACCTGAAGCAGCTCGCCTCGATCCTCGAAGATCCCGAGGCTACCGATAACGACCGCTTCGTCGCTTATGATCTGCTGAAGAATGCCAATATTGCCGCCGGCGGCGTGCTTCCGATGTGCCAGGACACGGGCACCGCCATCATCATGGGCAAGAAAGGCCGCCGCGTCTGGACCGAGGGCGGCGACAGCGCAGCGCTCGCCAAGGGCGTGCTCGATGCCTACGAGAAGAAGAACCTGCGCTATTCGCAGCTCGCGCCGATCAAGATGTTCGAGGAAAAGAACACCAAGAACAATCTGCCGGCGCAAATCGATATCTATGAGGAAGGCACCGACGCCTACGAATTCCTCTTCGTCGCAAAAGGCGGCGGTTCGGCCAACAAGACCTTCCTCTATCAGGGCACGCCGTCGCTGCTCACCCATGACCGCATGCTGGATTTCCTGAAAGAGAAGATCCTGACGCTCGGCACGGCAGCCTGCCCGCCCTACCATCTCGCCATCGTCATCGGCGGCACCTCGGCCGAGATGAACCTGAAGACGGTCAAGCTCGCCTCGACGCGCTATCTCGACTGTCTTCCCACGGAAGGCTCCGAAAGCGGGCATGCCTTCCGGGATATCGAAATGGAGAAGGAAATCCATAAGCTGACGCAGAGCCTCGGCGTCGGCGCCCAGTTCGGCGGCAAGTATTTCTGCCATGATGTCCGCGTCATCCGCCTGCCCCGCCATGGCGCCTCGTTGCCGATCGGCCTTGGCGTTTCCTGCTCCGCCGACCGCCAGGCCAAGGGCAAGATCACGCGCGACGGCATCTTCATCGAGCAACTCGAGACCGATCCCTCCAAATACATGCCTGAGATCGACGAGGCGAAGCTTTCCGAATCGATGGTCCGCGTCGACCTCAACCGGCCGATGGCGGATATTCTGGCCGAACTGTCGCAGCATCCGGTCAAAACGCGCCTCTCGCTCACCGGCACGATCATCGTGGCGCGCGACCTGGCGCATGCCAAGATCCGCGAACGCCTGGAAAAGGGCCAGGGCATGCCGGACTACCTCAAGAACCACCCGGTCTATTACGCCGGCCCGGCCAAGACGCCCGCCGGCTACGCCTCCGGTTCCTTCGGCCCGACGACGGCCGGTCGCATGGACAGCTATGTCGACCAGTTCCAGTCCTTCGGCGGCTCCATGGTGATGCTCGCCAAGGGCAACCGCTCGCGCGCCGTACGCGAAGCCTGCAAGACGCATGGCGGTTTCTATCTCGGCTCGATCGGCGGTCCGGCCGCCCGCCTCGCTCAGGATTGCATCAAAAAGGTCGAAGTTCTGGAGTATCCCGAACTTGGCATGGAAGCCGTCTGGAAGATCGAGGTGGAGGATTTCCCGGCCTTCATCGTCATCGATGACAAGGGCAACGACTTCTTCCAGGAACTCAACCTGGGGTAAATATTCCGGCTCATTATTGCCCGACTCGGACGAAGGCGCTGACAGCGCCTTCGTATGTAAAAATATACTTTAATTGTAATACTTTTGAATAAAACTTTACGGGCCGACAATTTCTCATTATCAAGACCTTAATATTTTTTCAAAGATTCTTTGTATAAGTAAAAAAGGGATTTAACCAATACATGTTACGGAGCTCACGATGAGTACGGCGATTGCGCCAAAGGCGCATAATCCCGACGTGGCGGGGCAGATTACCTATGCCATGCGATCCATGGGCATCGCACCTATTCCGCGTAATTACGAGCTTTTCTATGAAGCCTATATCGGCTCCAATCCCGCTCTCACGCGTGCATTGGCGGCACTCGGCAGCAGCGCCACCCAGGAGGAACTGGATGCGATCGGAGCCAAGTATTTTCCGCATCACGCGAGCCGTGTTTTCGATGACGCACATGCCCGCCTGACCATCGGGCTCGATACGGTCCTGCGCGCATTGCGGCAGGAGCAGGCTACGCTTCAGAGCTACAACCGCCTGCTCGGCGAAACCTATGACAACATAAGCTCGAGAAGCCACAACAGCGCCGAACTGCTGCGGGGCGCTATCGACATGCTGACGGCTGCGACCGGCGATACCATGGCGCAGGGCGAAAAAACGGTGGAGAACGTCGTCCAGCGCAGCCAGGAAATGGATCAGGTTCGCAAGGAGCTGGATGAATACAAGCGCATTGCCAATACCGATGCACTGACCCGCCTCGCCAATCGGCGCGCTTTCGAGGATCGCCTGGCCTCCATCTTCGACAATCGACTGACAAGGCCCACCACGGCGCTGGTGCTGGCCGATATCGATCATTTCAAGCGGATCAACGATACGTTCGGCCACCCGGTCGGTGACAAGATCCTTGCGACCGTCGCATCTGTCATCCGCGCCAGTGCCCGGCGTGACATTTTCGTGGCCCGCGTCGGCGGCGAGGAATTCGCCCTCATTCTGGAAGCCACCACTATCGAGGAAGTCGCCACGGTCTGCGAACGGATCCGCCATACGCTCGAGACGACGCCGTTCAAAAATTCGCGAACACGGGTCGATTACGGTCCAATTACGCTGTCGCTCGGCGCCTGCATGGCCTCCGAAGCTGTCGATTCCGGTGAACTATACAACAAGGCCGATCTGGCGCTCTATTGTGCCAAGAATGCCGGCCGCAACTGCTGCAGCATCTATCAGGAAGGCATGCAGAAGGACTTCACCAAAAGTTGGCTCATCTACAAGAATTAGAAGCACAACCAACCGACCGCCGGCCCTGCCTTCCCATACAGGCCGGCGGCCTTGCTTTCCAAGCGAGTCTCGAGCTTACAAGAGCGTCTTGTTACCAGAGTGTCTTGGCAGCCCTCGCCGGCGCTTCGCGATCATAGGTTTCCTGATCGAAATCGTCTTTCGCCGCCTTCAGCATCATGCCCGGACTCGGCAGGCTGGATGGATCGGCGAACCGCTCCGCATTCCACAGCTCGGCCCGCATCACCGCTCGCGCGCACTGGAAATACACTTCCTCGATCGCGATCACGACGACGCAGCGCGGATGCTTGCCGTCCATCTCGAAGCTGTCCAGCAGGGCCGGCTCGACGGAGACCACCGCTCGGCCGTTGAGGCGCATCGTCGTATTCGATCCTGGAACCAGAAACATCAACGCGATGCGCGGGTCGCGCACGATATTCGCAAGTGAATCGACGCGGTTGTTGCCGCGCCAATCCGGGAGATGCAGCGTCTTTTCGTCGACAACGCGAACGACGCCGCCCTGGTCACCGCGCGGTGAACAATCGAGCCCTTCCGGCCCCACCGTTGCCAGTGCCATGAAGGGAGAGGCTTCGATCATCTGGCGATAGAGCGGCGTCAGCACCTTCGTCACCTTGGTGATCGACGCCTCGCCCGCATCACCATAGAGCTCCTTTAGTTCCTCGACTGACGTGACGATATGCATGCTGCCTCGCGTTTTTCCAGCGACTTGCCCAAAGTCCGCGCGACGCAAGTTCTGCTAGAAGGAGCGACGATGCGGGGTTCGGTAAAACGATAGCACCGTATCGTCTTCATTTTCGAGCGGATTTTCCGTATTCGCGGTTTCCGACAGAAAAGCGTCGATCGCCTCGAACACCGGAGCGGCGGCGACAATACGGCGATGCCCAAAGCCGTTGGCCCATAACAGACGCACATGCGGCCCTTGTGCAGCATAGGCGCGTGCATGTTCGGCACTCACCTCCTTGTCGTCCTCGGCGTGAATGACGAGGACCGGCCGGCCTGGATCGAGCATGCCGCGCTTCTGGTCGTAGGAGGCAAGCGTCCTGCCCGTCACACGGCGAACTTCGTCCTCCAAGGCAGCTTGTGCCGCAGGCCCGAGCCTCATCAGGCGTCCGAAATCCTTGAATAGCCATCCCATGGCGCTCGGCGCGCCGATCAAGACCAATTTGCCGGGATCAACCGCGTCGACATCAGGCAGAAAGCCCGCGCAGGCCAGCGCTAGCGATGCGCCGCCGAAGGAGTGCCCAATGGCGGCGTCGAAGCCGCCGAAGCGGGCAAACGCTGCGGCAATGGCGGAAACGGCCAAACGCACGTTCAGGAACCGCCCGCCCGAGCGGCCGTGGCCTGGAAGATCGAGCGAGACGACTTCCGCTCCGCTTTCCGCAAGAAATACCGTCAGCTCGGACATATATTCGCTGCTGGAGCCCCAACCATGAACCACGAGATAGCGCTTTCGCGGGCCTTTCGCTCCGCCGTTGAAGCGATAGGCCATTGCGCGGCCACCTGGGAACGGCAGCATCACCTGCTCCGCCGTCAGAAGGCGTTCCCGGCCCTCCATATGGGCTGCCCTGGCCTTGGCGCCGCGCGGACGGCGCGAGGGCGTCAGGCAGAAAAGCCGGAACGCGGCTTTGCCGGCAAGCTGCGGCGATAGCCTTCCGAGGCCGGACAGACCCGACCGGGTGACCTTGAGCGCAAAGGATGGCATAGTGGGAATCCGATAATGTTCAACTATGAACAATAAAGTACAGCGATGAACAAAAATCAACCCCTTCCCTGGGACCATCCGCGTTTTCGAAGCTGGGTCGCCGTGGCGCGCGCCTGCCAATTGATGCAGCAATCGCTCACACGAGCCCTGGCCCATCTGGACATCAAGCCGCCGCATCTGGACATCCTCGTCAACCTGTTTCGTTTCGAAGGGATTTCGCAGCAGGAACTTGCCCGCAAGCTGCTGGTCGGCCGCTCCAATATGAGCATGCTTCTGCCGCAGATGGAAAATCGCGGGCTGATCGAACGCCGGGGCGACAAGCACGACAAGCGCGTGCTGCGCCTCTATCTGACCGAGGAGGGGCGGCGCATCACGGAAGAAGCGATGACCATACAGACCGCCCTCATCGATCGGACGCTCTCAGACGCGCCGATCGAACAATGCGAGGCAATTGCGGTGCATATGGAGAGGATAATCGGCCTCCTGATGCAGGAGGAACGGCAACCGCTGGAGCTCGCCGGCGATCAATGATCGCCGGCCGATCGCGCCGAGGGGACGACCCGGTTCAGAGACGCGAACTCCCAGATCGCCACGACGATAAGCACGGCCGTGGCGAGAATGCCAAGCTGGTAGACCACGACCATCGGCAGGGTGAAAAGCAGCAGCGCCAATCCGACGATACCAGCTATATGCGACAGTGGCGGCCGGCCTGTGGTCGCCCCCTTGAACCATAGATTTCCGATCAGAAACACCGCCGGGCCGCCGAGGATGGCGGCCGCAACATGCATATCGGCCTGTTCATGCGGATGCGCGAACAGGAATTCGTCGCCGACGACGCTGAGGATGATGCCGCCAAGGATGAGAATATGCGCATAGGTAAAGGCCTCGCGCGCCAGCCTGCCCGGCGCATCGTCGTGCTCGATACGGTGGGACGCCCGTTCATGCCCGAATTGGAAGTAGATCCACCATAGGGCAACGGTGCCGACGAAAGCAGTGATGAACACCGCCACGATCAGGGGCGTGACCGGCTGCTCGGCAAAGGTCTTGCCGGCCTGCAGCACCGCCTCACCGAGGCAGATGATGATGAACAGCGCGCAACGCTCCGCCAGATGCGCGCCAGATACGTCCCAATCCTCGGTCGTCGACTTGCCGAGACCGGGTACCCGAAATCCGAGCGCAGGCGCTGAATACTCGATAATGAGGGCAACCAGCCAAAATATGAGCCGCGTCTCGCCTTCCAGCAGGGCGCCTGATATCCAGAAGATGCCGGACAGGACGAGCCAGCTGGTGATGCGCAGGAAATTGCGATGATTGGCCTGGCTGACATTCTTCAGAGCATAAGCGGTGAACAATGACCGGCCGACCTGCATGAAGACATAGGCGCCGGCAAAATAGATGGCCTTTTCGCCGAAAGCCTTGGGGATCGCAGCCGAGAGGATAAGCCCAGCAAACATCAGCGTGAACAGCATGATACGCACCGGCATCCGATCGGGATCCAGCCAGTTCGTCACCCATGCCGTGAAAACCCAGACCCACCAGACTGCGAAGATCAGCATGATCGCTTCAAGCGCGCCGAGCGGAGTGAAATGCTCCGCCAGCGAATGTGCAAGCTGCGAAATCGAGAAAACGAACACCAGATCGAAAAACAGCTCGACGAAGGAGACCTTGCTCTCGTTCTTGCTGCCCTTGGCGCGAAGCCAGTTTTCCCTACCCCCAAGGATCATGCCTACGCCCCCTCTCCGGTCTATGACGCCAATATCAATGCGGTCTTCCCGCCGCATCGCGGCTGAGACCCTTTTCCTTCAATTCGGCCTCATAAGCCGCGAAAAGCTCATGTCCCTTCTCGCCGAGCTCGCGCAGATAGGTCCAGGTGAAGATGCCTGTGTCGTGCATATCGTCGAAGCCGATACGCACGGCATAGTTGCCCGTAGGCGTCATGGACATGATGCCCACATTGCGCTTGCCGGGCACGGTGACTTTCTGTCCCGGCCCATGCCCCTGCACCTCGGCGGAAGGCGACAGCACCCGCAGCATTTCCGCCGGAAGATCGAAGCTCGTGCCATCGTCGAATGTCACTTTGAGGTGATGCCGGTCCTTCGAGACCCGCAATTCGGTCGGCCAAACGTCGCTCATCGGTTTTTCCATGCCTTTCAGTATCTTTTCGAGAATTAGGCCGCCGCTCGTTCACGCGCAAGTGTAATCGAGAAGCATTTTCCTTGACGCAACAATCGCCTATGCCCACATTAGACGTCTAATGGAGGCATGAGTGAACAGCATCGTCGGCAGCATAGGCAACGCATCACCGCTTCAGGCGGACACAGCCCCCATGATCGACCCTTTCGGGCGCGCCGTCACCTATTTGCGCGTTTCGGTCACGGATCGCTGCGATTTCCGCTGCACCTATTGCATGGCCGAGAACATGACCTTCCTGCCCAAGAAGGATCTGCTGACGCTCGAAGAACTCGATCGGCTCTGTTCCGCCTTCATTTCCCGGGGCGTGCGCAAGATCAGGCTCACCGGCGGCGAGCCGCTGGTGCGCAAGAACATCATGTTCCTGGTGCGCGAACTCGGCAAGCACGTCCAAAACGGCGCGCTCGACGAACTGACCCTGACGACCAACGGATCGCAGCTCGCGCGCCACGCAGACGAACTCTACGACTGTGGTGTCCGGCGCATCAATGTTTCCCTCGATACGCTCGACCCTGACAAATTCCGAACCATCACGCGCTGGGGAGACTTCTCCAAGGTGATGGAGGGGATCGACGCGGCGCAAAGAGCCGGTCTGAAAATCAAGCTGAATGCCGTTGCGCTCAAGGATTTCAACGAAGAGGGAATTCCGGAACTGCTGCGGTTCGCTCATGGTCGCGGCATGGACCTGACCGTCATCGAGACCATGCCCATGGGCGAGATCGACGAGGATCGCACCGACCAGTATCTGCCGCTTTCGCAGCTGCGCGCCGATCTGGAACGTCAGTTCACGCTAACCGATATTCCCTACAAGACGGGCGGCCCGGCCCGCTATGTCGACGTCACGGAGACCGGTGGCCGCCTCGGCTTCATCACGCCGATGACCCATAATTTCTGCGAGAGCTGCAATCGCGTGCGGCTCACCTGCACGGGCACGCTTTACATGTGCCTCGGTCAGAACGACGCGGCCGACCTGCGCACGGCGCTGCGCGCAAGCGAGAGCGACGCGCTCCTCCATGCCGCGATCGACGAGGCGATTACCCGCAAGCCGAAAGGTCACGATTTCATCATCGACCGTACGCACAACCGACCGGCGGTCGCACGCCACATGAGCGTCACCGGCGGCTGAACGCTCCATTCCGTCCGATGATCTGATTGACCGCAGGACGATGCACGCCTGCAGCCTAGCGCGATGCGAAACGCTTCCTCGCCTCATCGGTCGCAGGCATATACAGCGAAACTGCCGTTCCCTCAGGGTCGCGGAACTGGAAGGTCTTGTTGCCCCAGGGCATCATCTTCAGTTCGTGGACGAGAGAGACCTTGTCCTTCAGGCGCTCATATTCCACATCGATGTCCTTCACCTGGAATTCGAGGCAGGCGGTGCGATTGGAACCGGGCTCGGCGCTACCCTCTTTCCAAAGCACGACAGTTTCGACGGAACCGATCGCCAAGGTTGCCGCCGGGGTCTCGATCTCGGCAAAGACCGGAGCAAGCCATTGGGCCTGGAACCCCGTTACCATCTCATAAAAGGCAACCATGGCCTTGATATCGCCTGCGATAAGGCGGGTGGAAGCCAACTTCATAACTGATCCTTTCGACTGACTGCAGAACCTTCGCGGTCACGCAGAGCCTCTTGTCGCACGCCCCTGCTGCCAGCATACTGTCAGCAGGAGTAAGTATGCGATGCGCCGTGCCGACCGACTGTTTCAGATCATCCAGATTTTGCGCCGATCGACCCGGCCAGTGACGGCGAGCGCGCTGGCGGCGGAACTGGAGGTCTCGAAGCGCACCGTCTATCGTGACGTGGCGGATCTGATTGGCCAGCGGGTCCCGATCGAGGGTGAGGCTGGCTTGGGCTACCTGCTCGCTGCCGGCTACGATATGCCGCCTTTGATGCTGGCGCCTGATGAGCTGGAGGCGGTGGTATTGGGGGCGCAATGGGTCTCCGCCCATTCGGACAAGGCGCTCGCCAATGCGGCGCGCGATGTCGTAGCAAAGATCGCCGCCGTCGTCCCCGAGCGCCTCCGCCTTTTCGTCATCGAGCCGAGCGTGGGTGCAAAGCCGACAAATGGCAAGCCTGAGGAACGTGTCGATGCATCCCTGCTCAGATCGGCAATCCGCAACGGCATGAAATTGCGGCTACGCTACAACTCGGAGGCAAGCGAGGAAACCGAACGGACGGTCTGGCCGGTAATCCTCGGTTATGCCGAAACGAGCAGCCTGCTGGTTGCCTGGTGCGAGCTGCGACAGGGCTTCCGCCATTTCCGCACCGACCGCATCGCCGCTGCTGAAATACTCGATGAACCCATCGGCTTGCGGTCGGGCGAATTGCGCCGCCGCTGGCAGCGCTGGCGCGAAGAACAGGTTCGTCTATCTCCACACCTGTCATGATCGATAAAAAACGCCGGCACGTTGGCCGGCGCTTTCAATAGATTATAGGTTTTTGCTAATATGTTGATTTAGGCAGCGCGATACCGTGTTTCGGCATCGCTATAGCCTTGGTAATCCACTTCGCCCTCGCCGGTCCGGAAACGGTCGATCTTCTCTGACAGCATGTCGACGCGTTGGCGCAGGCCATGGATCTCGGCATTGTTCTCCTCGACCATGGAAGCATTCCGCTGCGTGATAAGCTCCACCTCGGACACCGCGCGGGTGACTTCCTCGATACCGGTCGATTGCTCGGTGGTCGCCGACGAAATATCGGCAACCAGCCTTTGGACGCCGGTAACGTGACTGATGATCTCCGACAGCGCGGCACCGGTCTGCTCGACCAGATGAACGCCGTTCTGGACCTGGGCGGAGCTTGCGGAAATCAGACCCTTGATCTCCTTCGCCGCATTGGCGCAGCGCTGCGCCAGCTCGCGCACTTCCTGCGCCACTACGGCAAAGCCGCGGCCCGCTTCACCGGCACGGGCAGCTTCGACGCCGGCGTTCAGCGCCAAAAGATTGGTCTGGAAGGCGATCTCGTCGATGACGCCGATGATCGTGGCGATCTTCTCCGACGACCGATTGATCTCGCTCATGGCACCGACGGCCTTGGCGACCACTTCGCCGGATTGGGTCGCATAGGCCTGCGTTTCGTTGACGGAGGTCGCCGTCTGCCGCGCGCGCTCGGCCGTCGAGCGCACCACGTCACTGAGACGATGCAGGGCGCGCGAGCTTTCCTCGAGAGCGGCCGCCTGCTGTTCGGTGCGCCGCGCCAGATCGTCGGCCGACATGGCGAGATTGCCGGTGCCACCCTTGATTTCCTCGGCGGTGTAGCGCACGTCCGTCAGGGTCTCGCGCAGCGCTTCGACCGCATGATTGTAGGTAAAGGCCATTTCCACGAAATCAGCGGAGAGATCTTCGCGCATACCCTCTTCCAGATTGCCGTCGGCAAGCTTGGCAAGGACATCCGCCAGCGCATTGAGTGCCTGCTTCTGCTCGGCCTCGATGCGGGCACGCTCAGCGGCTCGGCGGGACGATTCCTCGGCGGAAAGCGCACGCGCGCTCTCCGCTTCTCGCTCAAGCCGGACATTCTCAAGCGCGGCATCGCGGAAAACGCTGACGGAGCGCACCATGTCGCCGATCTCGTCGCCACGATTGCGTCCGTCGATCGCTACGTCCAGATCGCCGCTCGCAAGGCGCGTCATGATCTCGGTAACGCGCTTCAGCGGACCACGCAGGGTTTCCACCAGCATCAGGCCGCCGACGATCGCAAGCAGCGTGCCGACGATCATGGCAATGACCGAGACATTGGCGGAGCGTTCGCTGTCTTCCTTGCCGAGTTCCTGTGCCTGGGCGACGAAGCCGCGCAACGAGGTCATGGCATCGGCGAGCAGGCCGTTCGACTGAACGCGCGTCGTTTTCCAATCGGTTGCGGTCTGCAGCAAATCGGCCGATCCATTGGTGAGGCTGTCGATCAGCGGCTTCATGTGGGCGGAAAAATCGCGCATCGTGGCATTGGTCTGGCCAAGTTCCGAGATCCGGGCCGCAACGGCTTGCAGGTCCTTGAGGTCGGCAAGCACTGGTTCGCGCGAGGCGCCATCCCGGACGTTTTCCATGCGCGACGCATGAAGCGCCAGGCGATCGACGATGCCGAGCGCCTGGTCGACATAGTCCAGAAGTTCTTTCTGGCCGTCGATGATCTTGTCCAGGCTGACAAAGCGATCGGCTGCGGTGTCGCTGTTCTTTGCCGACTGCAGGGTCATGTCGCCTTCGATTTTCACGAAGCTCTGCAACACCGGTCCCATCGCCTCGACCTTCTGGTCCGGCGTGTCCGAACCCTTCAAGACGGCATCAAGCTTGTCGGCGGCATCGGAAGCGTTGGCGACGAGAGCGGCACCGCGCCTGGATACGAGAGCCTTTGAAACCTTTACCTGCTTCAGGATCGCATCGGCATAGGTGCGCGCATCCGAGATTTCTTCCGTGGAATCGGCAGCCATCTGCACCTGGATGCGCAGATTGCTCATCTTTTCCGACAGCCCCTTATAGGCGGCGGCATCGTAAAGCAGTTCCTTGGCGAAAGTTTCCTTGTCGCTGAAATCCTTGCGGATGATGTCGATCTGTTTGCCGGCAGCCTTGGCCGTCGCCTCGATGTTTTGCACCGCCTTCTGAATGGCGCTGACATCGCTGTCCTGCTTCTGCCTGATAGTCCAGAGCGTGGCCTGCTGCGTCCGCATCTTGGCGGCAAGCTCGCTGACTGGAACGATCTTGGCGCGCTGATCGTCGCTCAGCAATCCGCTCAGCCGATGGACGCCCTGTTCCTGGGCATCGATCTTCGCCGCGAGCGCCTGGCGCGTGTCCTCCGAAGGCGAAGCGGTGAACTCCTGCAAGGCAGCCTGCAGGTTTTCGAAGTCGCTGATATTTTCAATCGTCGCGCGCGTCACGGTCATATGGCCGTTCAGAATATTGGCCGTGTGATAGCCGACGAGACCGACACCGGCGATAAGGACCACCAGAGGCACCACAAAAATGAGGACTTTGGTGACAATCCGACGGCCTTGCAAAAGACGATCAATGAAAAACATGCGGCGCCTCAACTGGATTATAAAGATATCCGGCGAAGGCGGGATCGTCATTCCTGCTGCGCTGCGGTAAGTGCTTCTGCCTCATGCAAAACCGCAGCGAGCGTCGGAAAATAAGATTGAATAAGAATTAATTGCCCACCTAAAAGCCGTTGTATCGGCGAAAAATTTGCAACCGCTGTGTCATTCCGCGACCATGGGCCGAAGAAGCTGCATTCCCTGGGCAACAATTCTACCGCAACGCACAATCGATTTCGGCCCTCGCAGCCGGACAATCGATTCCAATTTGCGGAAAACGGCGCTAATCGAGAGTAGATATCGGGGACTCATCTTTCTCATGCGACTGACCAAGAATACCCAGGGCGCGCTCTTCATGGCGGCATCCATGGCTGCTTTCTGCTGTGGCGATGCACTGTCCAAAACAGTTATCGCCGCGATGAATGCCGGCGAGATCATCTTCATCCGCGGCCTTTTCACCAGCTTTTTCGTCTATCTGGTGGCTCGCCGGATGGGCTCGCTGCGCTCCTGGAAGGTCATATTGCAGCCGATGATCGCGCTGCGCATCGCCTGCGAGGCAATCGCCGCCGCGACCTATATCACCGCTCTCGGGATGATGCCCATCGCCAATGCCGCCGCCATCCAGCAGGCCGTGCCGCTGGCGGTCACGCTTGGCGCGATGATCTTTCTCAAGGAACCCGTGGGATGGAGGCGATGGACGGCGATAGGGGTCGGCTTCATGGGCGTGCTGATCATCATCCGGCCCGGTCCGGACGGTTTCACCACGGCTGCGTTGCTCGTCATCGCCTGCATGTTTGCGACCGCCGCCCGCGATCTGGCGACGCGCTGCATCGACAAGGAAGTGCCGTCGCTGATGATCACCCTCTGCACCGCAATTTCCATATCCGTCTTCGGCGCCTTGTGCATCGTTCCGTTCGGCGGGTGGCAGCCGGTGAGCACAACGTCGCTGATGCAGATCCTGTTGGCCTCCGTTCTCGTGCTGATCGGCTATCAGGCGGTGATCCTCGCGATGCGCACCGGCGAAATCTCCTTCGTTGCACCGTTCCGCTATCTGAGCCTCATCTGGTCTGCCTTGCTCGGTTTGATTGTCTTCGACGAAGTGCCGGACGGCTGGTCCATTTTCGGGGCGGCGATTGTCATCGCTTCTGGCATCTATACCTTCTATCGGGAAAGCAAACGGCGCGGTGTCGATCCGGTCGCGCAGGAATCAGAACCGCGTGTCCCGGCCTGAGGTCCCGAACATGTCCAGCTTCATCGCAAACGCAGAGGATATTCCGGTCGTCCTTCTTGCCGGGGGCCGGTCGAGCCGCATGGGTGCGAACAAAGCCTTCGCTCTGCTTGGTGGCGAAAGCCTGATCAGCCGCATCTCTTCGCGGATCGCTCAGCGCCAAAACAAGCCGATCGCCTTGAATGCGGACATCGATTGGCCCGACAGCATGGGGATGCGGCTAGTTCCGGATAAAATTGGTGGCAAACTCGGCCCTCTGGCCGGCGTGCTTGCCGCGATGCGGGATACGGCACGCAACTATCCAGGGGCTTCGCATGTCGCCACGATCCCGATAGACAGCCCTTTTTTCCCACACGACCTCGTCGCACGGCTCGCCCATGCCGTCGAACGTCCCGATGAGATTGCGATTGCCGCATCCCTCGGGCAGGACCATCCGGTTTTCGGCCTCTGGCCGGTTTCTGCTGCAACGAATCTGGAGACCTGGATCGTTTCGGACGACAAACGGCGCGTCAGGGATTTTCTCGCGCGCCACAAGGTCCAGCGGGTGAAATTTCCCGCAATCGAAACGCGGATCGGTCCGCTCGACCCTTTCTTTAACATCAATACGCCCGCGGAACTGCTCGAAGCGGAGACATGGCTGGCAGCATTGGAAGGCACATCATGACCAAACCCCGACCGAAGATTTTCGGCATTGCCGGCTGGAAGAACTCTGGCAAGACCGGCCTTGCCGTGCGTCTGGTGACGGAATTCACCCGGCGAGGCTATCGGATTTCGACGATCAAACATGCGCATCATGATTTCGATATCGACAAGGTCGGCGCCGACAGTTTTCGCCACCGCGAAGCGGGCGCGCACGAAGTCACCATCGTTTCCGGTACGCGCTATGCCATCATGCATGAATTGCGCGGCGACCCCGAGCCGAGTTTTGAAGAAATACTGGCGCGCCTCGCCCCTTGTGATCTCGTGTTGATCGAGGGGTACAAGCGAGAGCCCATCCCGAAGATCGAAGCCCGCCGCCTGGAAGCTGCCAAGCGCGAACCGCTTGCCCCGCAGGATCCCCATATCGTCGCCATCGCCGCCGATCATTCGGTGGAAGACGCCGGCTTGCTCTCCGTTTTCGATCTCGACGATACTCTCGCGATCGCCGATTTCATCGCCGCCGCCGTCGGCCTCGGCAAACCGGCAAAATAAAGGGCCGCCGGTTTCCCAGCGGCCCCTCGGCAAAATGTAGGCTAATGCTTACCGATTGGAGGCAACCGGGCGTACCAGCGGCGTGATGCGGCGGATGGTGACGCGGCGGTTCTCCTGCGACGGTCCAAGCGTATTCACCTTGAGATATTGCTCGCCATACCCTTGGGTGACCAGGTTCGCGGCCGGAATGCCATAGACATCCGTCAGAACATTGGCGACCGATTCCGCGCGACGGTCGGAGAGGATCAGGTTGCTCTCCGCCGAACCTACGGCATCCGTATGGCCCTCGATCAGGAAGGTTTCGGTCGGATCGCGCTTGACGATCTTCGATATGCCGTCGGCCACACCGCGCAGCGTGCTCGCCTGGCTCATCGGAATATCGGAACTGCCCGTCGCGAAGGTGATCGTATCGAGGTCGATGCGGCGGATCTTGTCGCGGATACGGGCCGAATAACGGACCTCGTTGACCGAGTAGATTCGCTCGACCGGCTCGACCGGCGGTTCGCGCAGGAAGTCGTAATAGTCCGCATCGCGGTTCGACGCCGTATCGATGATGTACTGACTCAAGGGGATGAGCAGGCGCATCGGCGGCAGATCGTCGCCCGGATCACGGAAATAATCGTCATTGTCGGGACGATCTTCCAGTTCCGGCGAGTAGAACAGCACATATTCGCGGCCGCTGGCATCGATGCGCGAACGCTGGATGATATCGCCATAGCGATTGCGGATCGTCACGACGCGATCGCCGTCAGGCTGATCGATCGTCTCGCGATAGCGGTCCCGCTGCAACTGTTCATAGATCGGCCGTTCGCCGCCACGAACGAAACGCTCGGTATCGTCATGCCGGACGACATAGGTGTTGTCGACATTCACCACCGTGCGATTGTCTTGATTGATGATGGTCTGGACCGTCGTTCCCTGCGGCGGGGCAAAATCCGGCCGGCGATCGATCCGACGGCCCTGTTCGCTGGTGACGGCCTCCATCTTGATCGGCGGCTGCGGCTGACCGCCTGCCGCTGCGCGTTGCGCTTCGGCGTCGGAGGTCGGCGGTTTGGTGTAAGCCGGTGGCGGCTGCTGGGCCGGAGCATTCTGCGCCTGCCCGCTCTGCTGGCTCTGACCGGCCTGTACGCCGCCGCTCTGGGCACCGGGATTCTGACCTCTGTTCAGATGCTCTCCCCGACGAACCGCGTCCTTCTGGCTATCCAGAACCGCACTGCCGTTTTCAACGGGCAGGATGACGGGCCCATTGGCGGAAGCCGGGTTTTCCGCAATCTTCTTGCGGCGTTCCAGCTCCTGTGGCGAGACCTGCTCGGCCGGTGGCAGCTGGATTTCGCCGGCCTGCTGGCCGTTGCCATTGGCAGGTGCGGTTGCTGCATTGCCTTGAGCCGGCACCTCGGCGCCGTTCGTCGGCTGCTGCTTACCGGGCTGCGGC
Organism: Rhizobium sp. BK289; assembly: GCF_014193575.1. Classification (NCBI taxonomy): domain Bacteria; kingdom Pseudomonadati; phylum Pseudomonadota; class Alphaproteobacteria; order Hyphomicrobiales; family Rhizobiaceae; genus Rhizobium; species Rhizobium sp. BK289. Next base: position 216,443 of record NZ_JACHZO010000002.1, read on the forward strand.
GCTGCCTGGTTACCGGTCTGTGCTGGCTGTCCCTGCGGCTCGCCCTTCTGGGCCGGCTGTTGCGGGTTGGCGCCAGGCTGTTCACCCTGCTGCTGGTTTTGCGGCTGCTTGCCGTGGGTCTTGTCGCCACCCTGCTTCTGCCCCTGCTGGGTGCCTGGCGTGACCACCGTTCCGGGCTGTGTTTCAGGCTGGACCTGCGTCCCGGGCTGCGCCTCTGTCCCCGATTGAGCCTTGTGACCTTGCGAGGGCTCGCCCGCGGGCGCCGGCTGCTGTTCGGTTGGCTGCTTCGCCGGATTTCCGGCCTGGCCCTGCTGCTTGGGATGAGCGTTTTGCTCCGGCTGCGCCTGCTTTCCAGGCTGGGCTTCCTGGCTCTGCGGCGGCTGCGCGGCGGGAGCTTCCTTCTGAGCCGGCGCGGGCTGCTCCTTCGGCTCAGGCTTGGCTTTCGGCTGCACTTCCTCGGCAGGCTGCTGCTTGATCTTCGGCTGCGGAGCCTCGGCCGGCTGCTCTGCCGCGGGCTGCTTCGCCTTCGGCTTGGGCTGCTTGGTTTCCGGCTCTGCTTCAGGGGCTGCAGCCTTCGGCTGCGGCTTGGTTTCGGGTTGAGTCTGAGGCTCCTCCGCCGGCTGCTGGCGCTGCTTCTTCGGCTCCGGCTGGGCCTCTGGAGCCGGCTGGCGCTGAGGCTTCGGCTGCTCCTGCTCAGCGGGCTGCTGACGCTCCGCCTTTGGCGGCTGAGCTTCCGGCTGCACCTTCGGCGCCTTCTGCTGCGGCTCGGCCTCCGGGGCGGCCTGCTTCATCTGATGCTGCTGCTGTCCACCACCCTGCTCTGCCGGTTCGCCGCGATGTTTTTGGCCCTGCGGCTCACCTTCACCGCCCTCGGCGGGCTTCTTGCGCTTGAGCTGCGGCTCTTCTTCTGGCTGGGCGGACGGAGCCTCCTGCTGCGCAACTTCGAAACTGGCGTTGGGGGCAGCCGCGATACCGGTGTTTAACGGCGCGATGGGCTGTTCGCGAAACGCCGCCGCCGCTGCCGGCTCGAATGCGAGCGATAACGAGAGCAGCGGAAACGCGGCGCTGGCAAATAGTCTGGATCGCTTTCCCATATGGGGTCTCCTCTTATCTTCTTTGTCCGCCGAATTGCGAATCTCAGCAGGCATGCCGATGCCTTAAGATCCCGGCCGATTTTCGGTTCTGATGAGGCTGAATCGCGGCAGGCGGCTATATGTTCCAGAACTATTAGGTGGCCGTAATTAACCCTGGCTGAATGCGCCGGACGGCTTACGTTCAGAATTCTCGCCAGGCCATGATGCCGAAAAGTCGAAACGGTCTTCAGACGACATCATGCGCTAGCCATTTGTTTCTACCGCGGATTCAGATTTAGGTCGTTTCGACATAAAACCGTCCGGCGCCAGCGCATTCGTATTGCCACGCGATCGGGCTGCAATCATCACCCTCGTAATTCCAGTTGCATTTTTCGGAAAAAAAGTACGAATATCGCCGCAAGGCGGGCCACCGGCCCGCTCCACTTGAGCCGTCTGCCAAAAACAATAATGGGCTGCCGGCCGCCAACAGAGAGGGTCAATATGCGCATCTCCACTCGTCTTTTTGCCGCTGCGTCTTTCGCCGTGATGTCGCTTGTCGCCGGTGCGGCGCTTGCCGACGGCGACACGATCGTCTTCGGCACGGACGCGACCTACCCGCCTTTCGAATCGCTTGACGCCGGCGGCAAGTTCACCGGCTTCGATATCGATATAACCAATGCGCTTTGCGATCACATGAAGGTCAAGTGCACCTTCGTGAACCAGGATTTCGACGGCATCATCCCCGCCCTGCAGGCCAAGAAGTTCGACGCGATCATCTCGTCCATGTCGATCACGCCCGAGCGCGAGAAGATCGTCGATTTCACCAACAAGATTTACAACACGCCGCCGGCAATCGCCATTCCGAAGGACTCCACTCTCAAGGAAGCGACCGACGAAGCCCTGAAGGGCAAGACCATCGGCGCACAGTCCTCCACGACGCATGCCAACTACGCGTCCGCCCACCTGAAGGACGCCGAGCTCAAGCTCTATCCGTCGGCTGACGAATACAAGCTCGACCTCAGCAATGGCCGCATCGATGCCGCCATCGACGACGTCGTCGTGCTGTCCGAATGGGTGAAGTCCGATGCAGGTAACTGCTGCAAGATGCTCGGCACGCTGAAAAGCGACCCGGTCATCAACGGTGTCGGTGCGGGTATCGCTATCCGCAAGGGCGATACGGCCCTCAAGGACAAGCTGAACGCCGCGATCGCTGCGATCCGTGCTGACGGCACCTACAAGAAGATCCAGGACAAGTATTTCGATTTCGACGTCTACGGCGACTGATCGCCCGTCGATTCCCTGGGAAAAGACGACGGCGGAAGCTTGCCCTTCCGCCGTTTTTGTTTGACAACGAGAAGAATATAAGCAGAAACGCGGCAAAAGCCGCTAGGGGAAATATGGCATGAGCGGATTGTTTTCCGCCCTTGGTTCCTTGTGGACCTGGTTGAGTACGATTTTTGACCCGTTGTGTGGTCCAGCCGGACTGTTCACTCTGTTCGGCCAAAATACGATGCTCGCCTGTGGTGACACGGGATGGGGCGACGAGCTTGCCGGCGGGTTGAAGATTACCATCACCGTCTCGGTCCTGACGCTGCCGCTCGGCATCGTCATCGGCTTCTTCGTCGCGCTCGCGCAGCAATCGGAAGAGAAATCGCTGAGGCTCGCCGCTGGTGTCTTCACGACGATTTTCCGGGGCCTGCCGGAGCTGCTGACGCTCTTCATCATCTATTATGGCATGCAGATCCTCTTGCAGTCCGTGCTTGCCAAATTCGGTTATGACGGACCCGTTGAGATCAATGCCTTCGCGGCCGGCATGGTGGCGCTGGCAATCGTCTTTTCCGCCTATTGTTCGGAAGTCCTCCTCTCTGCCTTCAAAGCCATTCCCAAAGGTCAGTATGAGGCAGGTGATGCACTTGGATTTCATCGGGCGCGAACCATGCGGCTGATCATCGTGCCGCAACTCGTCCGCATTTCCCTGCCAAATCTCGGGAACCTCTGGATGAACCTGCTGAAGGATACGTCTTACGTGTCCATCATCGGCCTTGCCGACATAATCAGGCAGACGGGGATCGCCGTCCGCGCCACCAAGGCGCCCTTCACCTTCTATTCCATCGCCTGCCTGTTTTATCTTACATTGGCCGTCATCTCTTCCGTCGGCCTCTTCTATCTCGATCGATGGGCTAAACGTGCGGAGGTCCATCGATGAGCCATGCCGAAGTTCTGATCGCGGCGCAGCCGGCACCGCCGAAGACGGTCACGAAGCTGTCCAAGGCCCGTATCGCCGGTTATTTCTTTCTGACCCTATGGGCCATTCTCGGTATTTCGCTGCTGGCAATGATTATAAGCGGGTGGGATGTCGATAAGCTCGAAACCTATGGGCCGCGGCTGCTTCACGGTCTCTGGATCACGGTCAAGTTGGTCGCCACATCCTTTATCCTGGGTGCGATTCTCTCGATACCGCTGGCCTTTGCCCGTATGTCGAGCAACAAGATCCTGAGCACGCTGACCTATTGCTATGTCTATCTGTTCCGCGGCACGCCGTTGCTGGCACAGATTTTCATGGTCTATTACGGTTTCCCGAGCTTTCGCTGGTTCTTCGAGGATATCGGCCTCTGGTGGTTCTTCAAGGACCCCTTCTACTGCGGCGTCTTCGCCATGACGCTGAACACGGCGGCCTATCAGACGGAAATCGTCCGCGGCGCCATTCAGAGCGTACCGAAGGGCCAGCGGGAAGCGGCCAGCGCCCTTGGTATCCATACCTGGATCGCTTTCCGCAAGATCATCATTCCCCAGGCGCTCATCGTGGCGCTGCGCCCCTACGGCAACGAGATCATCTTGCTGATCAAGAGTTCGGCAACCGTCTCCATTATTACGGTCTTCGACCTGATGGGCGAAACACGCTACGCGTTCTCGCGAACCTACGACTACCAAATCTATCTCTGGGCTGCGATCTTCTATCTCGTGATCGTCGAACTCATGCGAAACGGCTGGGCGCGGATGGAAGGCGGGCTGACACGCCACCTCAAGCGCTGATCCCGTCAAGGCTGCACCTAGCCGCAGCCTTGGCAGCACTCCCATGCAGTCGCTGCTAATGCATTGATTTCTGTGAATAAATTTCCATCATGACATTTTTGTAAAGCTTGAGTTTACCATCTGTTGTTTCCATATCTAAGTGACCATGAGTCACGAACAAGAATGGGAACGGAAAGAGAAAGCTCATGCATAACGACATGCAAAAGCAGTTGCAGGGTTATGGGTTGACGACGGCGCAGATCTTCTACCGCCTGCCAGATCATCCGCAATTCCTGCAGACCTATATTTGGCAGGATTATGATCTCGCCCCGAACTTCCCGGAAATGCGCGGCTTCCTGAAATTCTGGCAGGAAACGCTGGATGGGCCGTTGCACTCCGTGCGCTATGTCCATCGCAAGCTGATTTCGGCAACCGAATGGCGTGCGATGAAAGGAGAATTCATCCTGCACTAAGGCAGCCGGATCGCGTGGGCGGCCTCGCGATCGACCGTACTGCCATCAGACATGCGCCTCGCCATGGATGAAATCTCCGTCATGCGAGCCGCGATGGAGCGTGCCGTAAAGGACGAAGGCATAAAAGACCGCGACGAGGATGAGGACGATCCAGCCGGGGATCGGTCCGAGCGCCGCATTGTCGGTGATATAGCTCCATGAATGCGGCTGCTCCTGCGCCAGGCCCTCCGTCTGTAGCCTGGGCGTCGAAATCTTCAGGATCCACGCCAGGAGCAGGATCGCATACATCCAGCAGTAATTGCGCTGCAAGCGCCGCTGCGCTGCCTCGACATAGCTGAGCAGCAGCCGCGGCGAACGCAGGCTGGCGGCGACCGACAGCGCCCAATCGGGATTGAGCTCCGTTTGTGGCGCCAGAATTTGCGCGAAGTAGTGGCGCTCCAATTGCCGCACACGCGAGCGATAGACATCGAAGAACCGATATCGCCGCGCCTCGATCAGCAACAGCAGCGTGATCAGCATCATTCCGAACAGCAAAACGCCATGATGCGACGTCGGCGTCGAAAGCGATACGGACAGCAATGCCGCAACCACCGTGATCGCCCAATTCGATGTCCGGTCGATGCGATCGCGCCAGCTTGTCATCCTCCCCAATTCACCCCGGTAATAGTGGGTCACCGTGTTGGTGACTTCGGCCGATGTCGACGGCATGGAGGGACAGCCGCGTCCCGCCGGGCTGCTCGTCGGGTTTGGTGTGGTGAGTTCATTATCCATGATTTTCCTCCCTTGTTCTTCTGTTCGGATAGCGTCCCCCCAAGTCGCCTTCGCCGAAGGTCATATTCTGCGCCTGCGCGGCAAGCATTGCAAAAGCCGATCAAGCGCCTTAATGCCTGCCTGACAAAAGGAAGGGCCGGCAATCATGGCAAAGAAGAAGATCGACGAAGATGCGCTGGCGGAAGCCTATAACCAGGCCTTGGCGCTGGAAAAGGCGGGCGATATCGACGCTGCCGTGAAGGCCTATGAGAAAGTGCTGGCGCTCGACCCGGAAGATCACGGCGGCGCGGCGGTGCGCATAGCATCCATGGGGCGCGGCGAGACGCCGGTGAAGGCCCCGGACGCCTATGTCGAGACCCTATTCGACCAGCATGCGGAAGTCTTCGAAGACGTGCTGGTGGAACAGCTCGGCTATCACGTGCCGGTCCTCGTTCGCCAGCGCCTGCAGGCGCTCGGCCTGGGCCCCTTCAAGCGCATGCTCGACCTTGGCTGCGGCACGGGTCTTACGGGCGGCACGCTGCGCGATATCGTCGAGGATATTACCGGCATCGACATTTCCGAGAACATGGTCGAAGTCGCCCATGAAAAGGATATCTACGAAACGCTCTTCGTCGCCGAGGTCGAGGATTTCCTTGATGATAATGATGAAGACGCCTTCGATCTGATCACGGCAACGGATGTACTGCCCTATCTCGGCGCACTGGAGCCTCTCTTCTTCGGTGCCGCGGAAAACATGACGCCAGGCGGTCTCTTCATCTTCTCCTCCGAGACCCTGGCGGAAGCGACCATGGCCGGACGCCCCTATATGGTCGGCCCACACCAGCGTTTCGCCCATTCCGAAGCCTATGTGCGCGAACGGTTGGCCGCGACCGGCTTCGAACTCGTCGAAATCACCGATATCAATGTCCGCATGGAAGACGGGCAGCCGACACCGGGCCATCTGGTTATCGCACGCCTGATTGCCGATTGAGGCGAGCGACGCAGAATAGTTATCCATTTGGGTAACTATTCTGTTGCTTCGCGCCCGCTGAGCTGATACTTATCCATTTAGATAAGTATCGGCTTTGATCTCGGAAGGCTCGTTGCATGTCCCTTATTCTCTACCAGCATCCCCTCGCCTCATTCTGCCACAAGGTGCTGATGGCGCTCTATGAAAACGGAACGCCCTTCGAAAGCCGCATCATCGATCTAGGCAATGAGGAATCCCGCGCCTCACTGGTGCGTCTCTGGCCGCTCGCAAAATTTCCGGTGCTTCGCGACGAAGCCCTCGACAGCACAGTACCCGAAACCAGCATCATCATCGAATATCTGGATCGGCATTATCCTGGGCCAACGCCGCTCCTGCCGGCGAATCCGTCGGATGCCTTGTGCGTTCGGCTTTGGGATCGTTTCTTCGATCTCTATGTTCAGGACCCGATGCAGAGGATCGTCGCGGACGTGCGCCGCACTGAGAAGGACCGGAGCCCGCAGGGCGTGTCCGAAGCCCAAGCACTGCTACGCACTGCCTATGGAATGATCGAGAAGCAGCTCGATGGGAAGATCTGGATCAGCGGCGACAGCCTCACCATGGCCGATTGCGCCGCTGCCCCGGCTTTGTTCTACGCCGAAACCGTCGTTCCCTTCGCCGAAGAGCATAGCCGGCTGAAGGCGTATTATCGACGTCTCCTCGAGCGACCGTCCTTCGCCCGCGTCCTCCAGGAAGCCATGCCCTACTTCCATTTCTATCCCTACAGCGAGAAATTGCCGGTACAATTCCGGCCGGAAAAGCCGAATGCTTGAGGAACCGCAGGCACTCGACCGCATGTTCCAGGCTCTTTCCGATCCAAGCCGGCGCGGCATGATCGACCAGCTCGGACATGGATCTGCATCCGTTACGGAACTGGCGCAACCTCTGGGCATGGCACTGCCGACCGTGATGAAACATTTGCAGGTACTGGAAGCAAGCGGCCTGGTGCTATCGGAAAAAGCCGGCCGGGTGCGCACTTATCATCTTCGCAAGGAGGCGCTTGCCTCCATCGAACGATGGATTGCCGAACGCAAGGCATCCTGGAACAAGGCTTTCGATCGACTCGACATATTTCTCGCAGACACATCGACGGAGACGACGGACGAATGAGCGAACGATCGACAGAGCATACGACCATCACCATAGAGCGCCACTTCAAGGCGCCACTGTCGCGTGTCTTCAACGCCTGGGCAATACCGGAGCAGAAGAAACAATGGTTTGCCTGTCATGGCGAGTGGAAGCAGCTGGAATTCCAGCTCGATTTCCGCACCGGCGGCAGCGAAAGCAATCGGACCGCCTCGACGGATGGCGTCGTGCATGCCTATCAGGCGCGCTATATCGACGTCGTCCACAACGAGCGCTTCATCTATGCCTTCGACATGATGCTCGACGACGTCAGAATTTCCGTTTCGCTGGCAACGGTCAACTTTGCCCCGGAACCCGGCGGCACGAAGATGACCTTTACCGAACAGGTCGTGTTTCTCGACGGTTACAGCGACAACGGCTCGCGGCTGATGGGCACGGAAACGGGCTTCGACAATCTCAGGCTTTATGTCGAGGGAGACGATAGCAGGCCGAACTAGAGCAATTCCAGGAAAAGCGGAAAAGCTCTAACCCCGTGCGTCGCCGAGGATCGCCGCCAGCAGCTGCCCTTCGAGCTCTGCCAGGGCCGGATTGCCGTGGCGGCGCGGATGCGGATAGGGAACGGCGAGATCGAGCACGATCCTGCCCTCGTCCAGGACGACGACGCGGTCGGCCAGATGCACCGCCTCGCTGACGTCATGCGTCACGAGCACCGCGGTAAAGCCGAGTTCGCGCCACACGCGATTCAGCAACTCCTGCATGCTGATGCGGGTCAAGGCATCCAACGCGCCGAGCGGCTCGTCGAGCGCAAGCACGCCGGGTTTGCTGACGAGCGCGCGGGCAAGTGCCACGCGCTGCTTCTGTCCGCCGGAAAGGCTGGACGGCCATTCGCCGGCCTTCTCGGCAAGCTGCACCTCGGAGAGAACCGAAGCCGTTTCCTTCTTCGATACGTCTTGCGGCACGCCCTCCCCCAGGCCGACGGCAACATTGTCAGCAACGGAAAACCAGGGCAGCAGGCGCGGCTCCTGAAAGACGATGCGTGTATTCGGTCGCGCGTCGATGCCGTCGGCGGCCTCGAAGCGCATATGGCCGGCACTCGGCTCTTCCAGACCCATCAGGATGCGCAGCAGCGTGCTCTTGCCGCAGCCGCTCTTGCCGATGACAGCGACGAACTGCCCAGCCGGAATATCGAGATCGATGCCGCGCAGAACGCGGTTGTTGCCGAAACTCTTCTCCAATCCTTTGATATGAATGGCCGCAGCACCCGCAGCCTGCGAAGCCACATTTTTGACTTCCGCCTGTGGGCGATCGAGTGTGTTGACGCTCATGGCAGGCTCCTCAATTCTGATAGGCCGGATTCCAGCGCAAAGCCCTGCGCTCGATCGCCCGCGCAACGACATCGGCGAGCTTGCCGAGGATGGCGTAAATCACCAGCGTCAGAACGACGACATCGGTCATGCCGAACTCGCGGGCATTATTGGCCATGTAGCCGATGCCCGATGATGCCGCGATCGATTCAGCCACAATCAGCGTCAGCCACATGATGCCGAGGGCAAAGCGCAGACCGACGAGAATGGACGGAAGCGCGCCTGGGAAGATGACCTTCCGGAACAACGTCCAGCTGCTCATGCCATAGACCCGTCCCATCTCGATCAGCCCGCGGTCGACATTGCGCACGCCGTGATAGGTGTTGAGGTAGATCGGGAACAGCACGCCTAGCGCCGTCAGGAAAAGCTTCGATTCCTCGCCGATCCCGAACCAGAGGATGACGAGCGGCACCATGGCGAGATGCGGGATGGTGCGCAGCATCTGCAGCGTCGTATCGGTCAATTGCTCCGAGTGCCGCGATACGCCGTTGGCAATGCCGAGCAGAAAGCCGATCGACCCGCCGACCAATAGGCCGGCGAAAGCGCGGCCGGCGCTGACGAGAATGTTGTTCGGTAATTCCCCGGAGATCGTGGTCTGCCAGAAGGCGACCACGACTGCCGCCGGCGACGGCATGATGCGGGTGGAGATCCATCCAAGCGACGAGCCGAGCTGCCAGGCCGCGATCACGACGACCGGCAACAGGAAGGGCAGAAATCTCTGGATCGAGATTGATTGCCGCGCGGCCTTGGCCGGGCGCGTGCGGCGTTCCGAGCCTACGCGTACGAAGGATGTGTCGAATGCCGACATGGGAATCTCCCTTCAAAGGTGGCGTTACGAGCCGGAAACAACCTTCAGATTGCCACCGTGGCTGCCGCCCGCGAAGATCTGCTTGGCACCGAATTCGTTGCGGAATCCGGCGCGCTGCTGTTCCTGATTCAGGCCAAGCTCCGGGAACAGAAGCTCCGCCACACGATAGGCTTCTTCCAGATGCGGATAGCCGGAGCCGATCACGGTTTCGATGCCGAGCTCCTGATATTCCCGCAGCCTTGCAGCCACAGTCTTCGGCGACCCAACAAGTGCCGTACCGGCACCGGCGCGCACCAGGCCGACGCCGGCCCAGAGGTTCGGCGACACTTCGAGCTTGTCGCGCCGGCCGCCATGCAGGGCCGCCATGCGCTTCTGCCCGACGGAGTCGGATTGCGTGACGAACTGCTCCTGCGCCTCGCGGATCGTCTCGTCGTCCAGCTTGGAAATCAGCTTATCGGCCGCAGCCCATGCCTCCTCATCCGTTTCGCGGACGATGAAGTGAAGGCGGATACCGAAGCTCACCTCGCGCCCGCGCTTGGCGGCGGCGGCCCGCACCTTCTCGATCTTTTCGGCCACCTGCGCCGGCGGTTCGCCCCAGGTCAGGTACTTGTCGACGCGGCCGACGGAGAATTCGATGCCGGCATCCGAGGAACCGCCGAAATAGAGCGGCGGCCGCGGCGATTGCACGGGCGGCAGGCCGAGACGTGCGTTGGTCGCCTTGATATATTTGCCCTCGAAGGTGGACGACCCGGTTTCCAGAAGCTCCTCCCAGACATGGAAGAATTCATCGGCATGGGCGTAGCGCTCGTCATGTTCCAGGTGGATGCCGTCACCGGCGAGCTCCGCCGGGCTGCCGCCAACGACGATGTTGAGCAGCACGCGGCCGTTGGAGACGCGATCGAGCGTCGAGGCAAGGCGTGCATAATAGGCAGGAGATGCCGTACCGGGACGGATCGCAACCAGGAACTTCAGCTTCTGCGTATGCGCCGAAAGCGCCGCGGCCGTCACGAAGGACTCTTCGCAGGAGACCCCCGTCGGCAGCAATACGCCGGTATAGCCAAGCCTGTCGACAGCCTGTGCGATCTGCTGGAGATAGCCGATCTCCGGTCCGCGATTGAGATCGGCCGTGCCGAGATAGGTGCCGTCGCCGGAGGTCGGAATGAACCAGAGGAAATCGATGGGTTTTGCAGTCGCGGTCATGAGATTTTCCTGCCTTCTGGGTGCGCGCGGTCGGGAGCCACTTCCCGATGTTCAGCATGGATAGTGACATACGCCATCGATTATATCGACAATATGGATTTTCTAATCGCTGGTATTTGACGAAAAATTTTTGCCGGCAGAGCCCGCGCCCGTAGTGTTTGGAAGCGCAGGCGATATCTGCAAGCGGTTATCAGCCTCAGCTTGCCTTCGGCCGCCAGACGATGTCGGTCACGTTGAGCTTCTTGGGAACGATCCCAAGATTATAGAACTCGTCAGCCAGCCCCTGCTGATAGGCGATCGCCGCGTCCGTAATGGTCGAGGCACTCCCCAGATTTGCACCCGGACGCGTCAGCGTCACCCGCGTCACCCCGGCAGGAACGCCGGTGATTTCGGAGAGGGCTTTAACGGTGCCGTCCAGATTCGATTGCGCCGCCGCCCCCACCTTGGCCAGTTCATCGATGACATCGACGATGACCTGCGGATTGCTCTTGGTGAAATCGCCATTCGCCAGGAAATAGCTGAAGGAATCGACAATCCCACGCGCCGTCGTCAGGATGCGTGTATCCGGATCGGCCTCTGCAATTGCGAGATAGGGATCCCAGATGGACCATGCATCGATGGCGCCGGTCTTGAAGGCGGCGGACGCATCCGGAGGCGCGAGATCGAGCGGCTGGATATCTTTGATCGTCAGACCACCCTTGCGCAAAGCCTTGACGGTGACATTGTGAGCGCTGGAGCCACGCTTGAAGGCAACCTTCTTTCCCTTGAGATCGGCAAGCGTCTGGATCGGCGAATCCTTGCGCACGAGAATGGCGGAGCCTTCGGGGCTGCCGGTATAAAGGCCGACATAGAGCAAATTGCCGTTGGCCGCCTGTGCGAAGAGCGGCGGCACATCGCCCGTGGCGCCGAAATCGAGAGCGCCTGCGCCAAGCGCTTCAAGCAAAGGCGGACCGGACGTGAACTCCGACCATTCGACGGATATGCCGCGATCGGAAAGGCGCTTTTCCAACGCCCCTTGACGCTTTGCCAAGGCCAACACGCCATTCTTCTGCCAGCCGATGCGAAGCGTCCTCGCGGCGGCCGCCCTTGCCGGGCGGAGAGAAGGCAATGCCAAGGCTGCTGCCGTGGCGCCGAGAAGGCCGAGTGTCTGTCTGCGCGAAATCATCGAAGATCCCCTTTTCATAAGGCCCCGGCGCTTCCGCAGCCATCGGCTCGTTGTCGATGGCTTAAAGATCGCAAATCCATAGATTATATCGACAAAGGATATTATGAAGATTCCCACCAAAGACGAAATTGTATTCCAATAAACGAAAAAACTAGAAATCAGATTTCAAATCATATGCCATGGTGACAAGTTACCCGAGAAATCGGTCTTCCGTCCTCCTGGCCTTTCCGCTAAGCCTTCGAAACAAATTCGGTCAGGGAGTTATGAAATGGCAAAGGTCTCGTTCATCGGCATGGGCGTCATGGGCTATCCCATGGCCGGGCATTTGAAGGTCAAGGGCGGGCATGACGTCACCGTCTATAACCGGACCGTTGCCAAGGCCGAGGCATGGGCCAGACAATTTGAGGGCAAGTTTGCCCCTACTCCGGCTGAAGCCGCCGAAGGCGCTGACTTCGTCTTCACCTGTGTCGGCAATGACGACGACCTGCGCTCGGTGACGACGGGTGAAAACGGTGTCATTTCCACCATGAAAGCCGGTTCCGTCCTCATCGACAATACCACGGCAAGCGCCGAAGTCGCTCGCGAGCTTTACGCGGCCGCCAAGGAAAAGGGCGTCGACTTCATCGATGCTCCCGTCTCCGGCGGCCAGGCCGGCGCCGAGAATGGTGTTTTGACCGTCATGTGCGGCGGTGACGAAGCCGTCTTCGAAAAGGCTCGTCCCGTCATCGGTGCCTATGCCCGCATGGTCGGTCTCATGGGGCCTGTCGGCGCAGGTCAGTTGACCAAGATGATCAATCAGATCTGCATCGCGGGCATCGTTCAGGGCCTGGCCGAAGGCATCCATTTCGGCAAGCAGGCCGGGCTCGATATCGAAAAGGTGGTGGAGGTCATTTCCAAGGGCGCCGCCGGTTCGTGGCAGATGGAGAACCGCCACAAGACCATGACTTCAGGCAAATATGATTTCGGCTTTGCGGTTGACTGGATGCGCAAGGATCTCGGCATCGTGCTCGAGGAGGCCCGCCGCAATAAGGCCAAACTGCCGCTTACGGCCCTCGTCGACCAGTTTTATGGTGATGTCCAGACAATGGGAGGCAATCGCTGGGATACCTCGTCGCTGCTCGCGCGCCTGGATCGGAATTAAAAACAAAAAGCGCTCAGCCGAAATCGATTTCGGCTGAGCGCCCTGCAAAAAATGCTGCTCAGTCCTCGTTGGACTTTGCATTCTCCAGCAGCATGTAATCCAACGGCAATTCCGTCGAATACTTGATCTGTTCCATCGCAAAGGCGGAGGAGACGTCGCGGATTTCGATCTTGGCGATCATGCGCTTGTAGAAGGCGTCATAGGCGGCGATGTCAGGCACGACGACGCGCAGCAGATAGTCGACATCGCCGCTCATACGATAGAATTCCACCACTTCCGGAAAATCGGCGATCACTTCGGAAAAGCGCTTCAGCCATTCGATGGAGTGGCTGTTGGTGCGGATGGACACGAAAACCGTGACCTTCGTGTTGACCTTTTCGGGATCGAGCAGCGCAACGCGGCGGCGAATAACGCCATCCTCTTCCATCTTCTGGATACGGCGCCAGCATGGCGTCGTCGACAGCCCGACCTTCTTTGCGAGGTCGGCCACGGCCAGAGTGGAATCCTCCTGCAGCAGGCGCAGGATTTTGCGGTCAAGACGGTCCATTTAAGCATCCCTTCGAATTATATTCTCTCTATAGCTTATTTTTAGCGGGAGAAAAGAAACTTTTTCTCAAGGAAGCAGGCTTTTCACACGTTGTTGTAATACCGGAAGCAACTCGGTCTCGAACCACGGATTCCGTTTCAGCCAGCCGCTGTTGCGCCAGCTCGGATGTGGCAACGGCAGGACAGACGGCGACCGGTTGTTGAGAAGGTAACGCCGCCACTGCGCGACCGTCTCGGTCATCGAACCCATGCGCTCCGTGCCGAGATGCCAAGCCTGCGCATATTGACCGATGGTCAGGATCAATTCGATCTGCGGCATCGCATCCATCGCCCGCTGCCGCCACAAAGGCGCGCACTCCTTGCGCGGCGGCAGATCGCTTCCCGCCTTGTCATAGCCCGGAAAGCAGAAGCCCATGCCCATTATGGCGAAATGGTCCGGATTGTAGAAACTCTCGCGATCCACAGCGAGCCACTGACGCAAACGGTCACCCGAAGCATCGTTGAAGGGTAGACCGCTCTCGTGGACGCGCAATCCTGGCGCCTGCCCTGCGATGAGTATCCGTGCTGTGGACGATAGTGTCGCAACCGGACGCGGCTCATGCGGCAGGCGATCCGCCTCGCCCCTGGCCGGTGCGTCCCGACAGAGACGGCAGGCCGCAATCGCTGAACGCAGGATCTGCAATTCGCTCTCCTGTTTCACGGCGCGCTCCATCCGACAAGTCGGTGCAAATAGCTGAACAATCCCGCAATCGGATCATAGTCATTGCCATCAGCCATACGCTCCTCGCGCCGATAGTCGCCAGGTTTCTCGAATTCACCGGCCCAAAGTCCGGCTTTCGCCTGCCGTGCGATCCGTTCCTCGCTCGCATAGGCACCATAGGAAACCGCCATGCCGTTGCGCACCATCGCGGCATTGATATCGAGATCGCCGGCGACGCATGTCACCAGCAGGCGACCATAGCGATCCCTCTCCCGCCCCCGGCATTCGGGCGCTCCCGTTTTAATCATTGTGGCGAGCGCCTCGCGTGCTTCCTCGCCGCAGGCCCAATCCGCTCCGTTGCGTTGGCAGCGCTGCCGATATTCGGGAGCATCGATACCTTTCAGCCTCAAACGCTCGCCGTTGGCGGAAAGCGTGTCGCCATCGATGACATAAAAGCTGCCGTTTTGAACGATTTCCGGTCGATTGTTCATTTTCAACGCGAGCAACGCAATGATGGCGAGCAGAGCGAAAGTGGCCACGCCGTCACGAAACAGGCGGCCTGACCGCATCACGTTCTTGCCTCCTTTAACAACAAATCCTTGGCGAAGATGGCAAACAAATCATTTCAGCGCAGTATCTTCTTAAGGATTGGACGCTAGTCTGTAGTCTCAGGCAGGCCAAGTTTCAATGTAACCATGAGCACCGGCGTCAGCACATCGACAGATAAGAATATCGTCGACCGATCGCGCAGTCACCGCAACCGGGCTGTGTCGAAGGCCGTGCGGCAGACGCGCGAGCGCCTGCAGAACGGCCACAGCCGCAATTTCGACCGCGAAATGATGCTCATGCATATCGACACGCTGCTGCAGGGCGCCGCGGTCGTTCCGATTTTTGCCGTCATCGTTGCCGTGCTTGGCGTCTACCTGACGCGGGACGCGCAGATCTTCTTCTGGACTATCCCGATCCTGACGGCACATGCCATCAACATGCTGCTTGGCCGCAAGGCACGGAAGCAGGAAATCTCGGCGGAAGGCGCCAGGAAATGGCGGCAGATCTTTCTGCTCGGACAATTGCTGACGGGTCTCTGCTGGGCGATCTTTGCCTTGCAGGGCTGTTCCACCTGCGGCGGCGACAGTTTCGCACTCTATAAGGGCACTACCCTGCTGGTCGCGATCGGCATCACGGCGATGTCCAGTTTCATGCTGCCGCGTGCTGTGCCCTTTTCCTTTGCGCCGGTCACCGTCGCGCTGGTCGTGACCGCCATCCTTACACGAAGGCCATCGGACATCGCGCTGACCGCCGCCATCTCCGTCGCCGTCGTATTCTTCACCTTCATCACCATCCGCATGTATCAGTCAAACCTCAAGATCCTTTCCTTCCAGTCGGAGAAGGACGACCTGATCGCAGAGCTGGAAGTCGCAAAATCCATGTCGGACGAGGCTCGCCGGCGTGCCGAGGAAGCAAATCTTGCCAAATCGCGCTTCCTCGCCTCCATGTCGCACGAGCTCAGAACGCCCCTGAACGCCATCCTCGGCTTTTCCGAAGTCATGTCAGCGGAAGTCATGGGGCCATTGAACAACCCGACCTATCGCGAATACACGACCGACATCCATCGCTCGGGACAGCATCTGCTCAATCTGATCAATGAAATCCTCGACCTCTCGCGCATCGAGGCCGGCAAATACGAATTGAACGAGGAAGCGATTTCGCTCCTCGATATTGCCGAGGATTGCATTGGCATGGTGCAGTTGCGCGCACGCGCCAAGAACATTTCGATCTCGTCGCAATTCGAAGCGCTGCTACCCTCGGTCTGGGCCGATGAGAAATCGTTGCGCCAGGTGATCCTCAATCTGCTGTCGAACGCAGTGAAATTCACGCCGCAGGGCGGCGAGATTGCCGTCAAGGTCGGCTGGACGGCCGGCGGCGGGGAATATGTGGCGATCAAGGACAACGGACCGGGCATTCCCGAAGAAGAGATACCCGTCGTGCTTTCCGCCTTCGGGCAGGGCTCGATCGCCATCAAGAGCGCCGAGCAGGGCACGGGCCTCGGTCTGCCGATCGTGCAAGCCATTCTTGCCAAGCATGATGGTCAGTTCGTGCTGAAATCCAAGCTGCGGGAAGGCACCGAAGTCATCGCCATCCTGCCAGCCAAGCGCGTGCTGCAAAGCCTACCGGCAATCGAAGACGCCCCGCTTGTCGAGCGGCGCAAGAAGAGCTTTGCTTAAACGAAGCTCGGGTGCTGATCTCTAGCGGAAAAGCAGGTGGCCGCCGATGATATAAAGCAGGTAGATACCGGAAGCGACCAGCATGCACAGAACCGCAAACGAGCCGAGATCCTTGGCATGCTTGCCGACATTGGAAATCTCCGGCGATATCCGGTCGATGACCTCTTCCACCGCCGTATTCATGGCCTCGATCGCGAAAACCCCCAAAAAGAGTACCATGGCGATGACGATTTCGCCGATGGTCGCACCGACGGCGATCAACAGGATCAAGGAAACAGCCGCAAAAAGGAGTTCCTGCCGGAAGGCCGATTCCTGCAGCAGCCGCTGAAAACCACCCCAGGAATAGCCGGCAGCGGCGAAAAAGTGCCGAATCCCGGTCTCCTTGTTGACCGCTGATTTTGAAAACTCAGCCATTCGCGCTCCGCCCGTATTGTCCCGGTTGCATCTGGATGCTTTGCGAATACCGCCTCACCGTGAGCGAAGCAAGGCAGCGCGTTCCGCCCACCCAAAATTCATTACAGATTTATGACGAAAACAGATCGTCTACAGGAAATTTAGCGGCGAAACGTCTATTTCAACGCCTCGCCGCCGCGATTCTCAGTGCTTGTTCGTCACGCCGGCACTCTCGAATGTCGCCATGCCCGAATGGCAGGCGGCCGCGGCCTTGACGATGCCGGCGGCCAGCGCCGCCCCCGTGCCTTCGCCGAGCCGCATGCCGAGCGCCAGAAGCGGCGTCTTTCCAAGCTTCTCGATGGAGCGCAGATGTCCCGGCTCCGCCGAGACGTGACCGATCAGGCAGTGATCGAGCGCAGAGGGATTGGCGGCCTTGAGAATGGAAGCGGCAGCCGTCGCGACATAACCGTCGATGATGACGGGGATACGTTCCATGCGTGCGGCGAGAATGGCGCCGGCCATCGCAGCGATCTCGCGGCCGCCAAGGCGGCGCAGAATTTCCAGCGGATCGTTGAGATGATCGCGATGCAGCGCCACCGCCTTTTCGACGGCAGCGATCTTGCGCTTCAGCATCTCACCTTCCGAGCCGGTGCCCGGGCCAACCCAGTCCTCCGCCTTGCCGCCATAGAGCGCGTAATGAATGGCCGCGGCGATCGTGGTATTGCCGATGCCCATTTCGCCGATACAGAGCAGATCCGTACCGCCGGCAATCGCTTCCATGCCGAAGGCCATGGTCGCGGCACAGTCGCGCTCGCTCAATGCCGGTTCTTCGGTGATGTCGCCCGTCGGGAAATCGAGGGCTAGGTCGAACACCTTGAGGCCGAGATCGTAGGCAACGCAGATCTGGTTGATCGCGGCTCCGCCGGCTGCGAAATTTTCCACCATCTGCTGGGTTACGGAAGGCGGAAACGGCGTAATTCCCTGCTTGGTGACGCCGTGATTACCGGCAAAGATCGCCACCAGCGGCCGGGTCACGGCCGGCGCACGACCGGTCCAGGCGGCCAGCCAGAAGGCGATTTCCTCCAGTCTTCCAAGCGCGCCCGGCGGCTTGGTGAGTTGCGCATCACGCTCGCGCGCTGCCACGAGTGCCCGGGCATCCGGCCCCGGAAGGTCGCGCAGCAATGCGCGGAAATCGTCGAATGGGAGGCCGCTGACGCTCATGAATGCGTTCCTTGTCTTTTGGTCTCAAATCGGGTTCTTTGCGTGCAACTCTATTAGTCTTCGGAATCGGCGCGAACAACTCCAAAAGCGCCCGATGCTGTCGCGCGCATGGCGAGGAGAGGAAGAAATGCGGGAATATATGCGCGATATCGCGCGCGCGGTCGCTTTCTTGAGCCGTATTCCCGTACCGGCGTCGTTCTTCGAGGGCTATGACGGCAGGCTTGCGCGCGTTTCCCGCACATTCCCCGTTGCCGGCCTGCTGGTCGTCCTGCCTGCAGCCTTGATCTTCGCGACACTGCTTGCCGTCAATGCCGATCCGTTGATGGCGGCTCTGCTGGCGCTCACCGTGCAGACGATTACGACAGGCGCTCTTCATGAGGACGGGCTCAGCGATACCGCCGACGGAGTTGGAGGCGGCAAGGACCGCGAACGCGCACTCGAGATCATGAAGGACAGCCGCATCGGCACCTATGGCGCGGCGGCGCTGATCCTGTCCTTCGGACTGCGCGCTGCGGCTCTTGCCGCTCTCGCCCGCCATCTTCCACCTTCGGAATCCGCTATCGCCTTACTCGCAAGCGCCGCCTTGAGCCGCAGTGCGATGGTATGGCACTGGTATGCCCTGCCGCCCGCCAAACCGGATGGAATAGCGGCTTCGGCGGGCAAGCCGGATGGCGATGCCATGCAGCTGGCATTGATTGCCGCACTTAGCCTCGCGGTGCTCCTCATCGGACCTGCGCTTGGTGTTCCCGCGCTCGTTGCCTGCCTTCTTGCGACCTGCGCAACAACATTTTTCACCACCAGATACATGCGGCAAAGACTGTCAGGTCACACCGGCGACACGATCGGCGCAACGCAGCAGATTTGCGAGATCGTCTCCCTCTGTACCCTTGCCATGTGCGTTTGAAGCCTCGATATATGATCTCATGCTGACACCTTGCATCCTTGTCTGCTCCATCGATCAAACGACCGGCTATTGCTTCGGTTGCGGCCGCACATCGGCCGAAATCGGCGCCTGGATGAACTATAGCGACGACGAACGCCGTGAGATCATGGAAGCGCTTCCGGAACGCCTGACGCAGATCGAGCGCAAGCCGCGCAGGGAAACCCGCCGCCAAAGGATGGCACGGGAGCGCAGTGCCGTATGAACCGCCTGAACATCGTTCTCGCCATTCTCGGCATCGGCCTTGCTCTGCTCGTCTTCAACAGCAATACCGGCACCACTTTCGGCATGCGCAATGACGATTTCGCTCGTATCGTCTATCTCCTGCCGATTGCCCTGATGATGAGCGCCGCCGTCTGGGCAAGCCGCCATACCGTCAGCCAGTCTGTCCGCAATCTCCTGATCTGGCTGGTCATCATCATGGCGCTCGCGACCGCCTATATCTATCGCCGCGATGCGGAACAGGTCGGAAATCGTGTCTTCGCCGGTCTGATGCCCGGCCATGCCGTTGTCGTCACGACAAGCGAAGGCGGCCAGGAGGTCATTCTTCACAAGCGTTCGAACGGACATTTCGAGGCCCAGGTCTTGATCAATGGCCAGCCGATCGACATGCTGATCGACACCGGTGCCAGCACGATTGCGCTGTCACAGGAAGACGCCGAGCGTGTCGGCATCATTCCGGAAAATCTCACCTATTCGATGAGCGTGCTGACGGCCAACGGCCGCGCCATGGCAGCCCCCGTTGAACTCGGCTCCGTCGCCATCGGGCCGATCAAGCGCAAAGATGTCGAAGCGAGCGTGGCCGAAGCGGGCAAGCTGGACCAGAGCCTGCTCGGCATGAGCTTTCTCGAAACCTTGGGATCGATGCAGATGCAGACCGACGAACTTCGGCTTCGCGACTGAGGCAGACGAACGATCGGCTCAATAGTTCGGCGTGGACCGAAGCATTCCTCGTTCTTTTCGCTCTAAAGACGGTCACATCCGAACCGCATAAAGAGTGACACATCATGGCGCCTGCAAAGTCAAATATAACGACGGAACTTCTGCTTCTGCTTGCTCTCGCGACCTGCTGGGGCGCCTCCTACACCTTCATCCACGTCGGAGTAGCAACCATTCCGCCGATCACGCTGATCGCGGCCCGCACCTTGATCGCCGGCCTTGTCCTGCTTGCAATCATTCGTTGGCGTGGTCTGAACCTGCCGCGTGAGGCCGCCACCTGGAAGCGCTTCCTCATTCAATCCTGCCTCAACAGCGCCATCCCCTTCACGTTAATTGCCTGGGCGGAACAGACCGTCGATGCCGGCCTTGCGACCATATTGAATTCCACGACACCGATTTTCGCCTTCCTGATTGCCGCTTTCCTGCTGCGCAGCGAACCGCTGACGGGCCGCAAGCTGTTCGGCGTGATTGCCGGCATGGCTGGTATCTGCCTGATCATCGGCCTCGATGCGCTGCATGGTATGGGCCGCCAATTGCTGCCGCAGCTTTCCGTTGTCGCTGCATCCATCTGCTATGCCTGTGCCGCCTTGTTCGGCCGTAATTTCAAGGGGCTCGACCCGATGATGCCGGCCGCCGGCTCACTGCTATGCGGCGCGGCCCTTCTCATTCCCGCCAGCCTGATTGTCGAACATCCCTGGCAAAATGCGCCGTCGACAGCCTCGATCCTGGCACTGCTCGGCCTGTCGGTTGTCTCTACCGCGCTTGCCTTCAGCATCTATTTCCGGCTCATCCAGACCCTCGGTTCGGTCGGCACGACGGCGCAAGCCTATCTGCGCGTCCCGATCGGCGTCGGGATTGGCGTCATCTTCCTTGGCGAACCTCTATCTCCGACCGCAGCCATAGGTCTTGTCTGTGTCGTAGCAGGCGTCATGGCGATGACCTTCGCGCCACGCAAGAGCGTCGCAGCCGGGTGAAATCGCCGTTCATCGGCTTGCATGGGATAATCAGATCAGAACGGACAGCTCGTCCCACGCGAAAATGAAATTGTCAGAACGCCAAACCGGACCCGGATCCGTGTACCGGCCGATCAATTGCCCTCCGAGCGCACGATAGAAGGCGATTGCCGGTTCATTGCCGACGACGACGCCAAGCGCAGCGCCCGAATAGCCCATGGATAAAAGTTCTCGCGCCAATTCTCGCATTAGACGGCGGCCAAGTCCCTGGCGTTTGATGGAAGCATCGATATAGAGCGACTTAATCTCGCCTCGCCCCTCGAACACGGCATCGGACGGCGCGTTGATCGCGCCGATGCCGACAAGCCGCCCGCCTTGCTCAGCCAGAAGTACGCGTTGATCCGTACGGGGATTTGCGAGTATATTCGCCCATCGCAGACGACGGAAATCCTCGTCGAGAGCCTCATAGATTTCTGCAGACACCAGATCGCGATAGGTGTCGCACCAGATTGCGCGATGCAGCCTCGCCATCTCGGTGACATCGTCGGCAAGAGCATGCCTGATCGTAATTTCCATCGTCACCCTACACTCCCTGGACAGTGCCGCGCAGAGCGCCGACAAGATAGAGCGAGCCCGTCACCAGGATCCAGCCGCCCACCTCCTCAGCTTTCGCGACGGCATGATGAAGCGCTTTCTGCGGATTGGGCTCGGCTTCGCAGTCCATACCCATCGAGATCGCCAATGCCTCCAGCTCCGTCGCCGCATGGGCTCGACCCGATCCGGACGCCTCCGTAAAGACGGCATGTGCCGCATATCGCGAGAGCACATTCAAGAAGCCGCGAGCATCCTTGTCGGATGCAAGTGCGACGACGGCAACGCAATCGCCGCTGACGCTGGACGAGCGCGTGATATCGCGAAGGACAGCCTCGATGTTGAACGGCACATGCGCGCCATCCATGATAACGGGCAAGCTCTGTCGCCCGCTGCGCAGCGTGGATGGTAGGGCAAGATCGAAGCGCTCCATCCGCCCCGGCAGCCGCGCCTTATCGATAACGGCCGGTTCGAGCAGCCACGCGCCGACCGGCTGCACCTTTTCGCTTGCCGTCCGCACGCTCTCGCCTTGTCGTCCCAGATGATCGAACACAAGTCCGACCAGCGAGATATTCGTCTCAGCAATCGTCGCATCTTCGGGAAGATCGGTTCGCAGGACCTGGCAGCCAAGCTCATCGGCACGCTGCTGTAAGACCTTTCCCGCAGCATCGTCGACGGCAAGCGTGGTGACAAGCGTCGCACCCGGTTTCAATATGCCGACCTTCTCGCCCGCGATCGCCTCGCGCGTGATCCCAAGGATTTCCGTGTGCTCGAGCCCGATATTGGTAACGATGGCAACTTCGCCGAAAACCACATTCGTCGAATCCAGCCTGCCACCGAGCCCGACTTCGACAACGACCCAGTTCAAGCCCGCATCTCTGAACACGACGAAGGCGGCGGCCGTTATCACATCGAACCAGGTGGCATCTTCGCCGGCAGTCGCGGCCTGCTTCGCGCTTTCATAGCCATCGAGAACGCGCATGATCGCGCTGGCCAGCGCATCATCCCCGACCTCCTGGCCCAGAACACTGATGCGCTCGTTCACCCGGTCGACATGCGGTGATGCGTAGCGACCGACGCGCCAGCCGGCCCGCAGCAATCCCGCTTCGAGGAGCGCCGAGACCGACCCCTTGCCCTTGGTGCCTGCGACATGGATGGCGCGAAAGCTCCGATGGGGATTGCCCAGCCGCTGCATCAGATCGAGCATGGGCTCAAGACCGACGCGCATCTCCCCACGCGGCTTGCGCTCCCAATTGGTCAGTTGGTCGAGCCGGGAGAGTGCTCGGGATAGCGCGGGGCTCGGATCGGATTGCGGCATTGGATACCTTCGGAAGATTTCAGACTGACACCAGGAAGCAGCGTGAGAACCTCTCACCACTATGGACACCCGGCCGCCTGGCTCCGTCAAGTCACGACCAGTGGAGCCCAAGCGGCCACGCGCGCGGCAAAACCAGAAGGCTCCGCCCTCAGTTCCGCAGCCGGTAGCCCGTCCGGAAAATCCATCCGAGGATCACCAGACAGATGACGAGGAAGAGCGTGATCATTGCGAGGCTTAGGATCGGATTGACATCGGCGATGCCGTAGAAGCTCCAGCGGAAGCCGCTGACGAGATAGAGAACCGGATTGAGATGGCTGGCCGCCTGCCAGAAAGGCGGCAGCATGTTGATCGAATAGAAGCTGCCGCCAAGGAAGGTCAGCGGCGGCACGACCAGCATCGGAATGAGGTTCAGTTGCTCGAAATTTCCGGCCCAGATGCCGATCATGAAGCCGAACAGGCTGAAGGTGACCGCCGTCAGCACGAAGAACAGGATCATCATAAGGGGATGCTCGATCCTGATCTCGACGAAGAAGCTCGCCGTGGCGAGGATGATCAGGCCGATCAGCATGCCCTTGGTCGCCGCCGCGCCGACATATCCGAGAACGATCTCGGCCATGGCAACGGGCGCCGATAGCACCTCATAGATCGTGCCCGTGAATTTCGGGAAATAAATGCCGAAGGAGCCGTTGCTGATGCACTGGCCGAGCAGGGTCAGCATGATCAGGCCGGGGGTGATGAACGCCCCATAGGACACGCCCTCGACGAGATTGATGCGCGATCCGATCGCCGCACCGAAGACGATGAAATAGAGTGAGGTGGAAATGACCGGCGAGACGACGCTCTGCAACAGCGTGCGGCGCGTGCGGGCCATTTCGAAAGCGTAGATGGACTTGATCGCTTCGAAGTTCATTTGCCTGCTCCCACCAGCGAGACGAAAATATCCTCGAGCGAACTTTGGCGCGTCGAGAGGTCCTTGAAATGAATTCCCTCGGCCGCGAGCTTCGACAGCAGCGCCGCGATACTGGACTGTTCGTGCTGCGCATCAAAGTCATAGACCAGCGTCAGGCCATTCGGCCCAAGCGAAAGCCCGTTGCCGTCAAGACGATCGGGAACGGCGCCCAGCGGTTCGTTGAGATCGAGGATCAGCTGCTTGCGGCCAAGCTTGGCCATAAGCGCCTTCTTCTCTTCCACCAGCAGCAGCTCGCCGCCATTGATGACGCCGACGCGATCCGCCGCCTCTTCGGCCTCTTCGATGTAATGCGTCGTCAGAATGATCGTAACGCCGGAAGCACGCAGGCGCTCGACCACATGCCACATATCCTTGCGCAGCGTCACGTCGACGCCGGCCGTCGGCTCGTCGAGAAAAAGAATCTTCGGTTCGTGCGAAAGCGCCTTGGCGATCAGCACGCGCCGCTTCATGCCGCCCGAAAGCTGCCGAAGCGTGTTGTCCTTCTTCTCCCACAGCGAAAGATCGCGCAATATCTTCTCGATATATTCCGGGTTCGGCTTCTTGCCGTGGAGCCCGCGCGAAAAGCTCACCGTATTCCAGACGGTTTCGAACTGATCGGTCGTCAGTTCCTGCGGCACGAGGCCGATCATGCTGCGCGTGGCGCGGAAATCGCGCACGACGTCATAACCGCCGACCGTTACCGTACCGCCGCTCGGATTGGCGATCCCACAGACGATCGAAATCAGCGTCGTCTTGCCTGCACCGTTCGGCCCGAGCAGAGCCAGGATTTCGCCTTGTTCGATATCGAGATCGACGCCTTTCAGCGCCTGGAACCCGTTAGAGTATATTTTGGTGAGATTACGGATGGAAATGATCGGAGCCATGGTGAGGCAGAGTCCGGCTTTTGTGATGAATTTCGCGGCGTTTGCCCGCTATATAGCCGGTCCCGGGCTTTTACCACCCCACGGTGGTGAAACACAGCGTTCGCCTAAGCCAAATAAGCTGTCATCAAATCGTGACCTTCGTCGGGCATATAGCTCCTTAGGTGAGCAACGTTTGTCGCAACTCCGCCCAATGCCTCTTGGCGACACGTCAGCGCCTGTCGTACTGGCCGATTTATTGCCCTCGTATCCATATTGCATGCATCATTGCAACATGAAGGTCTTTTCTGGAGCAGGCAAGGATCCCCCGTCGTTGCCATGCACCGCTCAAGCCGGCATCAGCCGGCTTTTTTCTTTTTTGCCGGCTTACGATCGATGTAGCGCTACCAGTTGCCGTTGACGCCGCAGCCGGCCGGCGGCAGCGTCCTGTGCTCGAAGCGAGCCCTCAGCATTTCGCAACCCTTGTCACGGAAGGGGGCGGGCATCATCGAGTTGAGGTCGATACCGACCTCGTCGAACGGATCGTCGGCATAGGCGACATAGGCGTACCAACGACCACCAATAACGATGACGATGGCAATCAATGCGGCAAGGAGCGCCCTTCCCAGGCTTCTCTTTCGTCTTGGTGCTTCTTCCATGAAACCTTCTCCTGCCCTCGGCCCACACGAGTAAACGCAATTTCCTCGACAGGTAAATCAGCTTCCCCGCTCGGCAAGTGTGGATGCTGCCCCGGCGCAACGCCTATCAGAGGCTGCAATAGCGTCGGCCGCCTTTCCGGTCCCGGAGATCGAAGTGGAAATGGTTCCAATGTTCCGGATTGCTGCCCGGGCCGAGCACCGTATCGAAGTAGCGGCAGCTGTCGCTGCGCACGGCTTTCAGCAGCCGCCCTTCCCGGAAGGAGAAGAGCCCCTTCTTGCGCACGTCGATCACATGGCCATTCTTCAACACGAAGGTGCCGACATCGATGGCATTGCCATGGGCATGTTCCGACATCGGATTGTAGCGCTGCCGGCTATTGTTCATCCTGCGGCAGGAATAGCCGCCGAGCGGCACGATCGTGCCGATGCCGGACCAGTAGCGTGTGCGCGCAGCCGGAGCCAGCTCGTTCTTCACCCATTTGGCAAAGGCGAGCGTCACCTGGCAATTCAATGTGACGGCTGGACTGACGGCGATGTTGCCCGAGAGACCGCTGAGCGAAACCGGATAGGGAACCTGGCAGGAGGGACCGTTCGAAATCGCCGGCTTGTCCGTATAGATGACGCCCATGCGCCTGAGTTCCTGACGGCAGGCAACTTCCGACGGCGGCATCATGCCGGGTGTCGATTGTGGCGCTTCGAATTCCTGATCGAGGCGCGGCACGGGATTTTCGATACGCGGCAGCATGGCGACCTGCGTTCCCGGTTGCTGCCTCGGTATCCGCGACTGGCCGAGTTCAGCCTGCGCGGCAGGCCGCTGAAGGACGGAGCGGTTGGTCTGGACCGGCGCGTCGGTGCCGATGCCATCGACAACAGGCTGATCGGACTCGCCTTCGGCAATATTCTGCTGCTCTTCCTGCGCCAGCCCGACCACCGATGGAGACTGCGCCTCCTCGCTCGGCCCGACGCCGAGTTCGGCATCCATGTTGACGCCCTGCGGCGGAACATTCGATTGCTGCGCCAGACCGACTTCGACATCGGACGTGGTCACCGCCTCGCCGGTTCCGGTGGAACGGAGAGGACCACCATTCCTATAGTTGTTCGAGGTGGAAACGACCGGATCCTGGACGCCTGGATAGGCGAACTGCCGCTGCGGCACGCTTCTATGCGGCTTGATGGAGCCGACGCGCGAGGAACTGTCGATGCCGGAAGGGGGCACGAGGCTGTCTGCCGTGCAGGCAACAAGCGCCGACGACAATAGCAATGGCAGCGCGACCCGCCGTAGATTGGGTAAAATGGTCATACTCCTGATCCGCTGCCCCAGCCACGGTCGGTAACGATTACAAATCCTAAATGGGAAGGGTGAACGAATGCTTACCGTCGCCACTCGGGATGTTTCAGCCTGGCGCTGCAAAGTGACGAAACCGCACGGAACATGCCCTCCGGCCCGTAGAGGTTCAAAGCAGAAAACTCAACATTGTCTTTTCCATCGCGCCTGGATTGCATAGGCTGAAAAGGGGAATCGAGCCGAGAAACAGGAGCAGATGAATGAACGACAGCGTCAAACCCAGAGGCGAGCTGACATTGCGCACGCTTGCCATGCCCGCCGACGCCAACCCTGCCGGCGATATCTTCGGCGGCTGGGTCATGGCGCAAATGGACTTGGCAAGCGGCATCCGCGCGGCCGAACGCGCCCGTGGCCGCGTTGTCACGGCGGCTGTGAAAGAGATGGCTTTCGAGCTGCCGGTCAAGATCGGCGACACGCTGAGCGTCTTCACCGACATCGACCGCGTCGGACGCACCTCGATCACGCTGAATGTCGAAGCCTGGGCGCACCGGGCGCGCTTCAACGCGTTGGAAAAAGTCACCGCTGCAACATTCATCATGGTCGCGCTTGACGAGAATGGAGCGCCGAAGGCCGTACCGGAGGAGAGCTGACGCGATGGATTCCGCGCATACACCGGAAGTCTACGTCTACATCAGAACGGTCATGAGCATGGTGATCGGCCTTTCGCTGGCTCAGCTTCTGACCCGGCTTGCCGGTTTCGTGCAGGCGCCGGGCAAGAACAAGATCTACCTCGTCCATATCGGCTGGGTATTGTCCATGTTCCTGTTCATCATTCATTTCTGGTGGTGGGAGTACCGGCTGCAATCGGTTGCGCAGATCAATTTCGGCGTCTACCTCTTCCTCATCTGCTTCTGCTGCCTCTTCTATTTTCTCTGCGTATTGCTCAATCCGCCGTCCGTCGAGGATTATGGCGGCTTCGAGGAATATTTCATCTCCCGCCGCCATTGGTTCTTCGGCCTGCTCGCCGTGACCTACGCGGTAGACCTCATCGACACATTGCTGAAGGGAGAAGCCTATTTCCGGTCGCTCGGCTGGGAATATCCGATACGCAATGTCGTCTATGTCATCCTTTGCATCATCGCCTCGATCACCGCCAACCGGCGTTTCCAGGCGGCATTCGTGATCGTCGGCCTGATCTATCAGATCACATGGATCTTCCGCCTTTACGACGTGCTTCCGGTATAGCGATCGCATCCGCCACCGGGCATTTAATCCGCCGCCATTTAGGTTCCCGCGATCTTTGACCAAGACATCGCCATATTGTTCAGATCGATTGTCGTCTGGGACATCGGCGGGGGACTCAAGCCTTGAAGACAAAGAGCTATGCATTGGGATTGGCGCTCGCTCTTTCGATGCCTTGGCTTGCCCATGCCGAAGACCCCGCTCCGGGGCCGGCCAATACTACGATCGATCTGAAATACTGGGTGGAATTCGCCAACCAGGGCAATCCGGCCGCGCAGTACGGTCTCGGCTATCGCTATGCCAACGGCCAGGGCGTGGAGCGGGATGATGCCCGGGCGGTCGATTGGTATCGGAAATCGGCCGACCAGGGCAATGCACAGGCGCAGTATGCGCTGGCTTATATGTATGCCAGCGGCCGCGGCGTCGATGCCGACCTGAAACAGGCGAACGACTGGTATCTGAGGGCGGCACAGCGGGGCAATGCCGATGCCCAATATGCCATCGGCTACTCCTACGCCAATGGGCGGGGCATGGATGTCGATAGAGGAAATGCCCTCGCCTGGTATCGGAAATCCGCCGACCAGGATCAGGCGCAGGCCCAATATGCTCTCGGCTACATGTATGCCAACGGCCTCGGCATCGATGAGGACAAGGCCGTCGCACTCGGCTGGTATCGCAAGGCGGCCGACCAGGGCCGTTCCGACGCCCAATACGCGGTCGGCTATATGTATGACAACGGCCAAGGCACGGAAGAGGATCAGAAGCAGGCCGTCGCCTGGTACAAAAGAGCGGGTGATCAAGGAAGTGCGCAAGCCCAATATGCCGTCGGCTACTCCTATGCCAATGGCAGGGGTGTCGAGCGGGATGATGCCGAAGCCTATTCCTGGTACCTGAAAGCCGCCGAAGGGGGCCGCGCCGATGCGCAATATGCCGTCGGCTATAGCCTGGCGAACGGAACGGGTGTCGCCCGGGACTACAGGCAGGCACTCCAATGGTATCGCAAGGCGGCCGATCAGGGCCGCCCCGACGCTCAACATGCCATCGGCTATCTCTATGCCAACGGTCAGGGCGTGAAGGCCGATGAAGAGAGTGCGGCGAGGTGGTATCGCAAGGCCGCCGAGCAGGGCGACGCGCAAGGCGAATACGCCCTTGCCTACATGTATGCGGGCGGGCGCGGCGTCGCAAAGGACAATACCAAGGCGTTCGAATGGTATGGGAAGGCCGCCGACCAGAACAATGCACGGGGCCAGTATGCCCTCGCCTATCTTTATTATCAGGGCGCCGGCGTAACCAAGGACTATGGCCAGGCTGCCGACTTGTTTCGCAAGGCCGCCGGTCAGGGCGACGCCCGCGCGCAATATGGCCTTGGATATATGTATTATAACGGCTATGGCGTGCCGAAGGACTCCACAATTGCCGCAGATTGGTTCAACAAGGCGGCGGCGAAAGGATTGCCGGAAGCGCAGCACGGCCTCGGCTACATGGAAGCCAATAGCGAGGGTCCGATCAAGGATCTCGGGCCATTGGGACAGGGAGCCGCCGGAAAGAAGGGTGCCGGCGACATGACGGGCTGGATCATATTTCACTTGCTGATGGCGCTCTTGCCCTGACGGTCGCGAAGAGCTTGTCATCTCGAAAGAACGGATTTTCGACTGCGGGGTAGATCGTGAATTGGAAAATGGGGGCAGTAGCTTTGCTCTTCGCGCTGGCGCCGATGGGGACGGCGCATGCCGATGTCGGGCGCAACAGCTATGATCGTGGAGATCTCAAGACAGGCGCGGACTACTGGCGCCCCTTGGCAAACAGGGGCGACGTCGCGGCCCAGCTGAAACTCGGGCAAATGTACGAGCAAGGTAGCGGCGTCGAGAAAGACTACGCACTGGCGCTCAGCTGGTACAAGAAGGCCGCCGAGCAGGGCAATGCCGAAGCGCAGTTCAACGTCGGCACCATGTACGATCAGGGTGAAGGCGTCACCGCCGACAAGAGCCAGGCCGTTCTCTGGTACAAGAAGGCGGCTGCGCAGGGATACCTCAACGCACAATACAATCTGGGCGTCGTCTACGACACGGGCGAAGGCGTTCTCAAGGACAAGCCGCAGGCTTTTGCCTGGTACAGCAAGGCCGCCCAGCAGGGCGATATGGATGCGCAGTTCAATGTCGGCACCATGTACGACCAGGGCGAAGGCACGGACAAGGACAAGCGCAAGGCCGCAATGTGGTATCTCAAGGCCGCCGAGCAGGGTAAGATCGAGGCGCAGTACAATCTCGGCATCATGTATCGTGACGGCGAGGGTGTCGCCAAGGATGGCGCGACAGCCCTTTCCTGGTTCAAAAAAGCGGCCGACCAGGGCGATCCCAGCGCACAGTTCAATGTCGGCGCGATGTATGCCGATGGTGAAGGGGTGAAACAGGACGATGGCCAGGCAATCGCATGGTTCCTCAAAGCCGCAGCGCAGAACGATGTCGAAGCCGAATATAATCTCGGCGTCATGTTCCGCGACGGCGAAGGTGCCGCCAAGAACGGTCCTCAGGCGATCTACTGGTTCGAACGGGCGGCGGCGCATCGCTATGCCGATGCGGCCTACAATCTCGGCATGATGTATCGCGACGGTGACGGCGTTGCGTCGGATTCCGCCAAGGCGCTGGAATGGTTCCGCAAGGCAAAGCGCTTGAGCTATGAGGGCGACTCCGACAAGGATGATCGCTCGAACGAACAAGGCATCCCGATCTGATCCGGTTGGGAGATCGATCACCGCTCAATCTTCGTTCCCCAGCGAATCGCAGCAAAGCGTGCTAACTCCTGCAACTTGAAGTGCCTAAAGCTTATGCCTGACTGCCGCAAAGCGCATTGAACCGGGGGAATTTATGAGTTTTGCCGCATCCGACCACCAGAAGGCCTCCCTTCCGCCTCGCCATTTCTGGCGGCGGTTCAGTGCTTATGCGATCGACATCGTCATCTTCCAGATCGCTTTCGTACTCCTGTTTCTCGCACTATCGGCGGTGATGCCGTGGGACCTGACCTTGCCGTTTCTTCGCGAGCAGCAATGCCAGGAGACCACGGTAGGGCCGCTCATTCCGAAGATAGAAGCTGAGTGGCCTCTGCAGCCCGGCGAGACGAGAAGCAATCAGCTTTGCCGCATATCCTGGCTGGGCAGCAAGGGATACACCGTTTTCGTTTCAGCCGCTGTTTCGCAGCGGGGACCGACCACGGTAAAGCATGCTTTTTCCGTGCCGGTCGACAGCAACGGCAATCCGATCGATCCGACTATAACGGTGAGACCGAGTTCCAGCATCATGCTGTTGCTCCTTCCGTTCGCCTTCGCCTATTGCTCGACCCGCGGCCGGCGGACGCCAGGCAAGCGGGCGACGTCGCTGCGGGTAACGACGATTGAAAACGGCGCCCTGCCCTTCGGACTTGCCGCCAAGCGCGAAATGCTCAAGTTTCTACCATTGATGCTTCTGGCAACTTTCGATCTGGCCAGCCTGTTCCTGTCGCGCCTGTATCTTCCTCCGATCGAAGAGATGATCCAGCAGGCGCGAGATATAAATCCTCTCAGCGCCAGCGATTTCCTGGCCGTTACCGGGGCGTTGACGCCGCTTCTGTTGGTGTTCGCGCTCATCTGGTGGCTCTTCCCATTGATTATATGGCGTGGGCAGACCTTCTATGACCGCTTCTGCGACACGATGGTCGTGAAGAATTGATCGTCGGTCCAAAGCTGTGGAGTTTATCGCCATAGCGTTGGGGATTGCCTTGGCGCAGGAAGAGATGGAAGAGTAGCGCCATGCCGGGCCTCAATTGCTGCTCCTTCTCCTGCGAGGATAGATCGCCGTGAACCTGAAATATCTCATGTCCCCCCGCTTGCCCCTGCCGTCGCTTCGCATGGCTTTACTTGCCTCGGCGGTCGTCCTGTCGCCGTTGCCGCTGACGGCAACGTCGGCGAAAGCCGCGCCCGGCTCATGCTGGTCGCTGCTGCAGAGCAAGTTCGGCCCGGAGATCGAGAAATCGGTGAATGAAGCCGATCCGTGCAAGAAGCTGCCGGGTGTCGATCACAAGGACAAGTTCGAGGTGAAGTCGCTCGATATCTGCGACGCTCCGAATGGAGGCGTTCAGATCAACGCCCGTGCCGAAATGGCCTGCAAGTCGCATGGGGTCCTCAAGACGACGATCAAGGGCGAGCTGGACGCTTCGATGACAGTCGATGTCGGCGCCTGCCACATTACCGACCTGCACGTCGGTATCAACGGCCCCATCGGTGAGCTGATATCCTCCGTCGGTGGCCTGCAGGATCTGGCGCGCGGCTTTGCCCAGGCCAAGATCTCGGAAATCTGCGGAAAGTGAAAAAGGGCCGGTAAAGATCGCCGGCCCTTCGAGCATTCCAGTTGGTGGCGGTTTTCCGTCCGGAATTGCGAGAAAACCCGGAATTACGAGAAAGCATAGAGATTGAGCGGTTTAGAGCTTTCGCGAAGAGCTAAACCGCTCGGGTCTATATGATGGCAAACCGGTTCAGGTCTGCATGACGCTATCGGGTTGTCCGGCGTCCTTGCCGCCAAACCGAACTCCCTTTTTCTCGAACCCGAAGCCGGCGAACAACGCCACGACGACGGCGACGATGCAGGCGACGATCAACAGCGCCAGCGCATAGTCGCCGTTCCACTGCTTCGCCAATCCAGCCTGGATCGAGGCATTGCCCGACGCCAGCAGATTGCCGAGCTGATAGGCAAATCCTGGGAACGTACCGCGCACCTCGTCCGGCGACAATTCGTTGAGATGTACGGGGACGATGCCCCAGGCGCCCTGGACGAAAAGCTGCATCAGGAAGGCGCCGATCGCGAGCATCACAGGCCCCTGACCCCAGACCCAGAGCGGGGCGACGGGAATAGCCAGCAGTGCCGCGATGACGATCGTCCGTCGCCTGCCCCAGCGCTGCGACAGGGAACCGAAGGTCAGGCCGCCGATGATCGCGCCGATATTGTAGACGATGGCGATAGCGCCGACCGTATAGGAATCATATTGCCGTTGGGTTTCCAGGAATGTCGGATAGAGGTCCTGGGTGCCATGGCTGAAGAAGTTGAACGCCGTCATCAGAAGCACGGCCCAGATGAAGAGCGGAATATTCTCCCGCAGTACGGTCAGGAAAGGCCGCTGCGGTTTGGATTGCCGCTGCAGGAACGCCGGCGATTCCTGTACGTTGCGTCTGATGTAAAGCACCAGCAGCGCCGGCAGCGCGCCGACGATGAACATGCCGCGCCAGCCGATGATCGGAAACAGCAGGAAGAACACGATCGAGGCGAGCAGATAGCCTGAAGGATAGCCAGCCTGCAGGATGCCGGACACGAGGCCGCGCGATTCCTCCGGGATGGTCTCCATCGTGAGCGAAGCACCGACACCCCATTCGCCGCCCATGGCCACGCCGAAAAGCGCGCGCAAAACCAGGAACATCGTCAATCCGGTCGAAAAACCGGTCAGAAACTCGAAGATGGAATAAAGCAGCACGTCGACCATCAACGTCGTGCGCCGGCCGAAGCGATCCGCCGCAAGGCCGAAGATCAGCGCGCCGAGCGGCCGCATGGCGAGAGTTAGAAAGATCGCCACGGCGACCGCCGGAACATCCGTGTGAAATTCTTCGGCTATATGCTTGAGGACGAAAACCAGAATGAAGAAATCGAAAGCATCCAGCGTCCAGCCCAGATAGGCTGCGATCACGGTGTTTCGTTGCTGGGGGGACAAGGAACGTAAGCTATCCAATGCGGTCATCATGATCCTCCGACCGGATGGCGGCGGCGAGGCGGGCAATACCGGATGCCGTCGAAGCTGGGGGAACCCGGCGCTGGCCGGGCATGTCGACGTTGCGGCTGGTTCCTCCCTTGGCGCCTGCGAGGATCGCGCTATGCGGACTTTGGATCAGCGATAACGCATTGGCCGCCCTTGGGTTGTAACATATCTGACATCTCCGGCGAATGGAAAAATCCGCTATTCTGTTTCCCTTTTGTACCCTTTACCCCTTCACATCTGCGCGATCTGTCGCCATATTCGCCCCATGGCCAAATCACCGAAAAAATCCGCCGCCCCGACCGGTTTCGAAGAGGCGCCGCAGGCACCGTTCGAAGGTGCGCCGCTCAGCGGCAGCGTCGCCGATTGGGTGAAGCAGCTCGAAGCGGATGCAGAGGCATCGAGCGTCGAAACCCAGCGTGAGATCGCTTCGAAGGCAGGCAAGCACCGCAAGAAGGTGGAAATCACCGCCGGCAAGACCGCGCGTGGCGTCTCCATGGGTGGGTCGACCGACCCCAAGACGCGTGCCGCCGCCGGTCTCAATCCAGTCTCAGGCCTCGATATCGCTCTTGAGGATGCCGACAAGATTTCGACCGGCGGCGTAACGGCAACGGTAGAAGCCCTGTCGAAGCTGATCGAGAGCGGCAACCCGCTGCATAAGAACGGCAAGATCTGGACGCCGCACCGCCCTGCCCGACCGGAAAAGTCCGAAGGCGGCATCGAGATCCGCATGGCCTCGGAATACCAGCCGGCCGGCGACCAGCCGACGGCGATCCGCGACCTCGTCGAAGGGCTGCAAAACGGCGACCGTAACCAGGTGTTGCTCGGCGTCACCGGTTCGGGCAAAACCTTCACCATGGCCAAGGTGATCGAGGCGACGCAGCGCCCGGCCGTCATCCTCGCGCCGAACAAGACGCTCGCGGCACAGCTCTATTCCGAATTCAAGAATTTCTTCCCGGATAACGCGGTCGAGTATTTCGTCTCCTACTACGACTACTACCAGCCGGAAGCCTATGTGCCGCGCTCGGACACCTATATCGAGAAGGAGAGCTCGATCAACGAGCAGATCGACCGCATGCGCCACTCGGCGACGCGTTCGCTGCTGGAACGCGATGATTGTATCATCGTCGCCTCGGTCTCGTGCATCTACGGTATCGGCTCGGTCGAGACCTACACCGCCATGACCTTCCAGATGAATGTCGGCGACCGGCTCGATCAGCGGCAGTTGCTGGCCGACCTCGTGGCGCAGCAATACAAGCGCCGCGATATAGATTTCACGCGCGGCTCCTTCAGGGTTCGCGGCGACACGATCGAAATCTTCCCGGCCCACTTGGAGGATGCCGCCTGGCGCATCTCCATGTTCGGCGACGAAATAGACGCCATCACCGAATTCGATCCCCTCACCGGCCAGAAGACCGGCGACCTGAAATCGGTGAAGATCTACGCCAATTCGCACTATGTCACGCCGCGCCCAACGCTGAACGGCGCCATCAAGGCGATCAAGGAAGAGCTGAAACTCCGCCTTGCCGAGCTGGAAAAGGCCGGCCGCCTGCTGGAGGCTCAGCGCCTGGAACAGCGCACCCGCTATGACATCGAGATGCTCGAGGCCACCGGCTCCTGCCAGGGCATCGAAAACTATTCGCGCTATCTGACCGGCCGCAATCCCGGCGAGCCCCCGCCGACGCTGTTCGAATACATTCCCGATAACGCCATCATCTTCATCGACGAGAGCCACGTCACCGTGCCTCAGATCGGCGGCATGTATCGCGGCGACTTCCGCCGCAAGGCGACGCTGGCCGAATACGGCTTCCGCCTGCCCTCCTGCATGGACAACCGCCCGCTGCGCTTCGAGGAATGGGACGCCATGCGCCCGGACACGATCGCGGTATCGGCAACGCCCGGCGGCTGGGAGATGGAGCAATCCGGCGGCGTCTTCGCCGAACAGGTCATCCGCCCGACCGGCCTCATCGATCCGCCGGTCGAGGTCCGTTCGGCCCGCACGCAGGTCGATGACGTCCTTGGCGAAATCCGCGAGACCGCCGCCAAGGGTTATCGCACGCTCTGCACGGTGCTCACCAAGCGCATGGCCGAGGACCTGACGGAATATCTGCATGAACAGGGCGTGCGCGTGCGCTACATGCACTCCGACATCGACACGCTGGAGCGAATCGAGATCATCCGCGATCTTCGCCTGGGTGCCTTCGACGTGCTCGTCGGCATCAACCTGCTGCGCGAAGGCCTCGACATTCCCGAATGCGGCTTCGTCGCCATTCTCGATGCCGACAAGGAAGGCTTCCTGCGTTCGGAGACGTCGCTGATCCAGACCATCGGCCGCGCCGCGCGTAACGTCGACGGCAAGGTCATCCTTTATGCCGATAACATCACCGGTTCGATGCGGCGGGCGATGGACGAGACCAATCGCCGACGCGAAAAGCAGATGGCTTACAACAAGGAACACGGCATCACGCCGGAATCGGTCAAGGCGAAGATTTCCGACATTCTCGACAGCGTCTATGAGAAGGACCATGTCCGCGCCGATATCGGCGGCGCCTCCGGCAAAGGCTTTGCCGATGGCGGCCATCTCGTCGGTAACAATCTGCAGGCCCATCTCAACGCGCTGGAAAAATCCATGCGCGATGCCGCCGCCGACCTGGATTTCGAAAAGGCGGCACGGCTGCGCGACGAGATCAAGCGCCTCAAGGCCGTCGAACTCGCCGCCATGGACGACCCGCTCGCCCGCGAGGAGGCGAAGAGTCTCGAAAGCCGCGGGTCTGCAACGGGCAAGCGCGCACCGCCAGCGCCGGATTCCCGCTCCTATTTCGCCAAGCCGAGCCTTGACGAAATGGGTCCGGGCGGCGATGCCGGCACGCCGCTTTTCCGCAAGAACACATTGGACGAGATGACCGTCGGCCGCACCGAAAAGCCTGTCACAGGCAAGGTGCCGGACAAGCCTATCATCCGGGCGAAGCCGGGTGTCGGCTCCTATGAGGATGCGGTGGACGAAAAACAGCGCAAGGGACGGACGAAGGGCAAGACGGGGCGGCCTGGGCGATAAGGCGACAGCCGCCAAAGTCTGCTAACCGCAGTTGCCGGCTTATGAGGAGTGACGCCCTGCAAGTTATGGAATGACGCCTTGCTGCCGGGGCAATGGCTCCTACATGCCGGCACATAGGAGGCCCACGGCGGGGCGAAGGTATTCGTCACGGTGGGAAGCGACAGCAACCACGGGAGAGAGACCGATGCCAGAAGCTTTAATCGTTCGTCGCGAGACCCATGTCTCCGCGCCGCCTGCGGCCGTCTTCGCGCTGCTGACCGATCCCGAAAAGATCCTGCGCTGGATGGGCACGGAAGCCAGGACGGAGCCGCAGCCGGGCGGCATCTATCTGGTCAATGTCACCGGCGCCCGCGTCGCGCGCGGCTCCTTCCGCGAAGTCGTGCCGGTGCATCGCCTCGCCTACAGCTTCGGCTGGGAAGGCAGCGAAGAAGTGCCGCCGGAGTCGAGCCTGGTGGAGATCGATCTGATCGAGCAGCCCGACGGGACGCTGGTGCGCCTCACCCATTCGGGCCTGCCGACGCCGGAGCAATGCGAAGCCCATGCAAAGGGCTGGGCGCATTATCTCGACCGAATGGCGGAAGTGGCAGCCGGACGGGATCCGGGTCCGGATGTGATGCGCGGTCACGACGGCCAGAAACAATAATGCCTTAGGGCTGCTCCATCCGGCTCGATGGCTTGAGGAACAAGGAAGTCACCGCCCAGGGACAATAATTTCGCGCGCTGGAACTTGATGACCTCTGCGCAGTCGGGAAGGTTGCGCCGGCAAGGATGACAGCTCGCGAGCGGCGTGGCATGATCGCTGCATGGATTTACCCGCCCCCCTTGCCTGGCTGGTCGACGAAGCCGGTACCGCGCTCAGCCCCGAACGCTTCCTGGCCGATCTGGCCGGACACCTGCTGGCTGCCGGATTGCCGCTGACCGGCGGTGCCCTGACGCTTGCCGCGCCGCATCCGATCATCACGCAGCGTTCCTGGCTTTGGCGAGCCGAGACGGGCACGGTGATCGAAGCCCTCGGCTTCGCCGGCACATCGCTCGGACAGGCCGGCCGCGACTGGCTCGGCGAACTCGGTCCGACATGCGAGGAAACGATCGGCACCGCGCCCGGCAATTCCGTGCTCGCCTGGGCCGGAACCCGGCCCTTCACCTCCCCCGAAACGGACAGGCTGCGTCAGGTCGCGCGCTTTGCCGCCGCCCCCCTGGCCGGCCTTGCCGCGCGGGCCACTCTATCGACCCTACTCGAAGCTTATCTCGGCCGCAGAAGTGCGGCGCGCGTGCAAGCAGGCGCGCTCAGCCGCAATAGCGGCGAGACCATTCGCGCAGCGCTGCTTTGCGCCGACCTTCGGGATTTCACGGCTCTCTCCGAAGCGACGGAGCCGACCGTCGTCATCTCGGCCCTCGACGCCTGGTTCGATCGCGTCGCCGGCGCCGTGCATGCCTTCGGCGGCGAGGTGCTGAAGTTCATCGGCGATGGGGTGTTGGCAATCTTCCCTGTCAATGAAAGGCCGGCGGAAGCCTGCGAAGCGGCACTGCGCGCCGTCACCGCCATCCGCGCCGGCATGGTGCATCTCGACGCGACCCGGGCAAACCAAGGCCTGCCGCCGCTCCCCTTCGGCGCCGCGCTGCATTTCGGCGACATGCTCTGGGGCAATATCGGCGCCGCCGACCGCCTGGACTTCACCGCCATCGGCCCCGCCGTCAACCTCGTCAGCCGGCTGGAGGGGCTGTGCAGGCCGCTCGGCCGCACCGTGCTGGTCTCCGGTGCGCTTGCGGCGGAGACGACGACGCCGCTGGTGCCTTTAGGGGATTATGAGCTACGGGGGATTGCCGAGCCTTGTTCGGTGTTTACGTTGGCGGAGAGCTAGGTCCGCACCACCTGCGCTGCAATAC
Source organism: Rhizobium sp. BK289 (assembly GCF_014193575.1). Classification (NCBI taxonomy): domain Bacteria; kingdom Pseudomonadati; phylum Pseudomonadota; class Alphaproteobacteria; order Hyphomicrobiales; family Rhizobiaceae; genus Rhizobium; species Rhizobium sp. BK289. The sequence continues at coordinate 255,074 of NZ_JACHZO010000002.1, forward strand.
ATCGTCGTCAAGCTCGGCTCTCACGGCGGCCTGAAAATGCGAAGCTCCGCCTGTAATCCAGAAGTCTTCCGTCGTCGTCGCAAGAAACTCCGCAAAAAGCTTGGAAGCCTCCTGACGACGCACGCCTCCGACGATCTCCACCGTTCTCGAGAGGTGTCTTGGAGGCGAATTTACCAGCCTAACGTGAGCGCATCCGCCATGCGCATCGGTCATAGCGAAAACAAGCCGCGTTATCGGCAAGTGCATCATCGTACCGAAACACATGATGCAAGGCTCGAGTGTCGTATACAGCGTCAGGCCATCGTTTCGCGAAAAACTATAGTTTCCCTTGAATACCTGATGAAACAAATTCATTTCCGCATGATTCAAATGATTCGAAATCATGGTTTTATGAGAGCGTCCCAAAAGCTTGTTTCCCATGCATAGAACTGCGCCTACGGGAAACACGCCTTCATTCAGCGCGATCCGGGCTTCATCAAGTGCGAAACCCATCATATATTCGTCACTCGATTGAGCCATGTAGTTCCCTCAAACCCCATAAAGATTGTGCCTAAGGTAATGACCTTCGTTACAGCCGCGTGACGATTTATCGCTTCTTCGATCATCGCCGGCGCCTTCTCGTCAGGCAACGAATACATTCATCATGTAACTTCGCCGGCGCCTGAGGCACCAGCCTCTCGTCAACCCCTTGAAATTCCCACCCTATCCTACCCGTTTGCCACCCGGCCCTAATATTGCCCCTTGCCTTTTTCCACAAACCCTGTCACCCATATGCATGCTCGGGCATTTGCATGCCGGTGACTGGACTGATTTGGTGATCCGCTTGCGACAGGCAGCGGTTGGGTCTTCTGACCCGCGCAGACGTTCTTTCCCCGTACGTGACTTCTCGACTGGCTTTCGCATGTCGCGGAAGCAAAGCCGTCCGGGTTTATCCGGATAAACTAAGACTGATGGGTAAAGGACTATCCCCCATGGCCACCAAGGGCACCGTAAAATTCTTCAACCAGGACAAGGGTTTTGGTTTCATCACTCCTGACGGCGGCGCAAAGGACGTTTTCGTCCACATCTCCGCTCTTCAGGCTTCCGGCATCCAGTCGCTGCGCGAAGGCCAGCAGGTCACGTTCGACACCGAGCCGGATCGCATGGGCAAGGGCCCGAAGGCTGTCAACATCCAGGCTAACTAAGCCCTGGGTGACTGCCTGAATGAAGTTTCGACGGCGCGGTGCAAACCGCGCCGTTTTTCGTTTGTGAGGATAGCACCCTCGCCGTGAAGCAAGCCTGGCTATGCCCTTTACCGCAAGCCCGTTGTCTGCCCTGGACCATCCCAACATTCCGTCATCCTCGGGCTTGCCCCGAGGATCCAGGCACAAGCCTCACCGTCTCCTCTGGCGAAAAGGGATACAGTCGCAAAGCGAAACCAGCACTCTCGTCGATTTAGGCGCGTCAACGTGCCTAGGCGGATCCTCGGGTCAAGCCCGAGGATGACGGGTGAGTGGTGATCTTTTCAACACCAAACTACTTCCTCAACTCCCAGCCGATCACCCGCTGAGGTGGGACCGACAGCTGCCCTCGAAGGACGAAGGCAGTTGGAATCATCGTCACCTCAAGCGCTGACCCGCTCGGAATCCGCGCTGAAATCCACCGCCGCGAAGGCCACCGCAATCACCTCCGGCCCCGCCCCCGGCTTGTTGGCGTCGGTTGAGAGGATCTGGCGATAGCGGCGCGAGCCGGGCAGGCCGGTGAAGAGACCGACCATGTGACGCGCAACATGCTGCAGGCGGCCGCCGTTGGCGATATGGCGCCCTACATAATCCATCATCCGGTCGCGCAGCGCGTTCCAATCGGCCTGGGTGGCCGGTTCGCCATAAAAGCGATGGTCGACATCGGCAAGGATCGCGGCATTCTGATAGGCGGTACGGCCGAGCATGACGCCATCGACATGGGCGAGATGCGCCTCGGCCTGATCCAGCGTCTGGATGCCGCCGTTGATGCCGATGAACACATCAGGCCAACGCTGCTTCATGCGATAGACGATGTCGTAATCCAGCGGCGGGATTTCGCGGTTCTCCTTCGGCGACAGGCCCTTCAGCCAAGCCTTGCGCGCATGGATCCAGATCGCGTCCGCACCGGCATCGAGCACGCGCTTCATCAGCTCAGGCAAAGCCTCTTCCGGCTCCTGCTCATCGACTCCGATACGGCATTTCACGGTAACGGGCGCCTTCGATACCGCCTTCATCGCGGCGATACAGGATGCCACCGTTTCCGGCGTCAGCATCAGGCAGGCGCCGAAGGTGCCGGATTGCACGCGATCGGATGGGCAGCCGACATTCAGGTTGATCTCATCATAACCGTAGGCTTCCGCGATGCGCAGCGCCTCGGCAAGCTTCGCCGGATCGGAGCCGCCCAACTGCAGCGCGACGGGATGCTCGGTGGCATCGCGCCCCAGCAGCCGGTCGCGCGGCCCATGGATGATTGCGTCGGCCACCACCATCTCGGTATAGAGCAGCGCATGCCGGCTGATCTGCCGGTGCAGATACCTGCAATGGCGATCAGTCCAGTCGATCATAGGGGCTACCGCAAAGATTTTGCGGCCGTTTTTCAGCGCGTCGCTATACATGGGAAACCTTTCTGATCCGCGCTCTACACCAAATCCCTCAAAAAGGCCAGTTTTCGTGGCTGTAACAATGATGCTAGTTTGCCGGACGGAGTCGGACGCCAGCAGCCACCGAAAAGAGAAAGTTTCGAAAGCCCATATGAACGCCCCCCTGACGACAGTCATTCCCCTACCCGCCGCCGTTCTTCTGCCGATCGAGGGCGAGACCGAGTTTTTCCCCGTGCGCCGCGTCTATTGCGTCGGCCGCAACTACGCCGACCACGCCATCGAGATGGGGCATGACCCGAGCCGCGAACCGCCATTCTTCTTCCAGAAGAATCCGGACAATCTGCTTGTATCGAGCGATTTCCCCTACCCCGCACTATCATCGGACGTGCATCACGAGGTGGAGCTCGTGGTGGCTCTGCGCAGCGGCGGTGCGGATATCCCGGTCGAAAAGGCGCTGGACTGCGTCTATGGCTATGGCGTCGGCATTGATTTCACCCGCCGCGACCTGCAGGGCGAAGCCAAGAAGCTCGGCCGTCCCTGGGAAATCGGCAAGGCCTTCGATCATTCCGCGCCCGTCTCCGCACTTGTGCCCGCCACCCGCGCCGGCCATCCCGACAAGGGCGGCATCTGGCTGATGCGCAATGGCGAGGCCACCCAGAGAGGCGATCTCTCTCAGATGATCTGGAAGGTGCCTGAGATCATCGCTGAGCTCTCCAAGCTCTTCACGCTCGCACCGGGCGATATCATCATGACCGGCACGCCGGCTGGCGTCGGTCCCGTCGCGCGCGGCGACCGGATCAGCTGTGCCGTCGATGGCGTCGCCAATCTTGTGCTGAACGTCGTCTGATCGAGGAGGATCGACCATGCCGCTCTACGCCCTTGCCGGCCTGACGCCGAAAACGCCCGGTCCGGACCGATACTGGATCGCGCCGGATGCAAGCGTCATCGGCAAGGTCGAGATCGGCGAAGATGTCGGCATCTGGTTTGGCGCGGTGCTGCGCGGCGACAACGAGCCGATCGTCATCGGCAAGGGCACGAACATCCAGGAAGGCACAATGGTTCATACCGACCCGGCCTTCCCCGTTACCATCGGCGAAGGCTGCACCGTCGGGCATCACGCCATCATCCATGGCTGCACCATCGGCAACAATTCGCTGATCGGTATGGGTGCCACCGTGCTGAACGGGGCGAAAATCGGCAATAATTGCCTCGTCGGCGCCAATGCTCTTGTTACGGAAGGCAAGGATTTTCCGGATGGTTCGCTGATCGTCGGTGCACCGGCGAGAGCCATCCGCACGCTGGACGAGGCCGCGATCGAAGGCCTGCGCCGCTCGGCCAGCAACTATGTCGCCAACTGGCAGCGCTTCGCGCGTGATCTTAAAAGATTAGATTAGAAAAATCTCATAACTTCTGGCACGCAGCGGAATAAACCGTTGCCCACAGTTCACGCAGCGCAGTTGGCGCAATGGCCGCGGATTTCGATGGTCGACTTTTCCGCCTTGAACTTCTGTGATTTCAGCCAGTCCATCAGCCGATGATCGACCTCGTGATCGTGGAATTCGATCACCTGCCCGCAGCTCTCGCAGATGGCGAAGGCGACGAGGCCGTGACTGTGGCAATCCTCGTTCGGATGGGCGCAGGCGACGAAGGAATTGATGCTCTCGAGCCGGTGCACCACGCCATATTCGAGAAGCTTGTCGAGCGCGCGATAGACCTGCAGCGGCGCGCGAAAACCCTGATCGCGCAGCTTGTCGAGAATGGTATAGGCGCTGAGCGGCGCTTCCGCCTTGGTCAGGATATCGAAAACGAGAGACTGGTTCTTGGTGAGCATCGGAGTGGTCATGATGACTGTCCTCTCTGTTGCGCCGCTGGCATGCCGCTCCTGCGAACGAGGGGCAGCAGACTGATGATAAACAGGACGAGCGCCGCAACCACGATGGAAGGCCCGGACGGCGTGTCGTAGCGCAGCGATCCGAAAAGTCCGCCGACAACGGCGATGGCGCCAAGCAGCGAAGCAAAAATCGCCATCGTTTCCGGCGTCGAGGCAAAGCGGCACGCGGTAGCGGCGGGAATGATCAGCAGCGCAGTGATAAGCAAAATACCGACGATCTTCATGGCAATCGCGATCACCACGGCCATCAGCAGCATGAAGAACAGTCTTGCGCGCTCCGGCCGCAACCCCTCAGCCTCGGCAAGCTCGGGATTGACGGTCGAGGCCAGCAGCGGCCGCCAGAGCCAGACGATCGCCGCCAGCACGAGAATGCCGCCGCCCCAGATCACCGCGATATCGGATTGGCTGACGGCCAGAATATCACCGAAGAGGAAAGCGATGAGATCGATCCTCACCCAGCTCATGAAGGCGACGATGACAAGACCGATCGCCAGCGTCGCATGCGAGAGAATGCCGAGCAACGCATCCGCCGACAGCGCCTGCCGCCTCTGCAGCAGCAAGAGCAGGATCGAGACGAGCGCGGCAACCGCAAAGACGGAGAGAGTCAAATTCAGCTGGAAAAGCAGCGAGAGCGCCACGCCGAGCAGTGCCGAATGCGAGATCGTATCGCCGAAATAAGCCATACGGCGCCAGATGATGAAGCAGCCGAGCGGCCCGGTCGTCAGCGCCAGCCCAACGCCGGCGACGACGGCGCGCAGGAAGAAATCGTCAAACATGGCGCTCTCCCTCGGCATGGTCATGGCCGTGATGATGATCATCGTGATCGTGCTCATGATGGTGATGGCCATCGTCAGCATGGCAATGGTCCGTAATCGAACCGTCCGCATGCTGCACGCGGCCATCCGGCAGATGCGTATGGTCGTGATGATGGCTGTAGATCGCCAGCGACTGCGCCGCCCGCGTGCCGAACAGCCTGACATATTCGGGACTCTGGCTAACGGTCTGCGGCGTGCCGCGGCAGCAGACATGGCCGTTCAGGCAGACCACCGTATCCGTCGCCGCCATCACGACATGCAGATCATGCGAGATCAGCAGGATGCCACAGCCCTGCGAATTGCGGATCGACTTGATGAGATCGTAAAGCGCGATCTCACCACTGAAATCCACCCCCTGCACCGGCTCGTCCAGAACAAGCAGATCGGGCTTGCGGGCAATGGCGCGCGCCAACAGCGCCCGCTGGAATTCGCCGCCGGAAAGATGCTGCACCTCGGCTTTGGCGAGATGCGCGATGCCGACTGCTTCAAGAGCAGCGATCAGCTCGCGCTCAGGCAAAGGCCCGGTCAGCGTCATCAATCGCTGCACGCTGAGAGGCAAGGTCCAATCGATGGCGAGCTTCTGCGGCACGTAGCCGACCTTCAGATTGGCAATACGGTCGACGCGCCCTTCGTCCGGCTTCAGCACGCCGATTGCCGTTTTGGCGCTCGTGGATTTGCCGGAGCCGTTCGGGCCGATCAGGGTGACGATCTCGCCGCGGCTCACGGAAAAATCGACGCCGCGCACCAGCCAGCGGCCGTCACGGCGGACGCCGACATCATGGAGCGACACCAGCGGCCGGTTCTTGCTGTCGAGGGAAGAAAGCATGAAATTTCCAATTGCACTATTGCGCCATGCTATCGCACACGTTATAGCATAACGCAATTGATGTAATAACATAACAGACCCATTCAAGGGCATTTCTAGCATGAACGCAGCAAAAGCTTTTATTCCCCTCGCCGCCACCCTCCTGCTTTCCGGCCTGCTTGCCGGTACCACTGCGACGGCAGCCGACGCACCAAAGGTCGTCGTCTCCATAAAGCCGATCCATTCGCTTGTCGCCGCGATCATGCAAGGGGTCGGAACACCTGATCTGATCGTTGACGGCGCCACCTCGCCACATACCTATGCGCTCAAGCCGTCGAATGCCCGCAGTCTCCAGCAGGCGCAGGTGGTTTTCTGGGTCGGACCAGGCATGGAAGCCTTCCTGGAGAAACCGCTCGCATCCCTCGGCGCCAACGCCACCGTCGTCGAACTCGACGATGCGCCCGGCATCACCAAGCTCAAATTCCGCGAAGGCGGCGCCTTCGAGCCGCATGACGACGGCGATGAAGCGGCGACCGGGGAAAACCATGCACATGATCATGGTGACCACGATCATGATCACGGCGAGTTCGACACCCATCTCTGGCTCGATCCACACAACGCCAAAGCGATGGTCGCCGAGATCACCACGTCGCTGGTCGCAGCCGACCCTGCCAATGCACTGACCTATGAAGCAAACCAGAAGGCTCTGAACGATAAGCTCGATGCTCTGGATAGCGAAATCGCCGCTGCCGTCGCGCCGGTGAAGGACAAACCTTTCATCGTCTTCCACGACGCCTATCAGTATTTCGAGCATCGCTATGGCGTGCGCGTTTCCGGCTCGATTACGGTTAGGCCGGAAACCATTCCGGGCGCACAGCGCGTCGCCGAGATCCACAGCAAGGTCGCCGATCTCGGCGCGACCTGCGTTTTCGCGGAACCGCAATTCGAACCGAAGCTGGTCAATGTGGTGCTGGAAGGTACGCCCGCAAAATCTGGTGTCCTCGATCCTGAAGCCGCAACGCTGCCGCAAGGGCCGGATCTCTATTTCGACCTGATGCGCGGTATCGCAAGTTCTCTGAAAGAGTGCCTCTCCTGAATAAGGCTATGTAGCGCCGAAGGAAGCGAGCCCTATGCTCGCTTTTTTTATCTTACCAGATGTAATGATATTACATTACGAGCGAGGTTATCATGAACAAGAAGCTTCCGGTCACCGTCCTCTCCGGTTTCCTTGGCGCCGGCAAGACGACGCTGCTCAACCATATCCTCAACAATCGTGAAGGCTTGCGTGTCGCCGTCATCGTCAACGACATGAGCGAAGTAAATATCGATGCGGCGCTGGTGCGCGATGGCGGCGCCAATCTCTCGCGCACGGAGGAACAGCTCGTCGAGATGACCAATGGCTGCATCTGTTGCACATTGCGCGACGACCTGCTGAAGGAAGTCCGCCAGCTCGCGGAGCAGGATCGCTTCGACTATCTGCTGATCGAATCCACAGGCATTGCCGAGCCCCTGCCCGTTGCCACCACCTTCGAGTTCCGCGACGAGGATGGCAGCAGCCTCTCCGACGTTGCCAGGCTTGATACGATGGTGACCGTCGTCGATGCGGCCAATCTTCTTGCCGACTATGGTTCGACGGTTTTCCTGGCCGACCGAGGTGAAACCGCCGGCGACGGCGACAACCGGACCATCGTCGATCTCCTGGTCGAGCAGATAGAATTTGCCGATGTCGTGATCCTGAACAAGGTCGGTTCGGCAACGGCTGGACAACGCGACGCCGCCCGCAAGATCATCGTCGGCCTCAACCCCGATGCTCGTCTCATCGAGGCGGATTTCGGCGCGATCGAACCGACGGAGGTTCTCGGCACCGGCCGCTTCGACATCGATCGAGCCGAGACCCATCCGCTCTGGTACAAGGAACTGCACGGCTTCAAGGATCACGTTCCCGAAACGGAAGAATACGGCATTCGCTCCTTCGTCTACCGCGCGAAAAAACCGTTCGATCCCACGAAATTTCAAGCCTTTCTCAATCGCTCCTGGCCGGGCGTCGTCCGCGCCAAGGGCTTCTTCTGGCTTGCAACCCGGCCCTTTTATGTCGGCGAGATGAGCCAGGCCGGCGCGCTTGTCCGCACGAGCAAGATGGGTCTCTGGTGGGCTGCCGTGCCTGAGGATCAATGGCCGCGCGATCCCTCCTTCAAACGCGCCCTCGCGCCCTATCTCGATCCGATTTGGGGCGATCGCCGCCAGGAATTGGTATTCATCGGCGCCGACCCGATGAATGAGAAGCAGATCACGACCGAGCTGGACGCTTGTCTTGTCGAGGCGGATCGTTTCACGCCGGAACGTTGGCGGGACCTGCCCGATTCCTTTGCAAGCTGGAACGGGCCGACGGCATGAAAAAGCCGAAAGTGATCAGGTTTCGCTGCCAATGCTTCGAGTGCGGGAGCGATGACACTCCCGAGGACGACGGATTGCGATCCGCTGCGGCCGAGCCGGACCAGACAGACAGAAAATCAGGCGAAACGAATCCTCGCCTGATGACGGATGTGGTCGGAAAATTGCTGTTTGGGGCCTGAACGTGCGTTCAGGCCACCAGCATGCCGGTGGGAACGGCGATGATCTCATGCATGACGAGTAGCGCGCCGATCACCTCTGTCTTGGCACGCAGCGGCGTCATCGTGCAGTGAAGCACCTTGCCGGACTCCACCTGACGAAAGGATGGATAGAGACACTCCACCTTCTCGCCGGCAAAGCAGGCATCGAGCTTCGCCTTCACACTGCTTTCGAAATAGTCGGAACCGATGAATTCGGAGATATGACGCCCGACGAGCTCCATCGGTTTCGATTTCAGAAATTCCGAATTGGCCGCGTTGCTGTAGAGATAGCGATAGTCCTGCGTGACGACCGCAACGCGATCCGGCAAGCTATCCAGAATGACATCGTTCAAAACGCTGCCTTCCCCGAATCCCAACTCATTGTCGAGACTGGTTTTCTCACTCGAAAATGCCCGTAGGACTTCGCTGGCCGCTTGGTTTGCGCCACCGAAATAACGGTCGATCAGCACCGAAAGCGAAGCGGAATTATGCATCACTCGCGACCGATCATCCGCTTCTTCCCGGATGAGATTGTTCATGAACTGGAGCTGCATGTAGATTTCGAGCAGACTCGTGGCCTTATAGGCCAGGATCGCCGCGATAAGTGGCTCTAATTCGCTATCAAGCGACGCTACAAGCTCATCGTCGCCAAGTTTTATCGCACGCTGAATCTGATTACATTTCGTGGAGAAGGCATGAAAGAGTGCCAGCAAAATTGCCCTCCTGTCCCTGAACACAACAGGACGCAGGGGCCTCGTTTCCCGGCGTTGCCATGCCCAAGGATATTCAGTTTGGTGTCCGCATTCTCACCAAACTTTCTACATTGTGAATTAACATGACTTACCTCCACTTTCAATCCGGATGAACGGAAGTTCTCGGGAAAGGAGAATTTTCTGGAAAGCAAGGCTTACCGACAGCAACGACTGCATGAAAGACAGGATGCAAATCCGCGCACAGATTCGTCGCGCACGCGCCGGAATTCGGGCCTAGAAAACGGTTTTCTTGATATTCCAGCGATCGTGATACCAGAGCCACTGCTCGGGATTTTCCCTCACCCAGCTCTCCACCTTGTCGTTCAGCATCTGCGCCGTTGCCGTCAGATCGAGACCGCCGGCCTCGTTGCGCGGCATCTCTAGCTTCGGCTCGATTTCCAGCCGGTAGCGATTGCCGGGCAGCCGGATGCAGCGGGCCGGGTAGACCTCGCAATTGAACTGGCGCACAAGTTTCGGCAAAAGCGGATTCGTCTTCACATCCCGGCCAAAGAATCGGGTTTTCAGGCCCTTGCGAAATTTCTGATCGACCAGCACGCCGACACCGCGACCCGCCTCCAATTCTCTCGCAAGGCTGAAGGATGATCCGGCGTGGGACGGTACAAGATTGCCCATGCGCTTGGCGCGAAAGTCAAAGACCTTCTTCGCGACATAGGGGTTGTTCGGCGGACGGAACAATACGGTCACCGTCAGGCCGAAAGCGGCGCCCGCGACAGGCAGCAGCTCGAAATTGCCGGTATGTCCGGTAAAGACGATGAACGGCCGAGGATTGTCCCTGAGATCGAGGAAGATCGGAATGCCTGAAACTTCGATTCGCCCGGGCTTGTCGCTATGGGGATCGAAGTCGAAAAGCCGGTCGAGAAAGACATATTCGGCCGCGAGCCGGCCCATATTCCCCCAGCTTGCGCGTGCGATCTCCTCGATTTCGCTCTCGCTCTTTTCCGGAAAGGCATTGCGCAGATTGGTCAGCATCAGCTGATGCCGGCGCATGCGCGGGCCAATCCTGCGGGTCAGCCGATCGGCAAAATTGATGCCCGCATCTGCCGGAAACAGCTTCAGGAAATTGAGAAATCCGAAAATGACCTGCGCCACCAGCCACTGCCGGAAATTTCTGAGCGCAAGGACGATCCGGGTGATGAAAAGCTTCACGCGGCTCAGTCCATCTTCAGGATGATCTTGCCGAAGATCTGGCGCGATTCCATCCGCTCCAGCGCTCGATCGATATCATTGAAGCCGACTTCGGTATCGATCACAGGGTGAACGAGGCCGCGCGCCATCTTCTGCATGGCATTGGCCATGTTCTCCATGCGGCAACCGAAGGAGCCGAGCAGCTTCAATTGCTGCTGGAACAGCATCATCAGATTGATATCGGTCGAAACGCCCGAGGTCGAGCCGCAGGTGACGAGACGTCCGCCACGCTTCATGCAGAGCATGGAGCCTGCCCACGTATCCTTGCCGACATGTTCGAAGACCACGTCGACCCCCTTCTTCTTCGTCAGCTTGCGCACGACGCCCTCGAAGCGGTCGGTGCGGTAATTGATGACGTGATCGGCGCCGAGTGCCTTCGCCTTTTCGATCTTGTCATCGGAACCGACGGTGGTGATCACGGTGCAGCCGATCTTCTTGGCAAGCTGGATTGCGGCGGTACCGATACCCGAGCCGCCCGCGTGAACGAGGATCGTCTCGCCCGGTTCGAGCTTGGCATTGTCGAAGAGCATATGCTCGACGGTGCCGAAGGTGACGGGAGCAAGGGCCGCGCCGATCGCGTCGACGCCGGGAGGCGCCGGGACAAGCAGGCGAGCCGGGAGATTGACCTTCTCCTGCGCGAAACCATCGAGATGGAAGCCGTGCACACCGCTGACATGTTCGCAGAGATTGTCGCGGCCTTCTCGGCAATGGCGGCAAAGCCCGCAGGTCTGCGCACCGTAGATCGATACGAGCTGCCCAGGCAGGACGTTGGCAACGCCCGGGCCGATCGCTTCGACGACGCCAGCAGCCTCGGCGCCGATGACCAGCGGCATCTTGCGCTTGGCGAACGCCATGCCGCGCCATCCCCAGACATCGATATGGTTGAGCGCGACGGCCTTGACGCGCAGGGTCACCTCACCTGCGCCCGGCGCATCCGGCTCCGGCAGATCGGTGATCTCAAGTTTGCGGTCGTCGATCAGTTGCAAAGCACGCATGGCAAAGTCCCTCGCCCCTCGGGCGCAGTTGTATTCTGTTTTTCAGACGTCCGATTAAGCCGGTTCAAGCGCCATGACAAGGCTGGCATTCTGGCCGCCGAACCCGAAAGAATTCGAAAGAACGGCATTCACCTGCTTTTCACGCTTCTTGTTCGGCACCACGTCGAGGATGATCGACGGATCCGGATTGTTGTAGTTGATGGTCGGCGGCAGAGTGCCGGTCAGCATGGTCTGCAGCGAGAACACCGCTTCGACTGCGCCGGCCGCCGTCAGCGTATGCCCGATCATCGACTTGTTCGATGAGACGGGGATGTTCGGAAGCCGCTCGCCGAAGACCGCGGACATCGCACCATATTCCATCTTGTCGTTCTCCGGCGTCGAAGTGCCGTGAGCGTTGATGTAGCCGATATCGGCCTCTGCCATGCCGGCATCGGCAAGTGCCGCCCGGATCGTCGCAATCGCCGGGCCGCCATCGGGCGAAGAGCGCGTGCGATGGAAGGAGTCGGCCTTGTCGCCCGCACCCTTCATGATGCCCAGGATCTTCGCACCGCGCGCGACTGCCGCTTCGAGCGATTCCAGCACCAGCGTCGCCGCCCCTTCGGCGATGACAAAGCCGTCACGATCCTTGCTGAACGGCTTGGAGGCCTTGGTCGGCGGATCGTTCTGCGTCGACAGCGCCGACAGCAGCGAGAAGCGGATCAGTGCTTCGGCACTCAACGAACCATCGGTCGCAACCGTCAGCGCCCGCGTCGTGCGGCCCTGCCGGATCGCCTCGATACCGAGCTGAATGGCGGTCACACCCGATGCACAGGCTGTCGACAGCGTCACCGGCAGGCCGCGCGTGCCAAAGCGATCGGCAAGGCGTTCGGAAATGGCGCCGAAAAGTGCCGCTTCATGGAAGGCCGGATCCGGACGCTGGCGCATGGCCGCAAGGAAACGCTCATAGGCGTCGCCCTGATGATCGGCCGGCGGCGAGCGGTCGGCGAGCTCGAAACGCGCGCTCCATTCCGGCTCGATCGGCGGTGCAGCCAGGAACAGCGGCGCGTCGAAATCGCCAGAAATCCCGGCCTGGGCCAGCGCTTCGATGGTTGTTTCGCGGGCGAAGGCGTAGGAGCGCTCGACAGCGTTCGGGACGGGAATATCGATGAAATCCACCGTGCCGGCGATACGCGTCGAAAGGCCGTCCGTCGGGAAGCGCGTGATACCGTGAATGCCTGACGTGCCGGAGGAAAGCGCGTTCCAGTTATCCTTCAGGCCCTGCCCCAGCGACGTGATGATCCCCATGCCGGTGACGGCGACGATCGGACGTCCAAGATGATCCTTGTAAGCGGTCATATCCTGCTCCTCACGCTTCAGCGGAAATTACGGCGATGCCTTCACCGCGCGAATGCCCGACGGTCGTCACCACAGCCTTGCGAGCACCCGTCGCCATCGGCTTTTCATGCGCGGCATCGAAGGGCGGCACCTTGGCCTGGCTGGCGACGGCGAGCGCCGCAAAGGCGAGCCCGAGCGGGAACTGGCTTTCCAGCCCGTGTCCGGAAATACCGGAATAGGCGCGGATGGCCGAGCCCGGAAGCTGCGCCTCGAGCACCGTCTTTTCGCGCTGGGCCAAGCCGGGGATGGCCGTCGTGCCGGAAAAAACGACTGTCGCGTCGCCCGACGCCTGCTTGGCTGCCGGTGCGAGCAGGCGCTCCAACCGCGCTTCGAACTTGCCCTCGTCGCGCCGGCCGCGATCGCCCTCGACGGCATCGATGGTTGCATAGATATGCGCGCCGCGGCCTTCGGCATGGGCACGCGATTCAAGAACGAGGAAGGCGCTCAGCGATCCCATGATCATGCCGCCGTCTTCCGGCTTGCGCGACCAGACGGGATGCCAGTCACCCTGAGCGTGGGCATTGATCGCCTCGATCAGCAGGATCATGTCCAGTCTTTCAGCGGAAAAGGCGCCCCCCACCAGGGCATGGCTCGATTCGCCCGACTTGATGCGATGAAAAGCGGTCTCGACGGCGGAAATACCAGCGGCTTCCTCACCCATGAAGGTGCGCGACGAGCCCGTGACCTTGTGGACGATCGAAATATTGCCGGCAAGCAGGTTGGAAAGCTGCGCCAGGAACAAAGTCGGCCGCAGTTCGGTGGTCAGCTTCTCGTTCAGAAGCAATTCGCGATCATTGCGCTGCAGGCCTTCGTTGACGATCAGCGTATCGACATTGATGTCGCGCTCGCCGCCGCCGGCTGCAACGATCATGTCCATGGTGCCGCAGGCTTCCAGATCGTCCTTGAAGCCGGCGTCGTCAAGAGCAAGGCCGGCGGTGAAGACGCCAATGCGCTGCCAGTTTTCCATCTGGCGCTGATCGCCCCGCTTTGGAATCTGTTGCGACCAATCGATCTCAGGCAGCGGATGCACGGGATAGGGCTTGAATTTCTCGGTTTCGACGATGGTCGCCGGCGCCTTGTCCGCCTTCAAAAGGGCGACATGCGCGTCCTTGCCAACGCCCTGACAGGTAACGATGCCGATACCCGTGATCACCACATCATTCTGAGCCTTGCTCATTCATCAATCCTCTTCGAATGCGGCGGCGCCGAACAAGCCGGCAGCATCAACCGTTGGCGGCGATGGCGTCGAGAAGCCCGACTTCGCCTGCCCGCTTGCGCACGATATCGCCAAGCGGCAACTCATTAAACGGCATGGTCCGCAGCTTCAACTGCGCATCGCAGACCTTCTTTCCGGCGATGGTGATGCGCGCCTTGGTGACGGCGAAGCCCGAACCGTCATGCTCGAGTTCGGCCTCGATATCAAGTTTGGCTTCCGGCTCGACGAACGTCCGCATCTTGGCACCGTCCACCGACATCAGGAATGGCATATAGGCGAATTTCGTCGCGGCAAGCACGAGCATGCCCGAGGCCTGCGCCATTGTTTCGATCAGCAGAACACCCGGGACAAGCGGCATGCCGGGGAAATGGCCTTCGAAAACCGGGCTTTTCGCCGGAACGACGGAATGCGCCTTCAACAGGCCCTTGGACAGATCGACCGATTCGACCCTGTCGATCATCTGGAAATATTCCAGCAGCATTAACGCCTCCGCTCCAACCCGATAACGCAGCATGCGTCGGGCGGGATACGCTATTTAAGAATGAAACCGCCCGGCCGCCATGTTCAGGGGCGGCTGGGCGTCAAAAAATGCAAGGATGTTGCTCAGCCCTTGGCGGCGCGCAATTCATCGATCTTGGCGCAGAGATTCTTCAGGACGAAGTACTCTTCGGTCGAGACCTTGCCTTCGTTGACTTCCTGCGTCCACTTCTCGAGCGGGATCTTGATGCCGAACTCCTTGTCGATAGCAAAGACGATATCCAGGAAGTCCAGGCTGTCGATACCGAGGTCGTCGATCGTGTGGCTATCCGGGGTGATCGTGTCACGATCGATTTCGCTGGTTTCAGCGATGATGTCGGCAACTTTGTCAAATGTAGCAGTCACTGCCCATACCTCTTGAAATAATAATTCACCCCCTCATAGGGAAATCCATATCAAAAGCCAATGGTTTCCACCAGAAACTCCGGCAATTTGGCGAAGCACTGTTGCGCAAACAGCAAAGTGACGATCGCGTCACAATTGCGGAATCAAGGGCGACATGCGCGCAAGATGCGGCAGTATTGCGGCTACAGCGAAGCGAAAGGCTTGCCGCGTTGCGGCGCTAATCGCTGATCACGATGCGGGTATTGTGAAGCCCCGCATCCGACGTCATCGCAAAGAAAGTGGCGGCGTTGCGTGTGTCGAGCCGCACGCAGCCATGCGATGCCGGCCGGCCAAGTCGCCTCACCTCGTAAGTGCCGTGAATGGCATAGCCGCCGTTGAAGAACACGGCATAGGGCATCGGCGCATCGTCATATTTCTTCGAGCGGTGATCCCTGGACAACCATTTGGCGGTATAGGAGCCGACAGGCGTCACATAACCCGTGCGAGCCGTCGATACGCGCCAGCGATATTTAAAAGCCCCGTCCTCGGAAACGGTCATTGTTTGCGATCGAAGATCGACCACTGCAAGAACAGTTCCGGCATGAGCCGAAATGGCATGAAACTGCATGAACAGACATGCCGTTGCTACGAATGCGACACGCTTCATCTTGCCCCCTCCGACTGTTTGCTTCCTTCCAGAGCAATTCAGACGATGGGGAATTCTATCGCTATGCTAATTATACCAAATTAATACATATAGTGAGCGATTGCTTAATTTAGGGGCGCTCACAGCAGCAGCAGAAATCCCAAAAAGGCGAGAAATGTCAGCATCGAGCATGCGGAATAGAAGATGGAAATACCGGCTTCGATATCGCTGACGGTAGCGGTATCGCGGCCGGAACCGTTGATCATCGGTTCACGCACGAGTTCCCCGCCATAGATTCTCGGACCGGCGAGCTGGATATCAAGCGCGCCTGCCATGGCGGCCTCCGGCCTGCCGGAATTGGGCGAACGGTGCAGTCCGCCGTCCCGGACCCCGATGCGGATCGCATTTCCAAGCGCGGAAATCCCCCGCTTGGCCAAGGCTCCGGCAGCAATCAGCAGAATGGAGAGCCGTGCAGCCGGCCAGTTGGCAATATCATCCAGGCGCGCGGCGGCGCGGCCGAAATCTATATAGGTCTCGGACTTGTGGCCGATCATCGAATCGGCGGTATTGAGCATCTTGTAGAAGAACAGGCCCGGAAGGCCGAAAAAACCGTACCAAAGGGCGGGGGCAACGACGCCGTCGGAAAAATTCTCGGCGAGGCTTTCGATGGCCGCGCGGCAAATCCCGGGTTCATCCAGCGTCTCGGGGTCGCGGCCGACGATGCGCGATACGGCCAACCGACCGCCTTCCAGACCGTCCGCACGCAGCGCACGCGATACCTCGCCGACATGATCGGCAAGGCTTTTCTGCGCCAGGAAAACCGCCGCGAGTATCGCTTCTGCCAATATGCCAAGCCAGCCGAAGAAGGCGAGAAATCCATGAATGGCCCAGCCGGCGATGGCAGCTCCCATGAGCAGCGCGACGATGGACATGATCCCGTTGCGGCGGCGGAGCACTCCGGGCAGATGCTTTGCATTGAACCGGCCGTCGAAATATGAAATCGCCTTGCCGAACAGCACGACCGGGTGCGGAAAGCGCTTCCACAACCAGTGGGGATCGCCGACGATACGGTCGAGCAGCAAGGCAAGGACCAGAATGAGCAAATGTTCGTCGGCGGTCATTGCGAATAATCCTTTAGAGCATGATGCCGAAAAGTATTTGAGCGGTTTTCGGACACCATCATGCTCTACTTCTTTGTTTCTAGAGCGGATTCAGATTTTAGGTCGAACAGACCTAAAATCATCCGACTCTAGCACCCCGGCGAGTCTTTGATCAGCCTCCTCGTCCGGGGTCAGTCCGAAGCGCAGCCAATTGCGGGCGTAATCGAACTTGCGGACCAGGATACGATGGCGGCAAAGATGCGTATATAGGCCCTCGGCGCGGTCGTCTGCAACCAGTGCAAACAGGGGGGTGCCGCCGGCGATCTCAAGCGTCGATCGACGAAGAACTCCTTCCAGCGCCGAATACCGTTGAAGAATGCGGTTTCGGATGGCGCCTGTATCGCCTTCCATGAGCGACGCGGCGATCGAAAGAGCCGGCCCGGAAACCGCCCAGGGACCGAGCCAATCCTCGAAACGGGTTAGGATCGCGGCCTCGGCAATCACGAACCCGAGACGAAGGCCGGCCAGGCCGAAAAACTTTCCGAACGAACGGAAGATGATGAGATTCGGCATCGAGGCGGCAAAAGGCGCCACGCTCGCTGCCGGCTCCATATCGCCGAAGGCCTCATCGACAAGAAGGCTCCCCCCTTGGCTCCGTAGCCTGTCGTGCAAATCCCGCAACTGCTCGATGGGCAGTCTCCGCCCATCGGGATTGTTGGGATTGACGGCAACGACCAGCCTGTCGTCGGCGGTGAGTTCGGCAATCGTCGAAACCTGGCGGACCCGCAGCCCCGCCAGCGTAAAGGCTCTCGCATATTCGCCATAGGTCGGCGAGAGGATCGCGACGCTGCCACCGGGAACCAGCCTCGGAAGCAATTGAATGACGGACTGCGTGCCGGGAACCGGCAAGGGCAGAATATCGCCGCTGCGGTAATAGTTCCTCGCCGCTTCCCGCGCCCGCTCGTGCAAATGCTGGTCAGGCAACCTGTGCCATGCCGCGACAGGGATTTCCGGCAGCGTCACCGGATTGGGATTGATGCCGGTGGAGAGATCCAGCCATTCCTCCGGACGACCGCCATATTGGCGTGCCGCAGCCGTGATGCCGCCTCCATGGACGATCCTGTTGGTCATACGGCGTCACCGGCGAGATCGATCAAATGCATGTAGGAGCCGGCAACGTTGCCACGCTGCAAGCCGGCGGCACCGAGATCGTTATTGAGCGCATCCCTCACTGCAAACAGACGGTCCGCCTCACCTTCCGAGACGATGGTCGAATAATGAAACTCATGGGCCGTCATCGGCTTGTCGAAAAAAGAGCCGGCAAGCGGCACCACGCGCCGATAGCCTAAATGACGCTGCCGCTTCTCATAACTGGTGACCACGGGCAAGAGGCTCAGCATTTCGTGGCGCGCACCTGCCGCATCTACAAGCCCCTCGCCGAGCACCATATAGCCGCCGCACTCGCCATAGATGCGCACCCCGCGGGAAGCCGCCGTCTTCACGCCATCCCGGAAATGCTGAGCGGCAGCAAGCTTAGGGGCGTGCAATTCCGGATAGCCGCCCGGCAGATAGATGGCATCGGCATCGGCCGAGGGGGCTTCGTCCGCGAGCGGAGAAAAGAAGGATATTTCCGCGCCACGCCGCTTCCAACCGAGCAGCATATGCTCATAGCAGAAGGCGAAAGCGATATCCCGCGCGACCGCAATGCGCTGGCCGAACGGCATAAGCCGCGCAATATTGGCCGCTGAGGTGCGAACGAGATGCTGGTGCGCCGCCCTCAACAGCAGATCGAAATCGCAGGCTTTCGAGACGACCTCGGCAGCCGCCTCGATAAACTGCTCCAGTGCACCGTGCTCTCCCGCCTGCACAAGACCGAGATGCCTCTCCGGCAATGCCAGGACGGCATCACTGCGGATAACCGCGACAACAGGCATATGCACCGCATTCAACGCCTGGCGCAGCATTCTCTCATGCCTGTCGCTGGCGACGCGATTGAGCACGACACCGGCAATGCGGATATCGGCACGGAAATTGGCAAAACCGGTAACGATGGCGGCAACCGATTGCGACATGCGCGAGCAGTCGACGACGAGCACGACGGACAAGCCAAGCAAGGCGGCAAGATCCGCCGGCGTGCCCGTACCGTCAGCAGCACCGTCGAACAGGCCCATCATCCCCTCGGTGACGAGCATCCTTCCGCCGGCGCGATGAAGTGCCGCGTTAGCGGAAATGAGTTCGGCGCGCATGGCCCAGGGATCGAAATTGAGGCAGGCCGATCCGACCGCTGCCGCATGAAAGGCGGGGTCGATGTAATCCGGTCCGGCTTTGCCGGATGCGACCGCGACACCCCTGTTTCGCAGTGCTCTCAGCAGACCGAGTGTAAATGTGGTCTTACCGGAGCCTGATGAAGGTGCCGCGATCAGAAGCCCGCTCATGCCGACACCTTGCGTCCGCTTTCGCCGGGCCTTTCAGCGGCCGGCACCAGCGTGCGGCCGGATAGGGCGCCAAGCCAATCGAGCGATGACCGCAATTTCACCACCTCGCCGACGACGACGATAGCCGGCGGCTCGAGACCGGAAGCTTCGACATCAACAGGCGCTCGCCCGAGCGTCGTCTCCAGGACTTGTTGAGAGGATGTCGCCGCATTGCAGACGAAGGCAACGGGTTCGTCCGCCGAACGGCCGGCGGCAATGAGATTGGCGCTGATCTGGGCGATGTGCTTCATCGCCATATACATGACGATGACGGGCGATCCCCTGCCGATGGCCTCCCAATTGATGGCGTCTGGCACAACACCGGACGAATCATGGCCGGTGAGGAAGGTGACGGCGTGATTGACGTCGCGATGGGTGACGGGAATGCCGGCATAGGCCAAACCGCCGATCCCAGCCGTAATGCCGGGCACGATGCGGAAGGGAATTCCGTGCTCGACGAGTGTCAACGCCTCCTCACCGCCGCGCCCGAAAACGAAAGGATCGCCGCCCTTCAGGCGCAGCACGCGCTTGCCTGCCCGCGCTAGCTCCACCAGCCGCAGAGAAATATCCCGCTGCTTGGCAGAAGGCTTGCCGCCGCGCTTGCCGGCATATTCCAGCACCACACCCGATCGGGCGAGCTTGAGGCAATCCTCGTTCACCAGGGCGTCATGCACGATGATATCCGCCTCAGCCAGCCCTTTGGCCGCCAGCAGGGTCAGGAGCCCCGGATCGCCCGGCCCGGCGCCGACGAGCCAGACGGAGCCCGGCTCCAAGGCCGGCAGAGTGGAAAAAGCGGTATCGTTCATCCCATGTGTCCTATGCCCGGATGGGCGAAATTGCAATGTTGAGAACGGGATAAGACAGCCTCGGTTCGACATCGTTCCCATTGCCGACATTACGCCATAGGACTGCCCAGCGTGAGCGATAGCACGCTATGAGCTTTTCCAACGGCGACAGGAAATGAAAAACCTATTGATTGATCGTATGACATTCCGGACTTGGTATGTCCGGAAACTTAAATAGGCCCACAATAAGCTGAGGAAATGGCTCTTCAGCGAGATGTGAAGGGGGCACGCGCCCCCTTCAGAGAGAATTTAATGTCTGATCTTGCCCAGGATCACGTCGCGGATCAGATCGACGACCTGCTGTGAGCGAATGCCGGTGCAGACGATCTGGCTCGGCAGATTGTCCCAATCGCCCGGCGGGAAATGACGGCCGTTCGGCTTGACGATCGTCTGACCATCGGCAATGCCGCCGCAGACGACGCGGACCGAACCTTCGATCGTGTCGAACAGCTCCGGCGCGACGACATAGACGCAGGCGCAGCTGTCGTGCACCATCATGCCGTCTTCGACGGCGTGCTTGTAGAAATCGATATAGGATTGCGATAGATCCGACAGCAGCTGCACCGAAGGTCCGCCGTCCCTCGCCATATCGGCCAGATAGCCGCGGCTCATGGTCGTCACCGCCGTCACGTCGAGGCCCACCACGACCACTTTCCAGGCCGCCGTCATGACGAAATCGGCGGCTTCCGGATCACCGTGAATATTGGCTTCCGCAACCGGAGAGACATTGCCCGGCACATAGAAATTGCCGCCCATGATGACCACACCCTTCACGAGCTTGGCGATATCCGGATCGTGCTTCAGCGCCAGAGCCAAATTGGTCATGCGGCCGACGGCGACCAGGGTCACCTCGCCCGGATTGGCGCGAACGGTGTCGATGATGAACTGGTAAGCCGGCCGCGGATCGGCCGGCAGGTCGATCGTATCGGGCACATCGATGTCGCCGAGGCCGTTATGGCCGTGAACCATTATCGGCCACGGCCGCTCGTGCCGCGAAGGATCGAAAGTGACGCTGGCGCCGCGCGCAACCGGACACGCAATATTCCACTCGCGCTTCAGGAACAGCGCATTGCGGGTCGTCGTATCCACTGAGGCGTTGCCGAACACCGTCGTCACGCCAAGAAGGTCGATATCCGGGTGACGATGCAGGAAGAGAAGCGCCATGGCGTCGTCAACGCCCGGATCGGTATCATAAATGACCTTATGCATGATTTTTCCTTACCAACATGCTGAATAAGCTTGATCTTTCGGAATTTTCGTCATCGCGGATCGCGCTTGAACTACCGGCATACACGAGAACCGCAGACGGCGAAATGCCCCACCGATATCGCACGGACCATTTAAGTCTGACAGCGTTAGCCCTCAGGCAATTCTAGCGATCGCCGCCGTCGCAAAACTGGATTTGATCTTCGGGAGCACAAGCTCCGAATCCGGCCCGGCCGCCGCAAGCGCCGCAGCTTCCGCGACGCCATGACAACCGGTATGGGCGAAAACGAGTTCGGACGGGTTCTTCAGCCTGGGTGTCTCCCGCTCCAATGCGGCCGCCTTGAAGAAGCGGACTGGCAGACGGAAATGCGTGGCGGTCTCGAGGATCGCCTGCTCATTCATGCGCGTATCGATCGACACGACGGCCAGAACCTGCTGGCTCCCGATCCCAACCTCCTGAAAAGCTCTTTCCGCAAGCATCCGCACGTCGTTCCAGTCGGTGCCGCGCTCGCAGCCAAGACCCAGAAGATAGCGGCGGGTGGAATTGGCATAGGTCGTCATGTTCACTCCCAACAGCATCAACCGATATCACAGCTGTAACGAGCGCCTTTCGACGCGTCAATTTCGCCTGGTGTGTCTCGATAGCAATTGCCTTGCGACAAGCGAAGTGCCAGAAGGCCGCTGATTTCCCGCCTCCGAGTTCCCCGCCTTGCCAGACATTACAGTTCAACTCCTGCTTTTGCTTTTTGCCGCCGCGTTCTTCGCCGGTTTCGTCGATTCGATCGCCGGCGGCGGTGGGCTGATTACCGTGCCTGCCATGCTGCTGGCCGGCATTCCGCCGCTGCAGACCCTTGGCACGAACAAGGTGCAGTCGATCTGCGGCGCGGCTTCGGCAACGATCGCCTATGCCCGGCAAGGACATGTCGAGCTTCGCGAGCAGCTTCCGATGGCGGCGATGGCTGTGATCGGAGGCATGCTCGGTGCATTGCTGGCGACCATCATGCCGAGCCAGGTTCTGCGCATCATCCTGCCCTTCCTGCTGATCGCAATTGCGCTCTATTTCGCCCTGAAACCCAACCTCGGCGATGTCGAAAAGCATCGGCGCATGAGCGCCAGACTCTTCGGCGTAACGTTCGTGCCGCTGATCGGCTTTTATGACGGCGCCTTCGGCCCCGGAACCGGTTCGTTCCTGATGCTCGCCTTCGTCACACTCGCCGGCTTCGGCCTGCTGAAGGCGACGGCGCATACGAAGCTGCTCAATTTCGGCTCGAATCTTGGTGGCCTGATCGTCTTCATCTCCTCCGGCGCCATCCTTTGGAAGGTCGGTCTGACGATGGGGCTCGGCCAATTCCTCGGCGCGCAGCTCGGCTCGCGGCTTGCCATGCGCATCGGTGCGAAACTGATCAAGCCGCTGCTCGTCATCGTCTGCATAGCCTTTGCGATCAAGCTGCTGGCGGATCCCACCCATCCCGTCAGGATCTGGCTTGGGCTGTAAGAAACGCGCCTTTGATTACCTCCGACGTAATTGATAGTGCTTCGGTACGCGCCGATGATCGCCCTGCCTGAACGGTTCAGGCGATCCAAAGGAGTTGACCGATGACTGACGCGAACACCATTGCAGACCGCTATATCGCCATCTGGAACGAGGCCGACGCCGAACGTCGCCGCGCGCTCATTGCCGAGGCATGGACGGAAGACTGCAGCTATGTCGACCCGATGATGCACGCGGACAATCGTGAAGAAATCCACGCGCTGGTCACGGCGGCGCACGAGCGCTTCCCCGGCTTCCGCTTCACACTCATCACGAACGGCGATCGCCACGGCGACAATCTTCGCTTCTCCTGGGGCTTCGGTCCGGCCGATGCCGAACCGCTGATCAAGGGCACGGATTTCGCCATCCTCGAAGGCGAGCGACTGAAATCCGTTCACGGCTTTATCGACCAGCTGCCGGTTGCCGCATGATGAACCCGGCCCGCTCTCTCGGCGACCATCTGCGCGAATGGCGGCAGCGCCGCCGCCTGAGCCAGCTCGAATTCGCCCTTGAAGCTGATATATCGCAGCGACATCTGAGCTTCATCGAGAGCGGGCGGGCGCTTCCAAGCCGCGAGATGCTGATGCATCTCGCCGAACGGCTCGGCGTACCATTGCGCGAACGCAATCCGATGCTCCTCGCTGCCGGATTTGCCCCGGTCTTTCCGGAGCGCAAACTGAATGATCCGGCGCTTGCTCCGGCACGCCGCGCCATCGACATGCTCCTGAAGGGGCACGAACCCTTCCCGGCTCTGGCCGTCGACCGGCATTGGACGCTGATCGCTGCCAATGCCGCCGTCGCACCGCTGCTTGCCAGCGTGACCGATACCTCGCTGACCGAAGGACCGATCAATGTCCTGCGTCTAAGCCTGCATCCGCATGGCCTGGCGCCTCGGATCGCCAACCTCTCCGAATGGCGTGCGCATCTATTGGAACGCCTTCGCCAGCAGATATCGGCAACCGGCGATCCCGTTCTGACAAAACTGCTTGAGGAATTGTTGGCCTACCCCGCACCTGCGGCACCGAAATCGGTGGCTCCGGAACGGGATTTTGCCGGCATCGCCGTGCCCCTCGAACTTGTCACCGAGGCAGGCCAGCTCTCCTTCATCTCGACCACGACCGTCTTCGGAACGCCCGTCGACGTCACGCTTTCGGAACTCGCAATCGAATCGTTCTTTCCCGCGAACTCGCAGACGGCAGAAGCTCTGAAGGCGATGCTGCTGGGCGATTGAACGCCTGGGAAACGATCAGAACTCGACGCCAGGCTGCCCCTTGATACCCGAGCGGAAGGGATGCTTGATCAATTCCATCTCGGTGACGAGATCGGCGATCTCGATCAATTCTTCCTTGGCGTTGCGCCCGGTCAGAACCACATGGGTCATGTAGGGCTTCTCATTCTTGAGGAACTCAAGCACTTCGTTGATATCGAGGTAGTCGTAGCGTAGCGCGATATTGATCTCGTCCAGCAGCACCATGGAGTTGCGCTCGTCCCGGATCAGCTCCTTGGCCTTTTCCCAGGCGGCAGAGGCCGCGGCCACGTCGCGGGCGCGGTCCTGTGTTTCCCAGGTGAAGCCCTCACCCATCGTATGGAACTGGCAAAGATCGGAAAAATGCTTCTCGATGAGGTCGCGCTCGCCGGTCCACATGGCACCCTTGATGAACTGCACCACCGCACTCGGCTTTCCATGAGCGATGTGGCGGAAGATCATCCCGAAAGCGGAGGAGGATTTTCCCTTGCCCTTGCCTGTATGGACGATGATCAGTCCCTTCTCGTCGGTCTTGGTCGCCATAATCTTGTCGCGCGCGGCCTTCTTCTTGGCCATCTTGTCGGCGTGACGGGCATCGTCGTTCTTCGGCGCGCCCGCACCGGTTTCGGCCAATTCGTCGCTCATTGCATTCTCCCTGATATGATCGTTTTCTGTGCCAGCGGCCCGCCGCGCCAAAGGTAGAGCGCGACAAGCGGCTGGTCTTCCGTGCGCATGGCGTGGCGGATGTTGGAGGGATGATGGATGATCTCGCCCGACCAGCGCGGCAGGAATGGCTGCGCGTCCTTGCTCCAGAGCGAACCGTCTGTCAGCGGAATATAGATCTCTTCCGCTTCGTGATGATGATCCGGGTAATGCACACCGGGACCGAGCAGCAGGAAACCGCCGGCCATCTCTTCGCTTGCGAAATGTCCGCGCGTGCCGAACAACTCGACCCAGCCATATCTCTGCAGGAAATCCGCACCGAAATCTGTGATGCTGTAGGTCTGGGCCCAATGCAGCATAGCCGCCGCATTCGAAAGCTTCTCGAAAAGAGCGCCTTCCGCCCCATCGACCGGTCGCTCTAACTCGCGGAGATAGGTAACGACCGGCAGATCGCGCGGTGCTAGCACCCGCTCTTCAGCCGGCCAGTCAAAACCTTGGATAAAATGCTGAAGCATCAGGTCGCTACGCGACAGCAGGTAATCTCGAAAAGCAACCAGAAGCTCGGCGACCGGACTCATTCCGCCGCCTCATTGCCCTTATCCAGGCTTTCGAGATCGAACCGCGCCGAATTGCTTCTCGGCGTCCAGAGCTTGCGATCGATTGCCTCCAGCAGACGTTCCCGCATCTCCCTCAGCGCCGCCGGGTTCTTCTCCGCCATGAAATCGCGCACATGCTGATCGACGACAAAAGCCTGGTAGACGGCCTCGAAGTGATGATTGCCGACAACGCCCGTCGTCGCGGCAAAGGCAAAAAGATAGTCCACCGTTGCAGCGATCTCGAAGGCGCCCTTGTAGCCGTGACGCATGATGCCCTCGATCCACTTGGGATTGACGACCCGCCCGCGCACGACCCGGCCAATCTCCTCTTCAAGCGAGCGGATCACCGGCTTTTCCGGCCTCGAATGGTCGTTGTGATAGATCGAAGGACGCGCGCCGCCAAGCTGCTCGGCCGCCGCCGCCATGCCGCCCTCGAACTGATAATAATCGTCGCTGTCGAGCAGATCGTGTTCGCGATTGTCCTGGTTCTGCACGACCGCCTGGATCGAACGCAACCGCTCTTCGAAGACGCCACGCTCGGCCCTTCCTTCCTCGCCGGCGCCATAGGCATAGCTTCCCCATACGAGATAAGCTTCGGCCAAATCCGCACGCCGCTCCCATCCCTTCTCGTCGATAAGCGCCTGCAGACCGGCGCCATAAGCCCCAGGCTTGGAACCGAAGACGCGATAACCAGCCCTGCGGCTGGCAGAGGCAGCGTCGAGGCCGGCAGCTTCGAGCCGCGCGATCTCGCCGCGCATACGCGCCGCAATCGGATTGTCCGCCGCATCTTCATCGAGCATGCCGACCGCGCGGATGGCCTTGTCGAACAAGGCGATCTGTTCGGGAAAGGCATCACGGAAGAAGCCGGAGATGCGCAGCGTGACATCGACACGCGGCCGCCGGAGCATGGCCGGCGGAATGATCTCATAGCCGGTGACGCGCCGCGAGGTCATGTCCCAGACGGGCTTGACGCCGATCAGCGCCAGCGCCTGCGCGATATCGTCGCCACCCGTGCGCATGTTCGATGTGCCCCATGCCGTCAGGCCGAAGGAAACGGGCCATTCGCCATGGTCCTGAACGTAACGGCGGATCAGCAATTCAGCCGATTTCCTGCCAAGCTCATAGGCGGCCGGCGTCGGAACCGCACGACTATCGACCGAATAGAAATTCCGCCCTGTCGGCAGAACATCCGGCCGCCCGCGTGTCGGCGCACCGGATGGGCCGGGAGGTACGAAACGGCCATCGAGCCCCTTGAGCAGGGCCGAAATTTCGGCATCGCCGCAAGCGAGGATGGAGGGCTGGAGTTTTGAGGCAATCTCGCCGAGAACCATGCGGGTGTTTGGCCAACTTTCAGGGCAGGCTGTTTCGCCATCCACGAGCTTCGCGGCCAGGAGTTCGATGCGCTCGACAGTGTCGCCCTGAGTGCGCCAGGGGGTATCGGAAGCATCCTGCAGGATGAAGGGGCGCGGGCCGGTCCATTCGGCGGCCACGTCGCAGTCAAGCGGATCAAATGGCTTATGTGGAGAGATACCCCCCTCTGTCCCTTTCGGGACATCTCCCCCACAAGGGGGGAGATTGTTCGCTCGCGGCACCTCCTCCGTCCGAAGCGAGATCGAAGCCGCTGATACTGTTGATGGAGAGGCAAAGGAACCAAGCGGCATACTCCCTCCAATCTCTCCCCTTGTGGGGGAGATGTCAGCAAAGCTGACAGAGGGGGGTATCGCACGCTCCACACCCTCAAAAGCATCCCACGCAATCGCCCGCTGCAAACTCTGATCGCCACCCTCGCCCACTCCGCGCGGCACCCTTGCCAGCGCCACCGTCAAATCCGTCAGCAGCCGTCCGGACGGCGAAACGCCGAAGATGTGCAGGCCGTCGCGGATCTGCATTTCCTTGAGGTCGCAGAGATAGGCGTCAAGCTTGCGCAAGGCCTCGTCTTCGCCCTCGCCCTTGGCAATACCCGCATCCTGATCCAGCCCGATATCGGCGACGAGATCGAGGATCTGCTTGCGGAGCAGACGGATGCGGCGGGGATCGCCGCCCGAAGCCTCGTAATATTCGTCGACGAGCGCCTCAAGGTCCTTCAGCGGGCCATAGCTTTCGGCGCGCGTCAGCGGCGGCGTCAGATGATCGATGATGACGGCGCTCGTGCGGCGCTTGGCCTGCGTACCCTCGCCGGGATCGTTGACGATGAAGGGATAAAGGTTCGGCAGCGGCCCGAGGATCGCTTCCGGGTAGCAGCTTTCCGACAGCGCCAGCGCCTTGCCCGGCAGCCATTCGAGATTGCCGTGCTTGCCCATGTGGATGACCGCATGCGCATCGAAGGAACGGCGAAGGAAGGCATAGAAGGCGAGATAGCCGTGCGGCGGCACGAGATCGGGAGAGTGGTAACTCTCTTTGGGATCGATGTTGTAGCCGCGCGCCGGCTGAATGCCGACAAGCACGTCCCCGAAGCGGGCGAACGGTAGCGCAAAGCCGCCATCGAACGCGTAAGGATCCACCGCCGGATCGCCCCAGCGCGCCGTGATTTCATCCTGAATCTGTTTGGGAAGCGACGAGAAGAAATCCTTGTAGTCGCTAAAGGAAAGCCTCTCGCGAACGACGCGCCCATCATGCCCCGAATTCGTCGGACCTTCCGCCAGATGCCGCATCAGTGCATCGCCGTCGGCAGGCAGATCGGCAACGCCGTAGCCTGCCGCCTGCATCGCCTTCAGCACCTCGATCGTACCGGCCGGAGTATCGAGCCCGACGCCATTACCCAAGCGCCCATCGCGATTGGGATAGTTCGCCATAATAAGCGCGACGCGGCGATCTTTAGGCAGCGTATTGCGCAGCCGCGCCCAATTGGCCGCGAGCCGCGCCGTGTAGCGCATGCGATCCGCAAGCGGCTCGCTGGCGACGATATTGGCTTCGACCCGCTCGTCGTAATGAGCCGCAGCCTTGAAGGACACAGCGCGCGCAAGAACACGGCCATCGACCTCGGGCAAAGCCACGTTCATGCCGAGATCGCGGGCCGAAAGCCCCTGCGAAGATGCCTCCCACGCCTCCTTCGATGAAGCCGAGAAGATAGCCTGCAGAACGACAGCGTCGTTGGTTTCCAGCACCGTCGCCTGACGATCCGCACCCGGCGCCGAAACGGCAAAGCCTGTCGCGTTGATGACCACTGCCGGCTTCAGCTCGGTAAAGACACTTTCGAGAATGCCGACGGACACGGCGTCCTTCAGGCTATAGGCAAAGACCGGCAACGGCCGCATGCCCTCGGCAATGAGCGCCTCTATCATGGCCTCGACGGGCTTGGTTTCACCGCTCTGGACGAGGGCGCGGTAGAAAGAAATAGCGACGGTCGGAGGTTCGAGTCCCTCCGGGACGACCACCCCCAAATTGAAAACCCTCCGCCACTCCTCCACGCCGATCACGCCCCGGCCCGGCCACCATATGCCGCCCTTCATCAACGGTACGGCAGGGATCGGCTTCTCGGCACCCGAGAGCATAGCTTCGGCATAGCCAAGAAACGCCCGCGAATTCGTCTCCCCGCCCTCGATCAGATAGGACCAGAGCGCGTTGAGATCATCGAGCGCGACGTTGGAAAATGGCGTCAGTCCCGGATCCGGCTTCGAATCCCCCGGCAGCACCGCAATCAAGGCGCCCTGGCGCGCCGCGCAGGCATGCAGCGCTTCCAGAGCATAATGGAAGTAGCTCGCCCCTCCCAGCGCCCGCACGATGATGAGCTTCGCGTGCCGCGCTGTCCTGTCGATATAGGTATCGACGGACATCGGATGCTTGAGGCTCATCAGGCTCGCAAGCCGAAGGGAACGGTCGCCCTCGCCATGCGCTGCGGCAATCGCCGCAAGCTCGGTATCGGCAGCCGACAGAAAAAGGATATCGCCGGGCGACTGCCCGAGATCGATCGCCTCCTCACCGTCGCTGATCGTTCCCTTCTGTGCCAGGAGGAGATGCATTAGATCTTAGAGTATGCGGCGGCATACCCCCCCCTGTCCCTCCGGGACATCTCCCCCACAAAGGGGGAAATTGTTTGGTGCCATGCCTCACCCCATCGACCATTCGAAGCCACTAAAACCTCGGTAGTCAGCCGTTTCGCAAAAACGTAGTCGTGAGTTCCCAATCTCCCCCCTTGTGGGGGAGATGTCCCGCAAGGGACAGAGGGGGGTATCGCACAGCAAAATCGGGACATCGATCAGACCAGCGCTTCAATCGCTTTGCGAACGATCGTCTCGTCCATCTCGTGCAGGCCGATCACCACGAGCCGGGTCGCGCGCGCTTCACCCGGCGTCCAGGCGCGATCGAAATAGGTGTCGATGCGACTGCCGACGGCCTGAAGCTGCAGGCGCATAGGCTTGCCGGGGACATCGACGAAGCCCTTGAGGCGCAGCACATCATGCTCCGCAATCACGCGCTTCAGCGCATCGACGAAGGCGGCCGGATCGGCAATCGGGCCGAGTTCGACGACGAAGCTGTCGAATTCGTCGTGGTCATGCGGCGTGCCGTCCTCATGCTCCAGTTCATGATGGGATTTGCGGTTGACGATATCGTCTTCCGTGCCAATGCCGAGGCCGAGCAGGACGGCAGCGGGCACGTCACCATTCTTCGCCTCGATGATTATCGGCTTGCGGGCGGTGCGCGAGGCGACCTCGGCGCGCACACGGCCGAGTCCGTCGACGTCGATCAGATCGGTCTTGTTGAGCACGATCAGATCGGCACAGGTCAGCTGATCTTCGAACAGTTCCTCGATCGGGCTTTCGTGGTCCAGCGAGTCGTCCTCGACGCGGGCAGCCTCGACAGCGTCGTGATCGTCGGCGAAGCGGCCGGCGGCAACGGCGGCGCTGTCAACGACAGTGATGACGCCGTCGACCGTGACATGGGTGCGAATGTCGGGCCAGTTGAAGGCGGCGACCAGCGGCTGCGGCAGCGCGAGGCCCGATGTTTCGATGACGATGTGATCCGGGCGCGCATCGCGCTCCAGCAGTTTCGTCATGGTGGGAATGAAATCATCGGCGACAGTGCAGCAGATGCAGCCGTTGGTGAGCTCGATGATGTCGTCTTCCGTGCAGTTCTCCGCGCCGCACCCCTTCAGAACGTCGCCATCGACGCCGAGATCGCCGAATTCGTTGATGATCAGCGCGATCTTCTTGCCGCCGGCATTCTGCAGGAGGTTGCGGATCATCGTCGTCTTGCCGGCTCCCAGGAAGCCGGTGATGACGGTGGCGGGAATCTTTTCCTGATTCATATGGATCAACCCTTCATTTTCAGCGGCAGGCCCGCTGCGATAAAATAAACTTCGGCACTCGCCGCCGCGACCATCTGGTGCAGACGGCCGGCATGGTCGCGAAATTCGCGCGCCATGCGATTTTCCGGCACGATTCCCAGGCCTACCTCATTGGAGACGAGAACGAGCCTTGATCGCGCAGTTGGCAGAAATGCAGTGAGAGCGGCAAATTCCGCCGCCATGTCACGCTCGGCCATCATCAGATTGGTTACCCAGAGCGTCAGGCAGTCGATAAGCACCGCCCGCCTCTCCGCGTCGATAGCCGCGAGCTGCCCGACGAGATCGATCGGCTCCTCATGCGTCTGCCATAGATCGCCGCGGTCGGCCCGATGCTTGGCGATGCGTTCGCGCATCTCGTCGTCCCACGCCTGCCCTGTCGCCACATAGTGACGTTCGAGACCGGTATCCGACACCAGAGATTCGGCAAACCTGGATTTGCCGGAACGCGCACCACCGAGGACGAAGATCGCTTGGGAAATCGAAGCCGACATGCGTTATGCCCACCCCCGTGCGGAAGCGAGGGTCGGCAGCACGTCGCTGGAACCGGGAAACGGGCGTCTACACGCCGAAAACTCGTCTTGCGCCATGACAACCTCCGTGCTGGCAGCGGAACTCGCGTCCCAAAACAGGCTCTGCGCCCGGCACGCATGGCAGGTCTCCTGGCTCGCGGATGAGGCGCCGCGACGGGGGCTGACCGAAGCCGGTCGCCCCCGATCGTGCGCCAGCGGATCTTTCTCGCCTTCCCGGCAATGCATCATGAAAAGGCGGACGATTCGTAGAATAAGAGGCGTCCAGCCCCCGTTGATCATGATGCCACACTAGTGGCTTTTTCGATTTGCGCCTGCCCCGCCCCGTTCGCCCCATGCGAACCATCGACGGAATCGGCTTCAAACCGAACGAAAGACCCTGACCGCTCTACAGTCGCGGGGTCGGCTGTGATGAGAACGCCCGGGTTGGGTCCGTCCCTTCACATTCCCTTTTCATCCCATGCGGCAGATCGCCGCCCGGGAACCATTCGTTATACGGGCAATGATTAGGCTTTCACCGACTTCAAGTCAATCAAGGGCATGGATGCGATGCCAAACGTCCCGATTGCGAAATTGACCTGACATTCCCGCAAAATCAGCGGCTTTTTTGCCGCATTTCTTTGATGTTAGAAGTCTATAGAGGGTAAGCCCTCACATTCGAAAAAACATATCGTTCGTTCCCAATGCTGCAGAAATTCCAACCGCGCCGCCTCGGCGTCTTCTCCGCCCTGTTCGATCTCGGTCGGTTCAGGGCATTGCTGCGCCGTGGCGAACTGGGACTTGTTTTCGCCGGCGCGCTGGTGGGAATAGCCTCCGGCTGTGCCGTAACGGCGATGAGCTTCATCTCCCGCAAACTTCACAGCCTCATCTACGGCATAACCGACTATGAGCGCCTGAGTTCGGCGGCGGTGGCGATTCCCGACAAATCGGTGTTGCTGATCGCGCCGATCGCGGGAGGCATTATCCTCGGTATCCTGCTCTATATATTATCGCGCACACGCAAGAAGCCGATGGTCGACCCGATCGAAGCCAATGCGCTGCACGGCGGTCGCATGTCGCTCACCGACAGTATCCTCGTCGCCGTGCAGAACCTGATCTCGAATGGATTCGGTGCCTCCGTTGGCCTCGAGGCAGGCTATACCCAGCTTGCCGCCGGCATCGCCTCGAAATTCGGCTACAAGATGCAGATGCGCCGCGCGGACCTGCGCATGCTCGTCGGCTGCGGCGCCGCCGGCGCGATTGCCGCCGCCTTCAATGCGCCGCTCACGGGCGCCTTCTACGCCTTCGAGCTGATCATCGGCACCTATTCGATCCTAACGCTGACGCCTGTCGTCGTCTCGGCATTGATATCGACGATGATCGCAAGGCTGCTGGCCGGTGACGACTTTGCCATCGATATCGGCCATATCGGATCGATCGCCCCCGCCGATTATCTGCCGGCAGTTCTGCTCGGCGCCTTCTGCGCCGGCGTCGGCGTCCTGATCATGCAGGGCGTCGCCTGGACCGAGGAGCTCGCACGCAAGAGTTCGATCGCGCCGCCCTTCCGCCCGGCGCTCGGCGGCCTTGTCGTCGGGAGCCTGGCGCTGATCTCCCCGCAGGTTTTGTCAGCGGGACACGGCGCCCTGCATCTCAACCTGTCGACGGACGTGACGTTCGGGGCCCTGGTGGGGCTGTTCCTCCTCAAATCGCTGGCCTCTGCTGTCTCGATCGGCTCAGGCTTCAGAGGTGGTCTATTCTTCGCATCTCTGTTCATGGGTGCGCTTCTCGGCAAAATCTTCGCCTATTGCGCCCCCTATTTCGATCACAATGCGCTGACGCCAGCCGTCTATGCCGTGGTCGGCATGAGTTCGCTGGCCGTCGCGATCATCGGCGGGCCGCTGACGATGACGTTTCTGGCGCTGGAAATTTCCGGCGACTTCCCGATTACCGCCCTCGTGCTGGCCGCCGTCATCACATCCTCGCTCGTGGTCCGCACCACCTTCGGCTATTCCTTCGCCACCTGGCGCTTCCATCTGCGCGGCGAAAGCATACGCAGCGCCCATGACGTCGGCTGGATCCGCAATCTCACGGTTGCCCGCATGATGCGCCCCGACGTGCATACAGCCAGCATTGACATGAGCATCGAGGAATTCCGCAAGAATTTCCCGATCGGCTCGGCCCAGCGCGTCATCCTGGTCGACAAGAACGACAAATATGCAGGAATGGTCCTCGTGCCCGACGTCTATGCGAGCCCGGTCGAAAAGGATGACGAGGAACACGGGCTTTCCGATTTCATCCAGCTGCGCAATGAATTCCTGCAGCCGCAGATGAACGCCAAGCAAGCGGCCGCCATGTTCGAGCAGACCAAGAGTGAAGCGCTCGTCGTCGTCAACGATCTGATCGAACGCAAGGTAATCGGCCTGCTGACAGAAAGCTATACGCTGCGCCGCTACAGCGAGGAGCTCGACCGCCGCCGCCGGGAAGTCTCGGGCGAACTCTGAAGCAGATCACCGACCTGAGTTTTATCGAACCAGGCTGTCGAGCCAGGCAGGGTCGAGCACGCTCTCCAATTCCCCGGCAACGTCGTCCAGCGCCGCATCGACGCTTGCTCGATAATCCGTGCGCTCACCGGCAAGGCCAAAGCTCGCGAGCAGCTTTGCTCGATAGGCATCGCTGCTAAAGAGCCCATGTAGATAGGTGCCCATGATGCGCCCGTCCGGCGATATGGCTCCATCGGGCCGGCCGTCAATGACAGTCGAGGGTCGTTCACAGTCCGCCCCACGCGTTACCCCGAGATGGATTTCATAGCCCGACAACGGCACGTCATATTCCCTGGAGACGGCCTTGCTGTTGCGCACCGTCTTTTCCGGCGCCATTTCCGTCTCGATATCCAGCAGGCCCAATCCAGGCGTCTCGGTAACCGATCCCTCGATGCCGAGCGGATCGTAAACGGTATGGCCGAGCATCTGATAGCCGCCGCAAATGCCGATGACGCGGCCGCCGCGACGCACATGTGCGGCAATGTCGCGGTCCCATCCCTGCTCGCGCAGATCGAGCAAGTCACCGATCGTGGACTTTGAACCCGGCAGAACCACAAGCCCCGCATCGGTAGGCAGATGCTCACCCGCCCGGACAAAGACGAGATCGACATCGGGCTCGGCCCGCAACGGATCGAGATCGTCGAAATTGGCAATGCGCGACAGCACGGGCACGGCGACCTTCAACGCGCCGGAGGAGCCGCGCGCCAGCCGCTCCAATACGACGGAATCCTCGGCCGGCAGGCGCGCGGCCGCTTTGAGCCATGGCACGACGCCATGGCATTGCCAGCCCGTGAAGCCGCCGATCGCCTCGATGCCCTCTCCGAACAGGGAGACGTCGCCGCGAAACTTATTGATGATGTAGCCGCGGATCATCCGGCGATCTTCTTCCGGCAGAATATGGTAGGTGCCGACCAGCGATGCGATCACGCCGCCGCGGTCGATGTCCCCTACGAGTACGACAGGAACGTTTGTCCGCGTCGCAAAGCCCATATTGGCGATATCGCCCCGTCGCAGATTGATCTCGGCGGGAGAACCGGCCCCCTCGACGATGACGAGATCGGTTCCGGCACGCATCGCGGCAAAACTTTCAAGCACCGCGCCAAGCAGCTGCGGCTTCAGCGCCTGATAATCCCGCCCCTTGGCATTCCCCCAGACCTTGCCCTGCACGATAATCTGGCTGCCCGTCTCCGATTGCGGCTTTAACAGCACCGGATTCATGTGAACGGATGACGGCACGCGCGCCGCCAGCGATTGCAGCCATTGAGCCCGGCCTATCTCGCCGCCATCCTCGGCAACGGCGGCATTGTTGGACATATTCTGCGGCTTGAACGGACGGACCCTCACGCCCCTGTTGGCGAACAGCCGGCACAACCCCGCGACCAATACCGTTTTTCCGACATCGGAGCCGGTTCCCTGCAGCATGATCGCCTTTGTCATTCCCCACCACCTCGATATGCTGCAGCCACTGGAAACGCGGAGTTTCGCCTTGATTTTGCCACTATGCTCAACGGCTGGAAGCAGCAGTCCAGATACAAAAATGCATCACTTCGAAATATGCTCTGTTTGCGACATTGGATGACGATTTCATCCGTTGTGAGTTACGCTGGAGAGGATTATCTCCGTCGCGAAAACAAACAACGAAATGGGCCGCCCCGGCTCGGAGGATACCCCAATGCTCTTCATCTTCAACAGACAGAATTCCATCCAGATCGCGTGGAATGGCAAGCTTCCAACCCACCGCCCGGAGAACCGCCTGCAGCAGC
The DNA here is from genome assembly GCF_014193575.1 of Rhizobium sp. BK289. Taxonomy (NCBI): domain Bacteria; kingdom Pseudomonadati; phylum Pseudomonadota; class Alphaproteobacteria; order Hyphomicrobiales; family Rhizobiaceae; genus Rhizobium; species Rhizobium sp. BK289. The sequence continues at coordinate 290,582 of NZ_JACHZO010000002.1, forward strand.
TCGACACCCGCTTCGGGACCGTCGGCTTCATCCGCACCTATAACGTCGGCTGATCTCCGGTCAAGCCACGGGCCTGCGCACATCAAGCCGCCATGCGACCGCATCGGCGGCTTTAATTTTGACTTGAAACGTGAGATCGCATCGCCAGGTGCCCCGAAACGGTACGGCTGAAACGCGAAAACCGCGCGATCCGGAGATCAACGCGGCTTGCCAAAAAACGCCGGCTTCCCTGCACATACACCGCAAGGTTCGCTTTCTCCGGGACGCGATACCTGATCCGAAGAAGCAGCGGTGTGTCCCCCGCCACGTCTCGATTGATAACCCGACATCGTTACCGTAGGGTTATTAAGTGCTTAAATTAGAGTGAATCTGAAATTTTTTCGAAAATTCTCTTCTTTGCATTGAGAAATCGCAAAGGCCGCAAATTGAACATAAAACGTCTTTCAGGGACGCGATATTTGAGCCCCATTTAACTCCGCACCCAAGGAAGCGCTTCATCGAAGCCTCACATTGCCTGTTTTGCAGCCATGAATAGCAGAAAACAGGCTAATTCAGATGCTTATATCAGCTTCTCCAAGAGACGCGATAACTCCGAATGGCCGGCAGGCTGTTGATTTATTCATTCAAATCCTTAGGCTGCCTTCTGTCGATGCAAGAAACATCCGGCCGCGACAAAGTTCCGCGGTCGCAAAAAGACCAGATGCACGACGGCAGCAAGGGGACCGTGCTCGCATCGTCAGCGGTGTAGGAACGGTTGCGGTAGGACCACGCTGACAGGGGATCGACAGAAATCGAAAGCGTTTGGGGTCGATTTCCGCCACGCAACGAAAAATTGGGAGACAATACCAAATGAAGAAGCTACTCGCTTCCGCCATCCTGGCATTCGGCGCCTATGCTTTGGCTGGCTCGGCGCAGGCTGCAGAATGCGGCAATGTATCGATCGCCGAAATGAACTGGGCATCCGCCGGCGTCGCAGCCCAGGTCGACAAGATCATTCTGCAAAACGGCTACGGCTGCAACGTGACGCTGGTGACCGGCGATACGCAGCCGACATTCACCTCAATGAACGAAAAGGGTGAGCCGGACGTCGCTCCGGAACTCTGGGTCAACGCCGTGCGCACTGCACTCGACAAGGCCGTATCCGAAGGCAGCCTGATCGAAGCAGCACCGCTCCTGAGCGATGGCGGTGTCGAAGGCTGGTGGATTCCGAAATTCGTCGCCGACGCCCACCCCGATATCAAGACCGTCCAGGACGCGCTGAAGCATCCGGAGCTCTTCCCTGCGCCGGAAGATGCTTCCAAGGCTGCGATCTACAATTGCCCGTCGGGCTGGAACTGCCAGATCTCCACAGCCAATCTCTACAAGGCGCTCGGTGCCGAAAAGCTCGGCTTCACGCTGGTCGATACCGGCTCCGCCGCGGGCCTCGACGGTTCGATCGCCAACGCTTTCGAAAAGAAGACCGGCTGGCTCGGCTACTATTGGGCTCCAACGGCCATCCTCGGCAAGTACGAGATGGTTCGCCTGAGCTTCAATGTGCCACACGACAAGAAGGAATGGGATGCCTGCACGTCGCAGCAGGATTGCGCCAACCCGAAGGTGAACTCCTATCCGGTTTCGGACGTCTATACCGTCGTAACCAAGTCCTTTGCCGAGAAGGCGGGCGTCGCCATGGATTACATGAAGACCCGCAAGTGGGATAACGGCACCGTCGGCAAGGTTCTCGCCTGGATGACCGACAATCAGGGTACCAACGAGGATGGCGCCAAGTACTTCCTCAAGACCTATCCGGACATGTGGACCAAGTGGGTCGCCCCGGAAGTCGCCACCAAGGTGAAGGCTTCGCTCTAATCGTGTCGTGGAATCGGCGGCTGGCCAGCGCCTGCCGCCGATTTCGTATTCGCCGGAATCGACAGCGGCGGCTCTCATTGCTGACGGGATGACACGCCGCAAGGTCGCAACGAGTGCAGATCAGAGAAGGCAAATACTGTAAGAATTGAAGGGCAGCCTGAAGAACCGGTCGCAGCGCTGCAATGCCATCTGCGCGTGAAAGCCACACGCCGGACCAGGACAGAACCGGACCAAGAAGGGGAAATACATGGCTATCCAGTGTACGATCCTGCCGAGTGTGCTCTGCAACTTTCCGGCAATAGATGAATCGCTCATACGTCTTGCGCGCAAGAATATCGATGACGGGTTTCGCGCATCCGTGCGCGCCTACGGCAACATCATCGATGCCGTCGTGCAGCCTCTGCAGTGGTTTCTGAATTATCTGGAATGGGCTTTTACCAATACGCCCTGGTTCATCGTGCTCGTCGTCATGATGCTCGTCGTCTATGCCGCAAGCCGTAACCTGAAGATCGTTTTAGGCACGGCGATCTCGATGATCCTCATCGGCGTCTTCGGCCTTTGGACCGACACGATGGTAACGCTTGCCATGGTGACGGTCTGTACGCTCATCGCCATCGTCATCGGCCTGCCGATCGGCATTCTGATGGCGCGCTCCGACCGGCTGCAGTCGATCGTCAATCCGACCCTCGACGTGATGCAGACCATGCCGAGCTTCGTTTATCTGATCCCCGTCGTCGTCATCTTCGGCATCGGCAAAGTCCCGGGTCTTATCGCCGTTGTCATCTATGCCGTCCCGCCGATGATCCGCCTGACCAATCTCGGCATCCGGCTCGTGGACAAGGAAGTTCTGGAAGCCGCCGACGCCTTCGGGTCGTCGCATCGCCAGAAACTGTTCAACGTGCAGATCCCACTGGCGCTGCCAACCATCATGGCAGGCATCAACCAGACCATCATGATGTCGCTCGCCATGGTCGTCGTCGCCTCCATGGTTGGGGTCGGGGGGCTTGGCAAGAACACGCTGCAGGCGATCAACAATCAGTTCTTCACTGTCGGGTTCCTCAACGGTTTCGCCCTGGTTGCCATCGCCATCATTTTCGACCGCACGAGCCAGGCCTATGGCAGACGGCTCCAGAAGCACTCGGAGGTCATTCATGGCTAGTCACGCGATACAGATAAAAAGCCTCTACAAGATCTTCGGCCCGCGCGGACGCGACTATGTCGACCAGGTCAAGAACGGCTTGGGCAAGGCAGAGCTCAACGAGACGCATGGCCATGTGCTCGGCCTGCAGGATATCAGCATCGACATGCCGGCCGGTGCCATCACCGTCGTCATGGGCCTTTCCGGCTCGGGCAAGTCGACGCTGATCCGTCATATCAACCGGCTGATCGAGCCGACCGTCGGCGAAGTGCTCTATGACGGCGTCGACGTCTGCAAGATGAACGAAAATGACCTGCGCGAATTCCGCCGCCACAAGACGGCGATGGTGTTCCAGAAATTCGCGCTGCTGCCACATCGCACGGTGATCGAGAACACGATCTACGGCCTGGATATCCAAGGTGTGCCGCGTTCTGAAAGCGAGAAGAAGGGCCAATACTGGATCGAGCGCGTCGGCCTCAAGGGCTTCGAGAGGCACTATCCGAACCAGCTTTCCGGCGGCATGCAGCAGCGTGTCGGGCTTGCCAGGGCATTGACGAACGATGCCGATATCCTGCTGATGGACGAAGCCTATTCGGCCCTCGATCCGTTGATCCGCGTGGATATGCAAACTGTTCTGCTCGATCTTCAGAAGGAATTGAAGAAAACCGTCGTCTTCATCACCCATGATCTCGACGAGGCGCTGCGCCTTGGCGACAAGATCGCGATCCTGCGCGACGGCAAGGTCGTGCAGCAGGGAACCGGTCAGCAAATCGTGCTGCAGCCGGCGGACGACTACATTACCGCCTTCGTCAAGGAAGTGAACCGCGGTCGCGTCATACAGGCCCAGACGATCATGAAGCCGCTTGGGGGCGAGTCCGTCACCACACGCGTGCCCGGCGATATGACCCTGGAACTCGCCGCCAAACAGATAACCGAAGCCGGCCAGACCGGAGCGCTCGTCACCGACGCCGGCGGAAAACCTGTCGGCATCATAGATCTGCAAAGCATCATCGCCGCCATGGTCACGCCCAAGACCCATGAGGCGGCCGAGATGGCGGCGGCCTGAACCAAAGCGCTGCAACGAAAGCGCCCTTCATGGGGCGCTTTTTTCTTGTCTGGTCGGCACATCGAGACAAGCGGACCATCTAGTCATTGTGTTCACATAAAGAAATGTTTATATCTGCATTTGATATCCAGATATTCGACGCATCCGAGGACAAACCATGACCGTCGCCATCAATCCCTTGACCGATCTTCTTGCTGAAAAGGGCGTGCTGCTTGCCGACGGCGCCACGGGCACCAATCTTTTTGCCATGGGCCTCGAGGCCGGCGAAGCCCCCGAACTCTGGAACGAACAGCATCCGGAGCGCATCACGAAGCTGCATCAGGATTTCGTCGATGCGGGCGCCGACATCATCCTGACCAACACCTTCGGCGGCACCCGCCATCGTCTCAAGCTGCACCATGCGCAGGATCGCGTCCACAGCCTCAACAAGACGGCGGCCGAGATCGCTCGTGCGGTTGCCGACAAGGCCGGCCGCAAGGTCATCGTCGGCGGTTCGGTGGGACCGACAGGAGAGCTGCTGATGCCGCTCGGCGCGTTGACCTATGAAGACGCCGTCGCGGCCTTCGTCGAGCAGATCGAAGGCCTCCAAGCCGGAGGCGCCGATGTCGCATGGATCGAAACCATGTCCTCGCCGGAAGAGATCCGCGCCGCAGCCGAAGCTGCCGCCAAGGTCGGCCTGCCCTATACCTATACCGGCTCGTTCGACACGGCCGGCAAGACCATGATGGGTCTGCATCCGAAGGATATTCACGCCGTCGCCACCGACATCGGCGAAGGCCCGCTCGCCGTCGGCGCCAATTGCGGCGTCGGCGCCTCGGATATCCTGTCAAGCCTTCTCGACATGACGGAAGCGGATGCCTCCGCGATCGTCATCGTCAAGGGCAATTGCGGTATTCCGGAATATCGCGGCGCCGAGATCCATTATTCCGGCACGCCGCCGCTGATGGCCGACTATGCACGCCTTGCCCGCGATGCCGGCGCCAGGATCATCGGCGGCTGCTGCGGCACCTCCTGCGGGCATCTCGCCGCCATGCGGCAAGCGCTGGACAGCTACGTACCCGGCCCTCGCCCGACGTTGGAAACGATCATCGAAAAGATCGGCCCCTTGCGCAACAAGACCGCCAGCGAAAGCGGCGCGGCCCCGGCTCGCGAACGCCGCCGGCGCGTTTAAAGAGCACATCGTTGCGCTGGGCTTTCAAGCCTGGCGCAAGCAACCTGTCGGGTAAGTGTCACCGGCCGAACGGATCAAGGCCGAAAAACCGCTTGTGCGGAGTGACACAAAGCGGGTTGCTTCCCATGACCTTCCTTGCTCGCAGTACTGTTGACGTTCATGCCTCCGCCGACGGCAGAATCTCTGTTCGCCCCGTCGCGGGCGCGAGCTCGGCTGCTCTCGGGGCATCGGTACCGCCCATAGGCTATCTCTCATCCAGTCAGCCTCGCCGTTCGCGTTTCGCTTTCGCCGCAAGCAAGTCGGATCGGAAATGCCGATGCGATCCTACGATCCGGGTTAATTCGCCCTCCGCCAATTGCCGACGAACACCGCAAACGATCACAGAAACGAGGGGCAAGCCTTGAATGACGTCCTGTTGCAGATGAGCTAGAGCGTTCCCCATGCGACGGCCTGCGTTGTCTTCCGCCCCGTTGGCGGGGTAGTGCAGTGGTAATGTCACCTCAATCCGATCGACGACAGTTTCGGACAAGTGTGGAGTGGCAAATTGGCCTTTGGAGGCTCTGATCCGGCACCGGCGAGCAAAGGATGTCGGGCGATCGGGCCTAATCCCATGGAGGATCGATAAGGCATGCTCAATTTTTCAGATGTGCGCGAGCAATCGGGTGGCTGGGAGATTCTCAACTTTCCGCGCATACCCGACAGCCGTGGGAATTTGACCTTTCTCGAAGGTAATCGCCACGCGCCGTTCGACATCAAGCGTGTCTATTACCTTTACGACGTTCCGGGCGGCGCCCATCGCGGCGGACATGCCCATAAACAGCTCCGTCAACTGATCATTGCCATATCCGGCAGCTTCGACGTCGTTCTGGATAACGGCTTCGAAAAGAAGCGGTTCTCGCTCAATCGCTCCTATTACGGCCTCTATGTTCCGGTGATGACATGGCGTGAGCTGGATAATTTCTCGTCAGGCTCCGTCTGCCTCGTTCTCGCCTCGGAACACTATGACGAGGCCGACTACTATCGCGATTATGAAGAGTTCGTGCAGGTGGTTAGGGGCGCATAATGAATACGGTTCCCTTTTTCGACCTGTCCGCGACACAGACGGACATTCAGACCGCGCTCGATGATGCTGCCAAGCGCGTCGTTTCCAGCGGCTGGTTCATCCTCGGCAAGGAACTGGAAGCTTTCGAGAACGAGTTTGCCTCCTATATCGGCACAAGGCATGCGATCGGCGTCGGCAACGGCCTCGATGCCCTGACGCTCACGCTGCGTGCCTGGAAGGAACAAGGGAAATTGAAGGATGGCGATGGCGTCATCGTACCGGCCAACACCTACATAGCGAGCGTGCTGGCGATCACGGAGAACAATCTTCGCCCTGTTCTCGTCGAACCCGATGAAGCCACTTACAATCTGTCTGCAGAAGGTATCGAAGCCGGCGTACTGCAAAATGCAAAGGCGGCGATGGCAGTCCATCTCTATGGTCAAGCCGCCGATATGCCCGCTATCGCGGCCTCTTGCCGGAAGCATGGACTTCTGCTCATTGAAGACAGCGCGCAGGCGCATGGCGCGGCGATCGGCGCCCGAAAGGTCGGAACCTTCGGCCATGCCGCGGGCTTCAGCTTTTATCCGACGAAGAATCTCGGCGCACTCGGCGACGGCGGTGCGATCACCACCGATGACGACGAACTCGCGGCTCTGCTGAAGGCGATACGCAATTACGGGTCGGAGCGAAAATACCATAACAGTCATCAAGGCCCGAACAGCCGCCTCGACGAGATACAGGCAGCGTTCCTGCGGGCGAAGCTGCCGCACCTAGACGAACAGAACGCACGCCGGCGCAAGATCGCCGAGCGCTATTGCAGAGATATCGTCAATCAGCATCTGCAGCTGCCCGTCGTTTCGGGCGATCCGGCAAGTCACGTCTGGCACCTCTTTGTGGTTCGCTGCAAGCAAAGGGATGCGTTGGCCGCTCACCTTGCCGAGCAGGACATTCAGACCGCGGTGCATTACCCGATACCGATCCATAAGCAGACCTGTTACCGGCATGTGATGAGCGATGTCAGCCTGCCGCTGACGGAGGCCATCCATCGCGACGTTCTCTCCCTGCCCATGAGTCCGGCGATGAATGCCGAGCAGGTCGAACGCGTCATCAATGCCGTCAACGCCTTCGCCGTATAACCAGCGAAGGGACCGGAAGGGAACCGGGTTCAATGGTTCCTGACGGCCGCCGCTTGCGAAAGCTTCCCGAACAAAAGGAAACGCCATGTTCATCAACATCAATAGTCTTGAGCAGGAGTTGAAGACGATGTTTGAGAGCAACGAGATTGAAAGCTTTCTGGCGATGCTGACGCAGATGTTCTTCGAGATGTTGAGCGATCCGCGGTTCAGGGGCCAGGCCCTTTTCGAGCCGATTTCCGATGGCTATCTGCAAAAACTGGCGCTATCGCTCTGCGACTATAATCTGGAAGGGCGCCACAAGAACGCCGTTCTGCACGTTGCAACGGAAGTATACGATACCGGCGGCCACACGCGCGTGCTGGAAGACATCGTCGCCAATTTGCCCGACAAGCGTCATGTCCTCGTCTTGACGGGCGGAGCCGCGGGGCGGCCGCCCCAACTCTCCAAACTCCTGCAGGAGCGCTTCGCGACCCTCGGCCTGTCGGTCATCTATTTGCATCGCCAAGCGCTCTTCGACCGGGTCAAAGAGCTGGTCGCGCTCATTCGCAATCTGGCGCCGCATACGATTTTCCTGAACGCCCATCATTTCGATAGCGTCGCCTACGGCGCAGTTTGCGGTTACAGCGCACCCCGAGTCCATTTCCTGCATCATGCGGATCACCAGCCGAGCCTTGGCGCCACCCGAACCGACTACGAGCATTTTGATCTGACGCCGGAATGCCACGGCGCTTGTCGCAAACATCTGAAGTTCGGTCCGAAAATGCTGCATATGAGCGCCGCCGATCATGGCATGGTCTGCGACGGGCCGACCGACGAAGCGACATCCCTGGTCTGCGTAACTTCTGGAAGCGCCCAAAAATTCCATGGCGAAGTCGGTTTCGGCTATCCGCAATTGGCCTCGGCCCTTCTCAAAGCCGGCGTCGACCGATTGCATCACATCGGCCCGTTCCCGGATGTGCTGCAGCAGCAGGTCCGCAATCAGCTAGCGATCGATGGCTCAGATCCCGGCAGGATTGTCTTCGAGGGTCCGGTTCCCTCACTTGTCACGCGTCTGAAGGAGATCGCGCCCGACTTCTATCTGGAATCTCATCCGGTCGGCGGCGGAAAAGCAAGAGTCGAAGCTCTTGCCCTCGGGCTGCCTATTCTCAGGGCGGAGCCGCCCGAGAAACTTCCGCTTTTTCGCTGGGTTGATGGCGAACTCGGCTCGGCGGCAATCATCTCGCACCTCGGCGACGTCCCGGCTGCCGTCGACAAAATCAGGACGACGGGCAAGGCCATGGGCGCGTCCAACAGAGAATTCTATCAGCAATTCCATGCGCCCGATGTCTTCCGGCAGAAACTGCTGAACATGACCGAACCGGTCCCGGCTGGTCTCTGATCCCGGGCAGCATTCCCCGAATGCTTGCTTTCGACAAAAGCCTCAAACGCCGAGTAGCGCCGCAAATGACGAATTTTGACTGGTTCGATAAACTGCAGTTGAAGACCATACAGCTGGTCCCCGCCCGGAGCGAGCATGCGGATTACATTTATTCGCTGCGCATCGATCCTCTCTACAATACCCATCTCTCCCCGCCTCCCGCCTCCGCCGAAGCGCAGCGCGCATGGATCGAGCGATATGTCCAACGCGAGCAGCAAGGCGAGGAGTTCTATTTTGTTATCGAGCGATTGGACAAAGTCGCATGCGGTACCGTGCGCCTCTATGATTTCCGCGGGCCCTCCTTCTGTTGGGGAAGCTGGATCTTGGATCACAATAAATCCCGCTATGCGGCGATTGAATCGGCCCTGTTGGTCTACCGCATCGGTTTTGAACACCTTGGCTTTGACGAAAGCCATTTTGACGTGAGACGGGAAAACAGGAAGGTCATCAGCTTTCACAAAAAGATGGGCGCCATCACCACTGAGATCGATGACGACAACGAATATATGCGCCTTCCCAAGGAAGTATTTTACGAAAAGCAAAGAGACATCATCGATTTTCTTGGCAGAAGCGCAGATTAAGCGCAGCGGGATGTCTGCCGCCCACCGTCGAGCAAGCTGCCTCGCATCGATGATGTCCTGGGCACGATTGACGGCTGTTCGACCGCGATCATAGACACGATGCTTGTAGCCGGTGAATGCAGTGAAGCTGTTGAGATGGGCCCAGACCAGTTCGTTCGGCTTATGAAAGAGATGCGTGCCGTAGCGGTGAACCTCGATACCGGTCTCTGTCGAACTCGCTATAGGCGTTGCCGCCGATATGGCTTCGCCGATCGATCAGAAGCACGTTCTTCTGCAAGCTCGTTGGCCACCCGCTCCGCGATCGTCGCGCCATAAAAGCCGGCGCCAACCACAAGCAAGTCAAACATCGGCGAAATTGATCATGATCGCAAGACCAACCTTCTTGCCGCCAACTTTCGATCAGACCTGCCCGAATACACTGAAGACCTCCAGTTCGAACTTTGTCTCTTCGACGGCAATAGAGCGCCGGTAGACGCCGAAATCCTCGAACCTCTCCGGGAAATTCTGGATCACGTCACCGATCGCCCTTGAAATCTCGTGCATTCTTTGGAGATGGTTGCCGAACTTGTATTTGGCCGGAATGGGCAAATCCTCGAAATTGTTGGCCGAACCGTTCCGACCGGTGATCACGCAGCATCCGAGGAGCGCCGCTTCACGCGGCATGCGATCCTTGCCGGCATGCGGACCGAAGTCGACATAGAGCTTCGCCTGCGCCATGTTTTGGTGGACTTCCGTCGGCGACATGTTGCTCAGGATCTTGAATTCATATTGCGGAGACATGATCGCCAGTTGGCGCTCGAAAGCCTCGGCCTTGTCGTTGAACAGAACCAGATCGCGCCGCTGCTGAAGCGGCTGTGGCGCCACGTTGTTTGCCAGTGTCGTAAAATCCGAGATCCGCAAGACATCGCTGAAGCCCAAAACACTGAGCTGTGCCGTGGCATAAGCGGATTGCGACAACATCTTGCAGTCGTTCGCCAGAAGGAACTGCACGCCGCCCAACGGCATCAGATGTCCCATGCCGTAATCGAAACTCAACCACCAAAAGGCCTTAACCGCCTTCTTGAAGAGCGGAATCAGATGCGGCCATATCTCCGGAAATACCACGATCGCGTCTTCGTTGTCGATGATATAGTCCGAGCTTTCGGTCGCGTAGGCCCGATATTGCGGATGGATGGCATTCTCGTATTCCCGAAATACCATCGCTGTTTCCCCCTTAGGGGACGGCATCAGCGAGTGATCGGAACCGTTGGTATAGACCATTCTGGCGTTGCGCCCGATTTTGGTCAGCCTCGCGCAGAGCTGGTGAAGGGCTTCCGGGCCGCCCGTCATATGATTGGGTGGGCAGAGGATGTAGATCGTTTCATTTCCAGTCATAGTCGCAGTCCGCCTTCACATGTCGTTTGCCGATTCACCCGCCACAGGCGCCCGGTTCGCCGCCAAAATGCTCTAAAAAAACCTAGCCGCCCCTCGTCATCAAAGCGGAAAGGATGGCCGCCTGCTGGCGCTCGCACATGAGGCCGAAGCCGCGGCCCCCGATTGCCGACCGTCTCTCGTCGTCGCGAACGAGTTCGATGCAGGTTTCGACAAGCCGATCATAGTTGCAAAACGCCATTCCCTTGGCAAAAGCGGCCACTTCCGGGTCATGGATATTGCCCTCGCTGACGACACAGGCGCCATTGGCAAGCAGGAAGGAAACGCGGCAAATCTCGAAGATCGCGGCGTCGAAATGATGCACGTTGAGGACGATTTTGGAGCGCCCGATGAAGGCGTCGCGCTCGGTGCCGTAGACACCGAACAGGTGAACGAGGTTCAGCCCGCTTGCTTGCAGCGCCACAAGCACATTCTTGCGGCGTTCGTTGATCGAGCCGTAAAAGAGAACGTCGATATCCTTCACCGGCGCTTGCGGCACACGCGTCAGGTGCCTGTTGTATCCTACATCGAGAATTTCAGCGGGAACGCCGAACCTGGCCAGTCCCTGGCGATTGCGCTCGCTGTAATCGAGCACGGCGAATTTCTTGAGCAATCCGAGATAGCGATGATTGATCCAACTGCTTTCAGCCGAGACCTGCTCCATATTCACGATGATGCTCTCGGGCGGCAGCCATTGCGCTGCGACCGACGGCAGCAAATTTGCGCCGTAAACGATCGGCACCCGTCCGTTCCACTCTCGCGGATCGGTAACCAGAGGCGCGCTGCCGCCGAGTTCGGCAAAGGCGTAGTGGAGACCAAGGGCAACATCCTCGAAAGCGCGGCTGTGCACGTAGCCCTCTGGGCTGACGATCCAAATGCAGTGCCGATCCTTGTGATGCTCCCAACCGAAAGGAAAGGCTGGCAGGGCGTGTTCCGCGCCATGCGATGCGACAGTCTGCTTCTCCGCTTGCGCGTACATGTTGATCCTTCTCGAAGACTCGCTGGAACCCCTCGCTTGGAAACTGCGCGATGGGCCTTGCTCAAACCTTGCGAGGCCGAGAGCCGATGGAGAGCTTCGGGAAGGCATTCTTGCCTGTGTATGGAAGCTGCCCTAGCCTGGCAGCATTTGTGTTACCGCAATGATCGGACCGAGCGGAAACAGGCTGTCGCGCCTTTGCCATTCCGGTATGTCGATGCTGGAAATGCTGCCGTCGAGAAACAGCGCATTCGGACATTGCAGATCATCGCGGAACAGCGTCGCAAAATCGTGGAAGCGCACCGGGCCGTCGGAAATCGCAAACACGACGAGCCCATCGGCGGTGACGCCGACGCCGTTTCTCGTCTTGAGACTGGTGCTATCGGCCAGAAATGACGGATGAAGCTTGCCGTCGATGACGAGCATCGGGCCGGACTGAGTCGCATAGAACGGCTTTGTACCGGAAGCAGCGAAGGTCTTGCTTTCCACGATCCCGGCCTTGCCTCTATCGACATAGAAAACCCCGTTCGGCAAGAGATGGAAATTGCCCCAGCCCCTATTGGTGTTGATCGCCTTTACCTCGCGCCCGTTTTCGATGAAGAGACCAACAGGAGATTGATCATCGAGATACATGCCGCCATTCATGGCAAAGCGCACATAGACGCGATCCTGGCGCAGATCTATCTCCAGTGCCCGGAACGAGCCGTAAGGCTTGCCGTTGTGATCATTTTGGAAAATCTGGATGTCGTAACGGGCGGGATCGAAGGTGCAAACCGTGTAGCTGTCGCCGAGATGCTCAACCTTCCGGCAATCTTCGCCAGCCGAGGCGGTGGCGGCGAAGGCAAGAACGGCAAGGATGAGCATCAAACGAATCAAGCGCATAGCTCCGCACCAATAGCACAGGCCCTGGAATGCACCGCAATGCGGCGAAACGAGGAACCCGCGAGGCTAAAGCTGAAGTGCCGCCATATGGAATGCAAGCTGTTCGGCGGGATATCGATAGGTTGCACCGACAGGGCAGATGTTGCGTGCGAGGCAGCCGCCGACCATGCAGCCGGCCTGCCCCTCCTGCGTGCGCAAATGCGAGCGACAGGCCTGAACATCGAAACCGGTCGTGGTAATGGCCTCGACGGGACAGGCGGTGAGGCAAGGCTTCTCCACGCATGACGCGCATGGATGCGGAGAAGACGCTGTCGTCCGAGCCGCCTTTAAATCCTCGGCAAATCCCAGGGCACCACGATATCCATGCCATAGGCCGTATTCCGGATGGATCAATATGCCGAGCGGCGACGGCTGCAATCCCTCGGCCTGCATCGCCCAGCGCTGGAACGGCTGCCACGGGGGATCCGAAGGAAAATAAGCCGTGGCCCCCAATGTCTTTGCGACCGGACGGATGATCTCTTTCGACCAATCGTCGAGAGGATCGATGCGTGTCCCGTTGCCGGGCATATCTCGCCAAGCCGAAAATGCCGGCCAGATCGAGCCGCCGATATTGCCCAGCAGCGCGACGCTGCGCACGGGCGTGCCATTGGTCAGCAACGGTCCTTCGCCTTCATTGAAGGACACAACGCCTCGAACGAAAACTCCGTGGACGCCGAGCGCCGCACGGAGCTGTTCGAGTATGACAGGGCCGCGGCTCACCGTGGCCCCTTATATTGATAGTGCGGCCGCCAGACTTCCTTCTGGATCAGGTCGGCAACGCGTATGGCACCGCCTTGCTCCCTGGCGGCCTCGGGCTCTCTTCAGGTGAAGGCGTCCGGCATGGAATCCTTGCGCTTCTGGATATAGGCCAGAAGAGCCTCGTCGATGGCCGGATCGAGCGGCGGCGCTTCGTAATGATCGAGCCAGGAGCGGCAAAGTGCGTTGGCGCGCTGCTCGATGCGCTTCTGGCCTTCAATCTCCCACTGCTCGAAGGAGTTGTTGTCGGCGAGCGGCGAGCGATAGAAGGCGGACTGGAAATTCGCCTGCGTGTGGCCGCAGCCCAGATAATGGCTTCCCGGGCCGACTTCGCGGATGGCATCCAGTGCCTGGCCATTGTCGGAGAGATCGATACCTTCAGCCATCTTCTGCATCATGCCGAGCTGGTCCTGGTCGATCATGAACTTCTCATAGGAGGAGACGAGCCCCCCTTCGAGCCAGCCGGCCGCATGAAGCACGAAATTCGTGCCCGCCAGCAGCGTCATGTTCAAAGTATTGGCGGATTCATGCGCGGCCTGTGCATCCGGCACCTTCGACGCGCAGAGCGAACCGCCGGTACGGAACGGCAGGCCGAGACGGCGGGCAAGCTGCGCTGCACCGTAAGAAACAAGCGACGGCTCCGGCGTGCCGAAGGTCGGCGCGCCCGACTGCATCGAGATGGATGCGGCGAAGGTGCCGAACAGAACCGGCGAGCCCTTGCGGATCAGCTGCGTGAAGGAAGCTCCGGCCAGCACTTCGGCCAGAATCTGCGTCAGCGTGCCCGCGACCGTCACCGGGCTCATCGCGCCCGAGAGAATGAAGGGCGAAACGACCGAAGCCTGATTGTGCCGCGCATAGACCTTCAAGGCGCCAAGCATGGTCTCGTCGAACACCATCGGCGAATTGGCGTTGATGAGGTTCAGGGTTACGCAATTATTCTCGACGAAATCGTCGCCGAACACGATCTTTGCCATAGCGATGGTGTCTTCGGCACGCTCCGGTGCCGTGACCGAGCCCATGAACGGCTTGTCGGAATATTTGATATGGCTGTAGACCATATCGAGATGGCGCTTGTTGACCGGGATATCCACCGGCTCGCAGACCGTGCCGCCGGACGAATGCATCGACGGCGCCATATAGGCGAGCTTCACGAAATTGCGGAAATCTTCGATCGTCGCATAGCGGCGGTTGCCCTCGAGATCGCGCACGAAGGGCGGGCCGTAGACGGGCGCGAAGATCGTCGCCTTGCCGCCGACATGAGCGTTGCGGGCGCTGTTGCGCGCATGCCAGGTAAATTCCTTCGGCGCGGTCTTCAGAAGTTCGCGGCAAAGTCCCTTCGGAAAATGCACGCGCTGCCCGCGTACGTCGGCACCGGCGTCCTTCCAGAGCGCCAGAGCTTCCGCATCATCGCGAAACTCGATGCCGATTTCCTCCAGAACCCTGTCGGCATTGCGTTCGATGAGCTGCAGGCCCTCTTCGTCAAGCACTTCATAGACGCCGATCTTACGGGTGATATAGGGGAGCGAAGGACCCGGCCCGCCGCCGCTGCGCGAAGCGCGCCGCGCTGCCGCACCCCTGCCCTCGCTGCGCGAACGCCGTCCGCCGCCGTCATTGCCTGCAGCCGGTTGCTCAATCATATCGTCCATGATGTTTCCTCACTCCTGCGCATGAATGCGTCTATCAGGCTCCATGCTACCTGATTCCGACAAGCGGACGTTCCTTAATGCGCCAGCAATTAGCATAGGACAGACATCGGCTGACAATATCAACTGTTCTTCGTCCGTCGCGATTGTTCCGTGCGACGTCGCATTCAAAAAGAGTTTTGGCGGCCTTCCGGTCTATCCGTAATGGCGGCAGTGTTTTATACAAGTCTCTGATGCTGCACGAAAATGGGATGGAGCGCATGTCTGACGACGAAATCATTCTCTCGGAACTTTCTGATGAAGAGCTCGTGCAGCAGATGCATGACGATCTGTATGACGGTTTGAAGGAAGAAATCGAGGAAGCGACCAATATCCTCCTCGAACGCGGCTGGGCTCCTTACGATGTCCTGACCCAGGCGCTGGTCGAGGGCATGCGCATCGTCGGCATCGATTTCCGCGACGGCATTCTCTTCGTTCCGGAAGTGCTGCTTTCGGCCAATGCGATGAAGGCAGGCATGGCGATCCTGCGGCCGCTGCTGGCACAGACCGGCGCCCCCAAGCTCGGCAAGATGGTGATCGGCACCGTCAAGGGCGACATTCACGACATCGGCAAGAACCTCGTCGGCATGATGATGGAAGGTGCCGGTTTCGACGTCATCGACCTGGGGATCAACAACCCGGTCGAAAACTATCTTGACGCCATCGAACGCGAACAGCCTGACATTCTCGGCATGTCGGCGCTGCTGACGACCACCATGCCCTACATGAAGGTCGTGATTGATACGCTGAAGGAAAAGGGCCTGCGCGACGACTATGTCGTGCTGGTCGGCGGCGCACCGCTGAACGAGGAATTCGGCAAGGCCGTCGGTGCCGACGCCTATTGCCGCGACGCAGCCGTGGCGGTCGAAACCGCCAAGGAATTCATGAAGCGCAAGCACAACAGCCTGGCTGCCGGCGCCTGATCGCTTTATTTCTCCGAGCCGGCGACGAAAAGGTTGTCGCCGGCCCGTGGACATCCCAAATGAGTTACTGAGCAGCCTTCTTGACGGTATGACCGGCGTCTTCCGTCGCATTGACGGCGTTTGCCGTATCCCTGCCCATGCCACGAATGGTGTTGGAGCACGAAGCAAGCACCATAAGCACGGCGAAGGCAGCGGCGATTTTGCTTGTTGTCGATACGGTCATCATCAGGAGCCCCTTTGAATGGATGTTGATCGGCAAGATTCGGAGAAAAACCCTCCGCGCGATAAACGCGCCGCAACTCAAAAAGTTCATGTGATCGCGTGCGGCGCAATCGCGCGCGAAATACTGGCGATCGTCAGAATAAACAGCCTCGACCACATCGACCTGCACTGTCTTCCCGCAATCTACCATTCCTATCCGCAGAGGATCGCGCCGGCGCTGGAACAGGCGATCGTCGATGCCCGCTCGCGCGGGTTCGACAAGATCTTCATCGGTTATGCAGATTGCGGCACCGGCGGCGATATCGACAGGATTTGCGAGCGCGAGGGGATAGAACGCCTGTCCGGCCCGCACTGTTACTCCTTCTTTACCGGCAACGAAGCTTTCGCGGCGCGTGAGGATGATATCACCTCGTTTTTCCTCACCGACTTTCTGGCCCGCCAGTTCGAATCCTTCGTCGTCGTCCCACTGGGTCTGGATCGTCATCCCGAGCTGCGCGATATGTATTTCGGCAACTATCGCAAGGTCGTCTACCTTTCGCAGGAAGAGGATCCCGCCTTGCAGGCGAAGGCGAAGGAAGCCGCCGCCTATCTCGGCCTTGACTATGAATATCGCTTCACCGGCTACGGCGACCTTGCCCGCGAACTGTCGGTCGTCTGATTGCGGCGCCCTGTCGTTTCTCGCCCGCTGCTGCTTTGTCGCCACCGACATGCTGGACGAGTGAGGCACATTCAATCACAGTTCGAACCCGGTAATTTCAAAGGAAAATGCCCGTTAGGAACGCTTGCGGACAAGCTTTTCATGCGGCGTCGCTTTTCGGCATGTGCCGCGTCGTGGCGAGCGCAGTCCAATGGTCTGCCGGCGTGCATTCTGGCGTGAAGAGGAGATTTGTGCATGGCAGATCGCATTGTCGTCTACTGGCGGGACATTCCGGCCCAGGTGATTATCAAGAAGGGCAGGCAGACGGCAAAACGTGAGCTTTCGCTACGCTTTACCGAAGCAATAGACATGTGCGCCATGCGCACCGGCGCCGCCGAAACCGACGACTACCTGGCCGAATGGCGCAAGGCGGATCCCGTGCCGGTCTCCGACGATCTCGAAGCCGAGGCGGACAAGGCGGCGAGCGAATTCGAGGCCGCCTATGATCGCGAGCGGCTGGTGGCACTGGTGAAATCCGGAGGCCGCGACAATGGCTGATGCCGTTCAGAAGCCCGGCAATGCCGCCGCGGGCGCAAAGGCGGCCAGCGGCGCCTATACCCCAGCCGGCGTCTCGCCCAACCGCCGCGCCCGACGCAAATATACCGTTCGACTCTGGGCCGTCCGTCATTCGCGCTTCTTGGAATGGTTCTACCGTCGTTTCGCCGACGCTTTCCTGCTGCTTCATCCGCTGTGGAAGGCACTCGGCTATGACCGGGTGGAGCGCCCGATCACCTTCATCGAACGCAATGTGAAGGGCTTCCTGTTCGATTGCCGCATGTGCGGCCAGTGCGCTCTGTCGTCGACGGGCATGTCCTGCCCGATGAACTGTCCCAAGCAGCTGCGCAACGGTCCGTGCGGCGGCGTTCGCGCCAATGGCAATTGCGAAGTGGAGCCCGATATGCCTTGCGTCTGGGTGCAGGCCTGGAACGGTTCTAGGAACATGACCCACGGTGACGCGATCCTCAACGTGCAGAAGCCCGTGAACCAGTCGCTGCGCGAAACCTCCTCGTGGCTCCGCGTCACGGCTGAGGCCGCTGCATCCCGCGAAACGGCAAGCAAGGAAGCCTGAGCGATGGCGCATATCGATGAAAATCCGCTTGGTGCGCATCTGCCGCTCGATCCCCTGCCCGGCCACTCCTCGCTCGGGCGGCTGGAACGCGTGCTTCGCCGCGGCGAGTTTGCCGTCACCGCCGAACTGAACCCGCCCGACAGTGCCAATCCGGAAGACGTCTACGAACGTGCTGCGATCTTTGATGGCTGGGTAGATGGCATCAATGCCGTCGATGCTTCCGGTGCCAACTGTCATATGTCGTCGGTCGGGATCTGCGCGCTGCTGACGCGGATGGGCTATGCGCCCATCATGCAGATCGCCTGCCGCGACAAGAACCGTATCGCCATCCAAGGCGACGTGCTGGGTGCGTCGGCCATGGGCGTGCAGAATATCATGTGCCTGACCGGTGACGGCGTGCAGGCCGGCGACCAGCCCGGCGCCAAGCCGGTCTTCGATCTCGATTGCATGTCGCTGCTCGAAACCGTACGCATTATGCGCGACAACGCCAAATTCCTTTCCGGCCGCAAGCTGACGTCGCCGCCGAAGGTCTTTCTCGGCGCCGCCATCAATCCCTTCGCGCCGCCCTACGACTTCCGCCCCTATCGGCTGGCAAAGAAGATCGAGGCCGGGGCGCAGTTCGTCCAGAGCCAGTATTGCTACGACGTGCCGATGTTCCGCGAATACATGAAGAAGGTGCGCGATCTCGGCCTCCACGAAAAATGCTTCATTCTCGTCGGCGTCGGCCCGCTCGCCTCGGCAAAGACCGCCCGCTGGATGCGCTCCAACGTACCGGGCGTCCATATTCCCGATGAGGTCATCAAGCGCATCGAGGGTGCACAGGATCAGAAGAAGGAAGGCAAGCAGCTCTGCATCGACATCATCAACGAGGTGAAGGAGATCGAGGGCGTTTCCGGCATTCACGTCATGGCCTATCGCCAGGAAGAATATGTCGCCGAAATGGTGCATGATTCCGGCGTTCTGAAGGGCCGCCAGCCTTGGAAACGCGAGGCGAGCCGCACCGATGCTCTCGTCGCCGAGCGGCTGCACCAGATCAGCGAAGGCAGAGAAGAAAACCAGCAGGCAATGGCGGAGATCGCCGCACATCATACGCCGCCGCAGGCACATTGAATTCGAGACGATAGCAGCAGGCCAGGAGAGGAACCGGCCGGCTTGTAACCCAGATCACCGCACGATAGACCAGCTATCGGGCCAACTGACCAGAGGATCAGATATGACGCGTACCATCGTTGCCTCCGCCACCCGCGAGATCATCATAGGCTTCGACCAGCCCTTCTGCGTGATCGGCGAGCGCATCAACCCGACGGGGCGCAAGAAGCTCGCTGCAGAGATGATCGAAGGCAATTTCGACACCGTCATCAAGGACGCGCTGGAACAGGTCGCCGCCGGTGCGACCATGCTCGACGTCAATGCGGGCGTCACCTCGGTCAACCCGAACGAGACCGAACCGGGCCTACTGGTACAGACGCTTGAAATCGTGCAGGGTCTGGTCGACGTCCCCCTTTCGATCGACAGCTCGGTCACGGCGGCGATCGAGGCTGCCCTCAAGGTTGCCAAGGGCCGGCCGTTGGTCAATTCGGTCACGGGCGAAGAGGAAAAGCTCGAAGCCATTCTGCCGCTGGTCAAGAAATACGATGTGCCCGTCGTCGCCATCTCGAACGATGAGACCGGTATTTCCATGGACCCGGACGTCCGTTTCGCGGTTGCAAAGAAGATTGTTGAGCGCGCCATGGATCACGGCATCAAGCCTGAGGACATCGTCGTCGACCCGCTCGTCATGCCGATCGGGGCGTTGGGCGATGCAGGCCGTCAGGTTTTCGCGCTGCTGTACCGCCTGCGCAATGAACTCAAGGTCAACACGACCTGCGGCCTTTCCAACATCTCCTTCGGCCTGCCGCATCGCCACGGCATCAATGCGGGCTTCATCCCGATGGTCATCGGCGCGGGCATGACCTCCGCCATCATGAATCCCTGCCGCCCGCAGGAAATGGAAGCCGTGCGCGCCGCCAACGTGCTGAATGGCACGGATGCCAATTGCACCAACTGGATCATGACCTATCGTGACTACAAGCCGGCCGAAGGCGGCGTTGCAGCTGCCGCAGCCACGGCAGCCCCTGCCGCCGGCGGCGGACGCCGTGGCGGTCGGGCAGCGCGCGCCGGTGCGGGAGCAGCGAGGGAATAAGATGGCATCCGGTCGCGGCCTATCCAACGATCTTGCCACGCTTTGGCTGCAGGCGCCCGTCGTGATCGCCATACGGCTGCAGCAGATGTGGATGGACGCGCTGTCCGGCAGCGTGAACGCCGCCGAAATGAACCGGATGATCTCGGAGAAGATGATGGCTGCAGCGGAAAGCGCCGTTGCCGTCAACGCAGCAATGGTGCAACAGGGTTTCGCGGCTCTGACGGCCGCAGGCGAGACAAGCCAGCGCAGCATCGCCGATGCGGTCGCCCACGCCGCGATAAAACCCTATAGCAAGCGCGTTCGCTCGAACGTGCGCCGTCTTAGCAAATAGAAAGGCTGATCCGTGGCCGACGCCAGCGACAGCGCCAAACCTCTCGTCCTTTTCATGCCATCCGGCAAGCGCGGCCACTTCCCCGTGGGAACGCCCGTACTGGAGGCAGCCCGTCAGCTCGGCGTCTATGTCGAAAGCGTCTGTGGCGGCCGGGCCACCTGCGGTCGCTGCCAGGTCTCCGTGCAGGAAGGCAATTTCGCCAAGCACAAGATCGTCTCGGCCAATGACCATCTTTCGCCAATCGGGCCGAAGGAAAAGCGCTATGCCGAGGTGCGCGAACTGCCTGAAGGACGCCGCCTCTCCTGCTCCGCGCTGATCCAGGGCGATCTGGTCATCGACGTGCCGCAGGATACCGTCATCAACGCGCAGGTCGTGCGAAAAGCAGCCGACGAACGCGTCATTGCCCGCGATGCGGCCGTGCACATGTGCTACGTCGAGGTCGAGGAGCCCGATATGCACAAGCCGCTTGGCGATCTGGATCGCCTGAAGGCGGCAATCGCGGCGGATTGGAAATACGATAATCTCGAAGTGGATTTCCACCTTATCCCGCAGGTGCAGTCGATCCTGCGCAAGGGCGAATGGAAGGTGACCGCCGCCATTCATCGTGATCAGGATAGCGAGCGCCCTCGCCTGATCGCGCTCTATCCCGGCCTGAAGAACGAAGCTTACGGCATTGCCTGCGATATCGGTTCGACGACGATCGCCATGCATCTGTCGTCACTGCTGTCGGGCAGAACCGTCGCGTCGGCTGGCGCCTCCAACCCGCAGATCCGCTTCGGCGAGGATCTGATGAGCCGCGTCTCCTATGTGATGATGAACCCGGACGGCCGCGAGGCGATGACCAACGCCGTTCGCGAAGCCTTGAACGGCTTGATTGACAAGGTCTGCGCCGATGGCGGCGTGTCGCGTCAGGATATTCTGAACGCCGTCTTCGTCGGCAACCCGATCATGCACCACCTGTTCCTCGGCATCGACCCGACCGAACTTGGTGGCGCACCCTTTGCGCTTGCCGTATCCGGCGCAGTACATCTGAAATCGGCCGACATCGGCCTGCCGATGAATGCCGGCACGCGCATCTACATGCTGCCCTGCATCGCCGGCCATGTCGGCGCCGATGCGGCTGCCGCAACACTCGCCGAAGGGCCGCATCGCCAGGATGAGATGATGCTGCTGGTCGACATCGGCACCAATGCCGAGATCGTGCTCGGCAACCGCCATCGTGTCGTCGCCGCCTCTTCGCCGACCGGACCCGCCTTCGAAGGCGCAGAGATTTCCAGCGGTCAGCGCGCTGCCCCAGGAGCGATCGAACGCGTGCGCATCGATCCCGTCACACTGGAGCCTCGCTACCGTGTCATCGGCATCGAACCGTGGGCGGACGAGCCAGGCTTCGAGGAAGCGGCCGCCAAGGTCGGCGTGACCGGCATCTGCGGCTCGGCGATCATCGAGGTCGTCGCCGAAATGTTCCTCACCGGCATCATCTCGAAAGATGGCGTGGTCGATGGCACTATGGCGGCGCGTTCGCCGCGCATCCTGCAGAATGGCCGCACCTACTCCTACCTGTTGCGCGATGGCGAACCGCGCATCACGGTTACGCAGAACGATATCCGCGCCATTCAGCTTGCCAAAGCCGCGCTTTATGCCGGCGTCAAGCTGTTGATGGATAAGCAGGGCATCGATCACGTCGACCGCATCGGCCTTGCCGGCGCCTTCGGCACTTTCATCGATCCGAAATATGCGATGGTGCTTGGGCTCATTCCCGACTGTGAACTCGACAAGGTCAAGGCCGTCGGCAATGCCGCCGGCACTGGCGCGCGCATGGCACTGCTCAATCGCGGCCATCGTCGCGAGATCGAAGAAACCGTCAGGAAAATCGAGAAGATAGAGACGGCGCTTGAATCAAAGTTTCAGGAACATTTCGTCTACGCCATGGCTTTGCCGAACAAGGTAGACAGCTTCCCGGAACTTTCGAAGGTCGTCACCCTGCCCGAGCGCAAGCAAATCTCCGACGATGGCGGAGAAGGCGGCGGCCGCAGGCGTCGCCGCAGCCGCGAATAGGAAATGGCTGGCCGCGTATCACGCGGCCATTTTGCGCCCGATCTCGACGAAGGCTTGGCGGATGCTGTCTGCCACCGCCTTCATCGGCCCGGTCATCTGCGATGCCGTCAGCAGGCGAATATCGAAAGGTGTCAGCTCCGGCAATCCCTCGTTCGGCCCAAGGATCTCCATATCTTCCGTGACGTAGGACCGTGGAAACGGCGCGATGGCGAGATCGGAAACCACGGCGGCGCGTTGCGCCATCGTATGGGCGCTGAGATAGGAGACGCGATAGGGCCGCTTCTGCCGTTCCAGCTGTGCCATCGCCTCCGATCGCCAGATGCAGCCTTCCTCCCAGATGGAAATCGGCAGTGGATCGCGGCGATAGGCCGTGCCGCACTTGGCGCCGGCCCAGACGAGACGCTCCGTATAGATCACCTCACCCTCGGTCGGGAAAGGCCGCGTCGCGCAATTGATCAGCGCGAGATCCAGCCGCTGCTCCTCGATCCGCTTCTTGAGCTGGATGCTCATATCGACGACGACATCCACCATGATGCCCGGATAGCTCTCTGAAAAACTCCTGAGAATCGTCGGCAGCAGGCGCTCGCCGATATCGTCGGGAGCGCCAAGCCGTACCACACCACTGAGTTCAGGCATGATGAAGCGCGAGACAGCCTCGTTGGAGAGCGCCAGAATATTGCGCGCATAAGAAAGCAGCATCTCGCCGTGCTGCGTCAGGCTGACCGAGCGCGCATCGCGCAGGAACAGCGTCACGCCGAGTTGCTCTTCCAGTTTCTTGATCTGCATGGAAACGGCCGACGGCGTGCGAAAGACAGCATCGGCGGCAGTCGAAAAATTACCCGTTTCGGCGATCGCGACAAAGGTACGCAGAACTTCATTGTCAAGCAACGGTATGGGCCGGCGGAACGGTACGGTCATATCGATTACCTTTCAATTTTTCTGATCCTAAGCACCATATCATTTCATTTGTCTGAATGTCAACGAAGCACCATATTAGACCTAATGGAAATTCGTCGCAGACAGCCCAAAGGAGTAAAATCATGGCTGGCACGGTATCAAACGAAGCCTCACGGCTGTTCTCTCTGTTACGCCTTCGCAAAATACAGCGCATGGCACAGCATACGCTAGACGAGATTGCCACCAGGTTCCCCGCTCATCTGATCGATGATGTCAATGCACGCGGCCTTCCGCCGGATCGCACATTATCAGCGCTGGAGCGAAAACCCGGCAGGCTGCGTTCGTTCAAGAATACTAATGGCAGCTATAAGATCTATTCGTTTGATTGATGGATCTGCCGAGCCCATATTAAACCCGTGACATTTTGAGCGGTTGACACTGAAAGGACCCTGAAAATGACGACCATCAGTTATAGACACACCGGCACGCGGAACCCATTTCCGTCAAGCGGAAGTTACATGCCCTTCTTTTCCCGTCTTGCAAATCGCTGGCAGCAGTGGCGCTCCCTTCGTGAGCTGGAATCTCTGTCCGATGATATGCGCAAGGACTTGGGTTGGCCGGCCGCAAACGAAGTCAAGAAGCCGAAAGCCACCCGATGAGAATCAAAGAGCATAACGACTGAAGGCGACGCTCAACCCGAACGAGCGTCGCCTTTTGAACATTTGCGCATCCAGATGCGAACCGCGCTTTAATCTTGAGAATTACCCGCAAATATATTTTGCCGCTTGAGCATATCGCTCGGCTCCGCTTCGCTTCCCTCCTGTAGCCCCCTATTTTTCATGGTAGACGCAAATATCCCTTTGCGGCCGCGATTATCCATGCCAATGTCGCTTATAGACCATCGGACCGACGTATTTGACGCAAGGAATACGTAACGGCCCTGGAGCATGGATTTTCACGACATGAGCAAGACCCCGATCAAGACGCGTTCCCTGGTTTTCTTCCTCGTCCCGCATTTCACCATGCTGCCGTTTTCCGCCGCGATCGAGACGCTGCGGATTGCCAATCGCATGCTGGGCTATCCCGCCTACACATGGCGACTTGCCTCGACGGATGGTCAGAAAGTCTATTCCTCCAGCGGCATCGGATTGGAGGTCAATTCCTCCCTCACGGACGAGCGCCGCTATCTCGGCGGCGAGAACCGCCCGAACATGGTACTGGTCTGTTCCGGCATCTATGTCGAAGAGTTCCA
Source organism: Rhizobium sp. BK289 (assembly GCF_014193575.1). Lineage (NCBI taxonomy): Bacteria > Pseudomonadati > Pseudomonadota > Alphaproteobacteria > Hyphomicrobiales > Rhizobiaceae > Rhizobium > Rhizobium sp. BK289. The sequence goes on from NZ_JACHZO010000002.1 coordinate 315,354, forward strand.
CAACAAGTCCGTCAACGCCTGGCTGCGCGAGACGTACAATCGCGGCGTCGCCGTCGGCAGCCTCTGTACGGGCGCGCATGTGCTTGCCCAGGCGGGTCTGTTGAACGGCAAGCGCTGTGCGATCCACTGGGAGAACCTGCCAGGCTTTTCGGAAACTTTTCCGCAGGCGGAAGTCTATGCCGATCTCTACGAGGTCGACAGCAATCTCTATACCTGCGCTGGCGGCACCGCCTCGCTCGATATGATGCTGAACCTGATCGGTCAGGACTTCGGCGAAAACCTTGTCAATCGCGTCTGCGAACAGCAGCTGACCGATCGCGTGCGCAGCCCGCACGATCGCCAGCGCCTGCCGCTGCGCGCGCGTCTCGGCGTGCAGAATTCGAAGGTGCTGTCGATCATCGAGCTGATGGAAAGCAATCTCGCCGAGCCGCTGTCGCTTCTGGAAATCGCCGACGATGCCGGCCTGTCGCGCCGCCAGATCGAGCGCCTGTTCCGCCAGGAAATGGGCCGCTCTCCAGCCCGTTACTATCTTGAAATTCGCCTGGATCGCGCCCGGCATCTGCTCGTGCAATCCTCCATGCCGGTCGTGGAGGTCGCTGTCGCCTGCGGCTTCGTCTCCGCCTCGCACTTCTCCAAGTGTTATCGCGAACTCTATAACCGCTCGCCCCAGCAGGAGCGCGCCGAGCGCAAGCTGACCATGTCGACGAACCGCACGGGGATCGTCGTCTAAAAGGCCCGAGCAATCAAACTATGGCGGCGCAGCCTATTGCGCCGCCTCCTGAGCCATCTTGAAGTCGGAATAGACCTGATTGCGACCGTTGTGTTTCGCCATGTAGAGAAACTGGTCGGCGGCGTTGAGATAGTTGTCGAAGGCTTCGTATCCGGCGATCTCGGCAACACCGATGGAAACGGTCACCGACAATTCCTCGTCATCGGCATGGACCTTCAGATCCGCAAGACTGAGGCGGACCTCGTCGCAAAGCGCGGTCGCCGCGCGTGAGTTCATTTCGGTAAAGAGAATGGCGAACTCCTCGCCGCCGAGACGGGAGAGCAGGTTGTCGCTGCCTTCAAAAAGCGCACCAAGCCTGCCGGCAACGGCCTTCAACACCTGATCGCCGATCTCGTGACCGTAGGTATCATTGAGATTCTTGAAATGATCGATATCGAGGATGGCGACCGAACTCGGACGCTGCCGGCGCAGGCATTCATTTACGAGACGTGGACCGTGGTCGTAGAAGTAACGCCTGTTATAAAGACCCGTCAGATAATCGCTTGCCGCCGCGGCGCGCAATTGCTTCAGCTGCGCCAAAGTCTCGACGTTCAACGCTATACGGCATTGCAGTTCCTCTGGAACGAAGGGGCGATAGATGAAGTCGCTCGCACCGGCCTTCAAGAAGGTCGCGGACAACAATCGGTCATTCGACGACGAAATGCCGATGATCCGCATCCGGTCCGAACCAAAACGGTGGCGGATGCGGCGTGTCAGTTCGTGCCCATTCATATCGGGCATGTTGTAGTCGGTGACGACGACTTCGATATCGCCGAACTCCTCGAGCGCCGCCAAGGCTTCGATACCGGTACCGGCCTCGGTGACTTTGAATTGTTGGGCATATAGCAAATCCGTCAGCATCTTTCGGGCCGACGGCAGATCATCCACGACCAGAACGCGCGTCGATCGATTGGCAATGGCGCGCCGGACGGATGAGACCAGATTGTCGAGCGCAAACTCGCCGTCCTTGAGCACGTAATCGACGACGCTGCGCTCCATGATACGGTTGCGTGTCGCGACATCGAAAGAGGCTGTGAAAACGATAGTGGGAATATTGTGGGCGACCGCGACATCCAAAGCTTCGCCATGGGGGGCGTCGGGCAAATTGAGGTCGATCACAGCCATGGTGAAGCCATCACCGGCATTCATCAGCGCCTCATTCAATATTTTCAACGATGGGCAATGCGTGACCGCCAGGCCGAGCTCGGTCTCGAACCGATGTGAAAGCACGGCGGAAAACATACGGGAATCCTCCACCAGAAGTATCTTCCGGTGACCGTCGCGGTGGCCGCTGCCATCGCCCGGAGATCCCACATGCAGTACCATTTCCCTTCAATTCCTCCCACGCCATAGGCGCCTGAATCTCTGTCAATCGCAGGGTCTGCCAAACCGTTCCTCACTTCATCCTGAACAGGATTCGTGAAAAAATTGGAACCATAGATTGCGGAGATTTATACAAAAATGATTTTTCCTCACATTTTTTTGCAGCCGACGCGCCCGTTGCTGCAGCGCCTACGCGGTTTCCTCGACTTTACGCGCAGTCTGGATTTGCAGCAGCGTATCGAGATTCTGATTCACGCGGCAGTAGAATTCCTCGTCGATGAATGGCCGCAGGATAAAGTCGTTGCCACCGGCCTTGAGGAAGCGTGCCGACAGCAGTCGGTTGCTGGACGATGAAACGCCGATGATGCGCAGCTGATGCGAGCCCGTGGTGGCGCGAATGCGCCGCGTCAGCTCGAAGCCGTCCATGTCGGGCATGTTATAGTCCGTGACCATAAGGCCGATATCCGGATTGGCTTTCAGGATGTCGAGGGCCTTGGCGCCGCTCTCGGCAACGCTGACACGGAAGTTATAACGCTTCAGGCGGCTGGACAGCAAAGCGCGCGCCGTAGCACTGTCATCGACGATCAGCACATGATGGCGGTGGTTGGTGAGAAAGCGGCAGATCGACTCCGCCAGCATGTCGACCGCAAACACATTGTCCTTGAGAATGTAGTCGACGACATCCCTGGCGATCAGCTCGTCGCGCGTACCTTCCAGGAAGGTGCCGGTGAAAGCGATGGTCGGAATGCTGAGATCGACCAGATAAGCTAGGGCTTCGCCCTTCTCGGCTCCCGGCAGGTTCATATTCGAGATCGCCAGCTTGATCGGCTCGGACGACTTGTCATAGGCAAGCTGCAATTCCTCGAAGTTCCGACAAATCTCGACATCGATGTCCAGAAGCTCCTTGAGCCTGGCTCGGATCATCGCGGTAAATAGATTGGAATCCTCGACGAGAAGAATGCGCGAGCCGGCAAGAGACGCGCCGGAATATTGCATCCCCGAAACACCCAGAAATGGCATAATGAAAACCTGTTATTGAAAATGATCCCCTCTGTACTTTTCTAGTACAAAGCTTTTGCGGATTCATTAAGCCGACTGGTTTCCCATAGATGAAGAAAGATAGATGAAGAAAGGCGGGCATCCGCCGCGGACGCACGCGAATGTTCGGGCCCTTGGAACCGGTCGATAATCGTCAAGCATGAAGCATCGCGTGCCGCTGATCTCGGCTACAAGCCCCGGCCCGGCCCACCGACATACGGTATAAACCAGGTCGGAACCTGCTGCCCGGCTCATTCCGCTGCGGTTCTGCCGCGGCGACGGCCGGCACCCTTAACCTCGGAAGCATTCTCCTCGGACGGAGCAGCACCTTCCGCCGCATCGGCCTCCGGACCATTGGCGGAATCCGTCAATACGCTGGCCGCAATATCACCGTGCCGCTCTCTCCTGCCATCGCGTACGATATGCAGCTCCTGATGCGGATAGGGAATGGCAATCCCCTCTTCCTTGAACCGCTTCAGGATTTCGATGCGCAGATTGTTGCGGATCTCCATGCCGTCGGAAAGATCCGAGAGGTAGAAGCGCATCTCGAAATCGAGCGATGACGGACCGAAGCGCAGGAACTCCACGTGCGGTTCGGGATTTCTGAGAACCTTCGGGATCGCGCGCACCAGTTCCAGCAGAATATCCATGACCTTGCGCGGATCGGCATCGTAGCTGACGGATACCGGAATTTCCGAACGGCCGAGGCGGTTGCGATGCGTCCAGTTGCCGACGGAAGCGTTGATGAGTTCGGAATTCGGCACGATGATCGACTGTTTTCGAAAGGTCTCGATCTCCGTCGCGCGCACCGAGATGCGCTTGACGATGCCTTCCGAAGTACCCGACACGATCCAGTCACCGACCTTGAAAGGCCGTTCGACCAGAAGGATCAGGCCGGACACGAAGTTCGACACGATATTCTGCAGGCCGAAACCGATACCGACCGAAAGGGCACTCGCGACGAGCGCGAGGCTGGACAAATCGATGCCGGCAGCGGAAATGGCAAAGATGGCCGCCAAGGCTATGCCGAGATAGCCGATACCGGTCCTCACGGAGTTGCGGACGCCGAGATCCACCTGCCCGCGCGCCATGACATTGCTGTCGAGCCAGCGCTGGAACCAGCGCGTGACCAGATAGCCTCCGGCAAACAGCAGAATACCGACGAAGATGCCGAGCAGCGAGATCGACATGTTGCCGATCTTGATCTCGGTAAACAGCCGATAGGCGAAGACTTCCAGATCCTGGATATGGAAGCCCCAGAACAGCAGAATCAGCGGAATGCCCGTCAGCAGCGCGACGGCATAGGTCGCGAGCCCGGCAGCAAGGCCGGCCTGATCGAGCGCCACTTCGCGAAGCTTCAGCCGGTTTTCCAGAAAGCGGCCGATGATCGTTTCGGCAAAGACGCCCTGCTTCGACACGGCCTTGCCGAGCTGGAAGCCGAGATACATGGTCGCGATGACGGCGCTCGTCACGATCATCTGCGTTGCCATGAAGCGGGCGAGACCGACATAGCCGATGAACGAGATGAAGATCACCAATATGCCGAGAACACGGAGAATGATGGCCATGCCGTGCGGCCAATGCCGCCCAGGCGCATCCGGATCGCCATTCTTGGCCAGCATCGGCGAGCCGAACGAGGCGGCAATCAGAATGAGGCCGATCAACAGCGCCGCCAGGAAGCTCTTTGCCACTGTGACGACGACGGGCGAACCCATGGATTCGCTGATGCGGTCGAAGACGTAGTCCAAACCATTGACCACGGCCATTGCCTGCAGGCACCAGGCCAGCGAATGCGCGCCCTTGTTCGACAGCTTGACGAGGCGCCAGTGTGGCCGGAACGGCGCAAAGACGGCGTTGCTCAGGCGGCCGACGAAATAGACAAGCCCGATGAAACCGAAGACCGCCGCCAGAATCGGCGCGATATCCGGCCGCAGCACATTGAAATTCGAAAGGAAAAAGAACGACGTGACGAGAAATGCCGCCAGCGACAGCGTGCGGATCAGCGTCGACCAGAAGGCGACGGAGAGCCGGCTGATATAGGGCGGATTCTCGATGGCCTCGTCCTGCACATAATAGCGGCGGAACAGCCTGTAGCCACCGACAAGGAATAGCAGTGCCGCGCCGATCGAGAGACAAACGGCGGTGAGGAACGAAACAAGCTTGGCTTTCAGTACGAAGCCGATCCAGCTCGCCACGGCGCCGCTGAACTTGACGCCCTCATCGACGAGAGCCGCACCCGCGTCGTCGAATGTGGCACCGGAAATCTCCGTTCGCTTGAACAATGTCTCTGCGAACAGCCTTCGACGCATCTCCATGAGCTGCATGGAAAGTCGATTGGTCTCTGCAGTCAGATTATCGGCATCGAGGATCACGGCACTGATCTGCGCGCGCTCGGCATTGAGCCGGTCGCGCTCCTGCGCGACGATCGGTGCTTCCGGCGGCTGGCCCTCTTTGGGAGCGGCGCCCAGCTGGGCCAGGCGCGTATCGATCTCGGCGGTGCGGGGTTTCAGGCGCGCTGAAATTGCAGTGACGGAGCGATTGAGATCGTCGACACGGCCTGACAGCGCCACCAGCGTCTCGTCATCGCTACCCGATTGCTTTGCGCTCTCCTGGAGGGTGTCGTATGTCTTCTTTACCTTGTTGAGATCGGCAACGGCCGCATCCAGCAACCCGTTTGCAAGCTGTGTGGGCTGTTGCTGGTCCGTTTGTTGCGGCTGCTGGGCCGGCTGTTGATCCTGCGCAAAAGCATAGCCGCCAGCCTGTGGAAGGGTGGCAGTAACGGCTCCCAATCCCAATAGCAAAAGGGGCAGCAGAAAAAGACGGCATTTCAGCGGGCGCAAGCAAAGCTCCTCGTCGCACGTAACTCGCAGGCAGCGGATGACCGAATCGCCGAAGAAAATCGAGAACCGAGTCTTCCTGAAGTGTGATTGCGAATTTCATAGTCTTTACGCGTACGCCTTGTAAGACAAAGAAAGGCGACACAAAGGCATTCCACGCCTTTATCCCATCCAGAATAGCGCCAGAAGCCGGATATTGCCCGCCTCATCACGAAGACAACGTGTCGGACTGCTCATGCCTGTCCGCAAATAGGCCAGGTAAATGCCTTGGCAATGGGGCGTCCATGGCCGTCTGCTCCAGGATATCAGGATAAAAGCCACCCCTTCGACAGGCCGGGATCGGCGAGCCGACTTGCTTAAGCCAGGCAGAGAAACGTTAGCCGGCCTTGCACTGCGGATGAAAACGTTCCGCCATGTTTTCGGCTGCGGCATAGGCCTGGGTGACGATCTCCGGCACCAGATCGATATCGGGGAGGCTGCCAAGCCCCAAGGGACCGATGGCGAAAAGCCCTTCCGTCGTGCGGCCATTGACCTCGAGCGCACCACTCGCCTCGACGGCCAGACCGAGGCCGAGTTCGTCGGGTACCGCAAGGCCGGCGTCGATCAGGCTGCGCAGCAACGGCGCATTCAGATCGGGCGCCTGGCATCGACAGTCGATGACGTCATCGGCGTAGAGCTGCTCGGGTTCCGATCGGCCCGCGGGTCTCAAAACCATCCCGGTCGGCGTCCGCCGGATGAAATGACCTCGCTGCAGCAAGGTATTCCCCTCGGCCAGCTCCTGCTTCAGGCGGACGTGCAGCGCTTCGGGCAGTCGGTTACGATGACTGTCGTAGAGTGCCCGCAGATGACGGTTGAACTGTTGCTTCTGACCGGCGGGCAAGGACCGCCAGAGCGATCGCGCATGCTTGCGCAAGCCATTCATGACAGCCTGCCAGCTTTGGCCGCTTGCCTCCGCCTCCTCGCAGGCCTGACGGATAAAGCGAACGATCTCGCTGAGATTGCCAGGCATCTTATCGGCAGGGAAGACCGGATCGGCATTGTTGCGTGTGTGGCTTTGCGGCAGGAAGCCCCGCCTTGAAACGATGGTGATCTGCCCGGCATAGCCATTGTCGCGCATCTGCAGCAGCCGGTCGACGACGCGCAGGCCGCTGCCGAGCAGGATCGTATGCGGGCGTGAAACCAAGCGCCGCGCCCGCACTGTCGTCGGGGTATTCACGAGATCGCTGGCCTGCGATTCCTGATCGGTGATGCCGTAGCCGGTCGCCACTACCACCATGTCGAACGGCGCATTGACGGCACCATCGCTTTCCACCACGAAGCGGCCGCCGCGAACGCGGCGAAGCCCGAAGACCGTCTCGCTGCTGACCTGTACCGTAACATCGCGACGGGATGAGAAGGCCTCGGAAAAACGCTGATAGACGTAGTCGCTAAAAATGCTCTTCGGCACAAAGATCTGCAGAAAACTGGGTATGGCGGCAGGAACGGCGCTGCGAAACGGCGCATTGCTGCAAAGCCATTGATTGAAATCATCGGGATCGCCGGCCGAAACCGAAAGATCGCGAACGCGGCTGTTGAGAATCTCGCTGCTATGGCCCGAGGCCAGCGCCTGACCGCCGCTGACGCGGGAATTGGGATCGAAAAGCTGCAGATGGAACGGAAAACGCACTGTCTTCATCAGGGCGATCGCCATCATCATGCCGGAAAAGCCGCGCCCGATAACGGCAATGCGCGGCATCACGTAAGACTGTGCCGCCGCGTTCGTCCTGGCGGAAAAAAATCCCTGAACCGTCATATCAACTCCTGGGGCGAGAGGTGGTCGATCATGCCTTTCCTGGGGCTTGCTCACTTTACGGGCTCAGAAACTCAAACTCCGATATCTGGTGCTCGGCAGCCGAAAAACAGTGGCTGACAAAACGCACGGAAGCCGTTTCAGTTCTCAAAACTCGGCGCATCCTCTCAATTGGATATCTCGTCCGCTGAGAGATGCGACAGGCAGGTCCAACTCTGATCTGAGATCAGATGCCTGCAATCGGCCGCCTATTGCTTCTCGGAAGCCGTCAAGGCGGCGGGATTATTGCCATTGTCTACTTATTTAGTCGTATATGAAAGCGCGAAAATGCGCCGCTAGCAAGTGCTTTCTTGTCCTGACAGGATCAGCCTGGCGATGTTGCGACGCGAAAACGCCGCGGGATTGGCTGTCTCCTTGTGGATGACCACCAGGTCAATCGGCGGAAAAGGAATAGCATTTCATAGCCCTGAAGCCCCATGTGGCATCGCTTTCGATAATGACGGACGGGAAGATGAAAGCTGCGAAGCTCGCTGCCGCGCAACTGCATATCGACCGCTCGCTTACAATTTCTACATTTGGCGCCTATCATGTCCCAGGATGTGGCGCGCACAACCGAGGAAGATCCGTGGTATGCCGCCTCGATGGAAAAGCGAATCCTGGTGATTTATCGCGCCTGGAAGACTGATCCGGCGCAGGCCGAGGAGTGGTGAATGGGGACTGTTTCGCAGTTGCGCGAACGCGTCAGGCCGCCCGCGCATCGCGTTCAAAGCGAAGAGGAAGCGCTCGATATTGCCCGATCACTCGCGGCTGATTTCGCGCAGCAGGCAAGCGACCGCGATATCAACCGCATCCTGCCCTATGACGAGATCGAGGCGTTGTCCATATCAGGCCTCCTCGGCATTTCAGTGCCTTCGGAGCATGGCGGCATCGATATTTCGAACTGCGTTCTTGCGGAGGTCATTGCCATATTGGCGGAGGCCGATCCTTCCATTGCGCAGATATTGCAGACGCATTTTCACGTGCTGGAGGCGATCAGGATTGCCGGCAGTGAGGAACAACGGGCATCCCACTTCGAACGAGCCATTGCAGGCGATCGCTTCGGCAGCGTCTTTTCCCAACCCGAGACCGGCGGGGCGGATCAGGATGGCCTGCATCTGTCACCGGAAGGGCTCGGCTTTCGCCTCAACGGCCGGAGCCTGCCTTCCGCCAGCATCCTGTTCTCGGACTGGGTCGCACTGTTCATTCCGGACCGGCGCAACGGGCTGATGGCAGCCATCCTGCCGAGAAATACCGAGGGCATTCAGATCATCGACGACTGGGACGGTTTTGGTCAAAGAACATCCGGAAACGGCACGACCATATTGCATAATGTTTATCTCAGCGCCGATGCCCTGCTCTCGCAGCACGAGAAGCTGACGGAGCCCACTGTGATCGACTGCGTGAGCCAACTCACCCATGCCGGCATCAATCTCGGCATCGCCCGATCCGCACTTGCGACGACCATGGAGTTCGTGCGGGCCAATCCTCACCTATCGGCGGATAACAGTTCCAAGCGGGCCGTGGACGATCCATTGCTGGTGACGAGAATCGGCGAGATTGCCATTCGGATCGAGGCCGCAACAGCGATCGTGGAGCGTGCCGGCAGCAAGATCGATGCCGCCCAGATCAACCTCACCGAGGATCACGTCATCGATGCTGCGCTCTCCGTTGCGGCGGCCCAGGCGATTACCGCTGATATCGCTATGGAAGCATCCAATACGCTGTTCGATCTTGCCGGCGCGACGTCGGCGCGCATCGGGCTCAATCTCGACCGCCACTGGCGCAACGCCCGCATTCACACACTGTCTGATCCCGCGCGCAAAACGCACAATATCGTCGGCAATTACCATCTCAACGGCATAAAGCCGGCAAGAAACTCGCTCGTCTGAAAAATGTAGGGACGGTCAGCCGATCTGCGAGGCGCGGTGGTCTTCACGCTCCGGTATCTCGATATCCGCGCCGCCGGTAACAAACTGTTCCAGCGACATGTTGTCGAGAATCTCCGCAATGGCGTCACGCACCTCCGTCATGGAGCGCCGCACCTGACAGCGCTCGGGATCGGAACAGTCGTCACAGGCTTCGTAGGCCGTACGGCTGGCGCAGCGGATCGGCGCCAGCGGGCCGTCCAGGGTGCGAATGACATGACCGATGCGGATTTCCGATGCCGGACGCGACAACGAATAGCCGCCACCCGGCCCCTTTTTGGAGCGCAAGACGCCGGCATTGCGCAATTCGAGCAGGATGGTATCGAGAAACTTCTTCGGGATATTGTTGCGCAACGCGATATCGTTGATGAATGCCGTTTCCCCAGGACCGAGGCGCGCAAGATCCACCAACGCCTTCAGTCCGTATTTTCCTTTTTTCGTAAGCATCGCCGTCCGCTTTACTGCAAAGTCGATTGTTGAAACCCGGCTTGGCCACCCAAGGGAGACTCACCGGTCCATCCTGTCACCACGGATTGCGGAAGTAACCCCGCGCCTCCTGACGAGCAAGATAGTAACTCACAAATTGTATAGTTTATATGAGTAAATTTAGGCAATTGTATCGCCTAAGCAACGAATTTGCGGTTTTTCTTGGATTTAGGCGGCGCTACTATCCAAATATGCCGTCTTTTGCCCATGGTCGTGATCGCTGATCGCACCGGCGACCTGTTCGGCGACCAGAACGGCATGCTCGACTACCTCGGGCAGTCCCATGAGTTCGCCGAACGTTCCACGCGCAAGCGGTCCGGAAATAAACAGGGACGGCGCTACCGTTCCATCGGCAGCAAGTGCCCGCGATTGCGTATCGCAGGCAAATCCCAGCCGGGCCGGATCCATTGCGAGATAGCCGGCTTCCGATAGTTCTTCGATCCAGCCTTGCGATTGCAGAATGCCGCGATGTCCGGGGCCGGTGGTGACGACGACCGCATCGAATTGTCTGTCCATATATCGCTCGGACCGGCTGAGCTGCAATCTGCAGTCAATGAAGCCGTTGGCTACGACGACACCTGCGACCGAAGCTGCCAGAACCTCGAGCCTGCCGCTTTCGATCGCCCGATCGCTGACTGTCTCCACCTGCGGCGCGACCCGAAAACGATGCACATCCCAGAACGGCCTCAAATGCCTGACGAGACGGCGCCGCTCCTCGATCGGGAGCGCCTGCCACACATACCGGCCCTGCGCCCTTACCTGGTCGATGACGGCATGCCAGCTGTGTCCTTCGCTCTGCGCTTCGCGGATCGCGGCCCGTAGGCGGCGCAGGAGATCAAGCGCCGTCTTCGAAGGCTCACTGGCGAAATCGCCGAATGGTTCCTGCTTCACCGCCGCATGGCCGCGTGAGCGCAGACCGCGTCGCGATATGGCGGTGACCGGTCCCATGTGCCCCCTGAGTTCGAGTGAGGCAATGACGTCGGCCGAGGTCAAGCCGTTGCCGACAACCAGCACACGATCCTCGGCCCGGATAGCCGCAAGCGCATTCGGCCGCGTCGGATCCGGAACGAAGCGCGGATGACCGGCAAGCGCATCCTGCAGCACCTGCGGCGGAAGGGGCGAAGGATGGCTGGTGGCGATGACGAGAATATCCGCATCCACGCGCTGACCGGCCGCGCCGGTAACCGCCCAGCGGCCATCTGCCCTCTCGATGCGCTCCACGCTTTGCCTGACATGGACAACGCGCCCATCCTCGACGAAAGGATGGATCATGCTATTGATATAATTGCCGAAAACGGAGCGCCTGGGAAAAAGATTGCCACTGGCGGCCACCGCCGCCTCATCGTCGGCAAGCGCATCCCTTTGCTGCAGCCAGCGTTGAAAATGCTCGATGTCATCGGGCAGCAGGCTCATCTTTGCCGCCGGCACATTGATACGGTGAGCGGGATCTTGCGTATCGTAGGCAAGCCCTGCCCCGAGACGTTCCCGTGGCTCGAAGATGAAGAGTTGGCCAGGTTGCAACGACCGCTGCTGCAGCAGATGGAAGGCAACCCCCGTTCCGGAAACGCCGCCGCCGACGATGACGATAACAGGCAGTTCACGCGCCTGGCGATCAGAGCCAATGGTCAATAGCCAACTCCCTCAAGATCGATCTGCCGCGAGTCTTTTGCGTGTCGATCAATCGCAATCTCATTGAAGATAATGGTATACTCTACAAAATTTGTTGACAATACGATTGCGGCGGGTGCCAGCTCTTCAGACAACCAAAGGCAGTCAATGCAATGCTGATATTCCTTTGCAAACAAATGGTTATTTGTGCCGCGCACAACATTGTTTTTGCGTCGCAGGATGTAAAAAGCTTGGCATGCGCCGGTTGAAAGAACATACTAGCGGTTGTTCTGGCTCGTGTTCTCTGTGGGAGGAGAAACATCATGGAACTGCTTCGTCTGCTCACTGCCTTCGACTATACGCTGGTGCTGATTCTGGCAGTCATCTTTGTGTTCAGCGTCATGGAAGGCGGGCATAAAAAGCATTGAATTTGGGCTGTAGAAAGCGATAGCCGTCGCGGCCGGGCAGCGCCCGGCAGAGTCAGATGCATTTCAGCTGCCATGCCCAGAGCCCGCTGCGGGGCGCAAATAATCGACACAAATGACGAGCTGCCTCGGCCGGTATTTCCGATGCGGCTGCCTGCATGCAAAGTTCTTTCAAACCGGGAATAAGGATGTGTCACTGTACTCACAAAGCCGACAGTAGATATTGCAGCACTGGATTGTATAATTCGACGCTCTTCGCCCGTTAAAGTGAGAGAATTATTCCACAAGCTTCGCGCAAACAATTCTTAGGATATTTCCTTACATCGATAAACCATCGATCGGAGGGGATATACTCATGGGCTATGACTGGAGCGGCATCAAGACACGCCGGATGAGAAGGCTGAAATACGGGCTTTCGCTATTCCTCTTCACCATGTCCATAGCAGCGCCAATCATGTTCCTGCTGCATCTCCGCTGAACCCTTGGCAAGACCTGCTCCGATTGCTGGACCAGGAATTTCGCCTCGGGGCAGCGCTTGAAGTTAGGATCAATCCATCGCGACGGGGAACCAAAGCGAGCTACGGCCGTTCCTAAAGGCTTACGCTATTCAGGAGAACACCATGGCCGACGTCTCGCTGGACAAGGATATCAACGCGCAGATCGATGAGCTCCGCAGACAGATCAGTAAGCTCTCGACCGTCCTGAAAACCAAGATCGATACCGCCACCGATCGTGCGGACGAGACCCTTTATTCATCGAAAGCGAAGGCTGCAAGCATTGCGGACCAAGCTCGGTCCGAAGGCCGGAACGTGGTGCAGGCTGCAAGGGAAAATCCGACAGCCACGAGCTCCATCCTGATCGCAACGGCGCTTCTGGGCGTCTTGACCGGCCTTCTGCTCGGCAAGCTTTCGAACTGATCCGACAATTCCCGTCAGACAAAGACTGATCGGTCACAATGGCAACAGCAACCGCGCATCGTTTGAAGTTTTGCGCCATGTTTGGGCGGAGGGCGCAACGGAACTGATGGACAAGCGTTGAAGCAAGATCGAGCCGGTCGCGTTTGAAATGTGAAACCGGAAAATGAATTGGAAACGACTTCCAAATCATCGTCGTCAATCAGTGTAAATCTTGGCTAAGTGCCTGAAAAGATGGTGGGTGATGTAGGGCTCGAACCTACGACCCGCTGATTAAGAGTCAGCTGCTCTACCAACTGAGCTAATCACCCGTACCGCTTGCTGGCGGCGTGACCGGGCATATAAATAGGATCGGTTTGATTGTCCAGCGGCCAGACGAATTTTCTTTGATTATTTGTCAAAAAAATTTCAGAAGCCGCGAAAAACCCCGTAAAATCAAAGCTCAAGGATTCCGGATGCAATGCGCACAGCCTGGCCGCCGATGCGGGCATTGGTGATCAGGCCGCCGTCGACATCGACATGGAGGTGAATCAGAGACGGCCGCCCCATCTCGATGCCCTGCTCGACGATGAAGGGATGATGCCCATCCGGCAGCGCATCGAACTGATTGATGGCGCCGGACATCGCCGCGACCGCCGAACCCGTTGCCGGGTCCTCCACGATCCCCATGCCGACCGGAAAGACGCGCGCGTGAAACTTCGCCGCATGGTTGACCCCGCCACGGCAATAGATGAAGGCCGAGGCCAGCGCGCCATCGACGAAGGGGACCGTCTTCTCCCAGAGCTGCGAATCGAATTCCATCCGCTCGGCCGCACCGACATCGTGCACCGGCACCAGAAGAAACGGCACTCCGGCGCTCCAGATGGAAGGAACATGGTTCTCGAAACCAATCTCGGTGATGTTCAGGCTGAGCGCGTTGGCGATGTCGGCCTTGTCGAGCGGCAACAGGATCTGCTGCGATTTCTTCGGCAGGTCGAACTCGGCAAAGCTCGCCTTGTTCTGCCGCAGCTTGATGGCGCAGCGCACCGGCCCAAGGCGTTCATCGAGAACGGAAACAAGATCGAGATCTCCGCCATGGCTGGCATGGGCTTTCTCCGCCAGAGCGATCGCCGTGCCGACGGTCGGGTGCCCGGCAAAAGGCAGCTCGCGGGCAGGCGTGAATATGCGCAAGCTTGCCGTATGGGCCGGATTTTGCGGCGGCAGCACGAATACCGTCTCGGAGAGGTTCAGCTCCCTGGCGATCGACTGCATCGCCTCGTCGCTCAGGCCCTCGGCTTCGAAGATGATTCCGAGCGGATTGCCCGCCAGCTTGCTGTCGGTGAACACATCATAGACACTATAGCTGCGCGTCAATCCGGCCTCCATCCGTATTTCCAGATTCGCTTATTCATACCGGCAAGCGACCCTAGCGCAAGCCCAAGCTATTTGTCGCTGCCGAAGAACCAGGCGAGAATAGGACGCATTGCAATATTATAGGGATGCGCCGTTGGGTCGGCCGATCGAATAGCAACCACGCCATCGACCTCGTCCTCTTCGGAAACGAGCATATGCGCCTCGATCCGCCGAAGTATCTCCTCGGCTGTCCACGGAAAACGGAAAACGCGGAGAAGCGTGATCGAACGCCTTATATGCATTGCGTAATATCCGGATACCGCAGCGGCATCACGTAGATCGAGGCCGGTCTCCTCCAACAGCTCACGCCGCATATTGCCTTCGACATCGGCGTGCCCGTCGACGATATCGTTCTCATCCATCGATCCGGAGGCGCAATAGACCTGACCGGGATTTGCGGTATGGGCGGCCATGCGTATCGCGATGATCGCTCCGTCCGACGATACGATAACGGGAAAGGCAAAAAGGTGAAAAGCTCCCGGCTGCCGCTGCTTTCGCCACAAGAGAAATGTCGAGAAGGACGTTACATAGGCCTCCCCCTTCACTGCACCGCCTTCAAGCGACAGCCTGTGCTGAAAGATCATGCGACCGTCATAAAGTGATGGGTTGGCGGCAATTTCCCTTGCCCAATTTTCCCGCGCCGCCTCCTGCTCGCGCAGGTGAAACGGATGTTCGCCGGGAAACACGGCAAGGTCGATGCTGGAGATGGGAAACACGGTGCTTTCCGGCGGCCAGCCGGCCATGTCGTTCTGTTCTGAGAAGGTCATATCAAATCCAATGTCATGACGATGGGGCAATGATCGGATGCTTTCGGCCTGTCCCAGCCGACGCGGGGATAGCGTTCCACCTCCTGCCCCGGTGGAAATATGGTGCGGAAAGGCTGGCCTGAACGAACGACATCCGGGACCCGAGTTGCATTGGCGCGCGCCAGAGCGGGCGACAGCCAGATGTAGTCGAGCTGGCACAGCCGCTGCTCCTGCGGCCCGCGCGCGTGATAGAGCGTCCAGCGATCGAGTTCGTCGCGCCGCTGCATGATATTTTCGGCAAAGCCGTCATGGCTGAAGACATCGAGCGCGCTGCCCTTCTCTTCGTTCCGCGCCTCGAAACGATAGCCCGTGCGGCGCGTGCCGATGACATCGATCCATTCCTGATAGTCGTTCATGTCGCCGCAGATGGCGAAATTCTTCGTTGCCGTATGACCGGCGCCGAACCGGTTCTCGATGATGCGGCGAACCGCCAAGGTCTCGGCGCGGCGGATCGGCATGGTCGCATGACGCCCATCCACGCCTTCACGCGCCGGCCCCATCGATTTGAGATGCACGACATAGAGCGAAAACGGCACCCCGCCGATATGGAGATGCAGCTCCAGGCAGTCACGCTTGAAGATCTTGTCTTCCGGATGAATCTCGAGTTCCGCCAGTTCGTCGTTGAAAAGACCGAAATCGCCATATGTCACCATGGCGTGACTCTTGATGTCGTTGAGCACGATCGGCTGGCCGTCGCGCGTTTCCTCACGCATCATGACGGCGACATCGATGCCGCGGCTGTCATTGCCTTCGATCAGGAATTTCTGGCGATAGCCGTTGCCGACCATGCGGTAGAGGTACCCGTATTCGAAGGCCTGCAGCGCGGCCATGTTGTCGACCTCCTGCAGGCAGATGATGTCGGCATCGGCGTCTGCGATCGCCAGCGCCGTCATCTGCCTGGTGTCGTCGGTCGCAGCGATCACACGCGCCGCTTCCAGCTGCTGATAGATCTCTTCATTGCGGACATCGAAGAGCTGCAGCACGCGATCCTGGCGCAACTGGTTGCGAAAACCGGTGTAATCAAAACGGGTCAGAAGGTTTTCGACATTGAATGTCGCAAGGCGCAGGGACATGAAGCATTCCAATTTATGAAGAAGCAGGCGAGCCGGTTCACTAAACCGATATCACCCGGCCTTCGCGGTCACGGTCGATTTGAATTTGCCCATCAGATACGGGCCGGAGAGAACAGACGCATATTTCGGCTCCTCGCCTTCCTTCAGGCACGACGGCAGGCAGGCGATCTCGGCAAACCAGTTCGGCTGATGGAAGAAGGCCAGGGATTGCCGCCGCTGCATGCCGCCCTCCTCCGGCGGCGGATTGACGACGCGATGCACGGTCGAGACCCAGCGATCGTTGGTCCAGAGCGCCATCAGGTCGCCGATGTTGATAACGAAAGCCCCCTCCACCGGGGGCACCGGCGTCCAGTTGCCATCAGGAGCGATGATCTCGAGCCCTTTCGAGCCGGATTGCGGCAGAAGGATCGTCAGGCTGCCGTAATCGGTATGCGCACCGGCGCGAAGCTGGCCCGGCTGCGGCGGTACATGCTGCTCGGGATAATTCAGCGCCCTCAGCGCACTGATCGGTGCATCGACGTGAGGATCGAAGAAGTGTTCGTCGAGGCCGAGCGCCGTTGCGAACACGCGCATGATGCGCGCCGCCAAATCTTCCATAGCTCCGTAGTAAGCCTTCCATGCCTCCACAAATCCATCAGGTTCTTCCGGCCAAATGGTGGCGGCATAGCAGAAGCCGAGCGCCTCCGGATCGCTCATATCAGCGGGAACGGAAAGCGGGCCGCCATTGAAGCTTTCCTTCAAATCCGGCGGCGTGTCGACATTGCGCGATTTTGCCAGCGCTTCGGTGCCCGGCCCGAGATAGCCGTAGGGATAACCGGGATAGAGCGTTTTCGCCCGCTGCTTCACCTCGGGTGGCAGATCGAAGAATGCTTGCGTTTTCTTCCAGACCTCGGCGATGACGGCGTCTGCAACGCCATGGTTGGAAATTGCCAGAAAGCCGGTCGAGCGGCATATCCGATCCACCTCCGCACCGAGCCGCTTTTTCTCCTCATGACCAGCCGCCTCGAAGGCGCCGAGATCGAAAATAGGAAAGCTATGATCGGACATGCGCGACTCCCATCCGTAACCTCGAGCAAATCAAGCATAGGAGAAGGCGGGGAACAACCATCTTGTCCCCTGCCCGATCAAAGCCGCCAGGCCGAGCGGACCGCGACCCGATAATCATCGCCCACGGCAACAGCCTCGCGGCTATAGGCGCGCAACACCTGTCCATCCGACATAGACAGCCTCAGCGCATAGCGCTCGCCCTCATAGAGAACGGAATCGACACGGCATGAAATGCCCTCGCCGTCGACAACCACGTCCTCCGGCCGCACGAGAACATCCGCGCCCGCCGAGCCGCCTGCCCGATTCTCCCATAAGCCCCGGAAGAACGGCCAATCGATACGGCGCGGACCGCCGTCGGGAAAAGCCATCGACAGGATGGCGCCCTGCCCGACCAGACTGCCGACCATTTTCCCTTCAGGGCGTGCATAGATCTCCGCCGGCTGCGCCACCTGCAGGAGCCGCCCTTTGGACATGACGGCAACATCGGTCGCAAGCGCCATCGCTTCGCTCTGGTCGTGCGTGACATAGACCATGGTGGCACCGGAGCGCTGATGAAACTCGCGAAAAGTCTCCTCCATCTCCTTCTTCAGGTGACGGTCGAGATTGGCGAGCGGTTCGTCGAGCAGCACGACATCGGGCGATGTCACCAAGCAGCGAGCAAGCGCCACGCGCTGGCGCTGGCCGCCGGAGAGTTCGGCTGGCCGGCGCTCGGCATAATCGTCAAGCCGCACCGTCGCCAAGGCCTCGCGCACCTTCTCGCGATAACGCTCGCCGGAGATGCCGCGCACCTTGAGTGGATAACCGACATTGTCTGATACGTTCATATGCGGCCAGAGCGCATAGGATTGAAACACCATCGCCATGTTGCGCCGCTCGGGCGGCAACATGTTTACGGCATCCGCCAGTAGCCGTTCGCCGAGATGGATGGAGCCATCCGTCGGCTGCTCGAAGCCGGCGATCATTCGAAGCACGGTCGTCTTGCCGCAACCGGAGGGGCCGAGCAGCGCCAGGAAACCGCCCTCGCGAACATCGAGCGACAAGGCATTGACGGCAGCCCGGCCACCGGTACCAAAATCCTTGCTGATATGGTTGAGGATCAGCTTCGCCAAGGCACCACTCCCTTCGGCAGGCGCTTGGCCATGATTTCCAGAAGCACCATCATGATGACGACCATGGCGATGACGATGACCGACATGGCCGAGGCAAGATCGGCGCTGCCGCCGTCGTCGAGATTGTAAATGACGACGCCGAGCGTCTGCGTGCCGGCCGACCAGAGCAGAGCCGAAACGGTCAGCTCGTTGCAGGCAATGAGGAAGACGAGGATCACCGAGGCACCCGCCGCCGGCGCGATCAGCGGCACGATGATATCGATCAACCGGCGGAAGAAGCCGGCTCCGGAAAGCCGCGCCGCCTCTTCCAGCGCCGGATCGAGCTGCAGGAAAGCGCTCATGACCGGCTTCAGGCTGACGGCGAAATAGGCGGAGAAATAGGCAAGCAGGATGATCCAGATCGTTCCGTAAAGCGTGACGTTGAGGATCGGCAAGGGTGCGGCAAACACCAGAATGAAGCAGACGGCAATGATGATGCCCGGAAGCGCATAGGGGATCTCGATCATGCCGCCAACGATGCGGCTGAGCGCGTCCTTGCGCCGCGTCAGCGCATAGGCCGTGAGCACTGTCACGAAGAGGAGACCCAATGCTGTCATTCCCGCCAGAAACAACGAATTGGAAAAGGCGGTCCGCGTTATGCTCTGCCGAAACAGGATTTCCGTGAAGGCATTGAGCGATGCCGTCTTGAAGGTGAGCGGCACGCCATAGGCCGGCACCAGCGCGCCTGCGACCAGCGCCAGGAAGGGTGCGACGAGCATGACGAACAAAATGGCGCAGAGCACGGGCAAGGCCAGATAGCGCCAGCGGCCAAGCGAAAAGGCAGCCGTCGCACCGGAAATACCGATGACACGGTAATCACGCCCCTTCAGAGCCCTGCCCTGCACGGCAAGACCGGCAACGGCGATGACGGCGATCATCGTCGAGAGTACGGCGATATCGCCGAATGTCCTCGGCCCGAAATTGGAGAACTTGGTGAAGATCAGGGTCGATAACGTGTAGATCGAGGCAGGAATGCCGAGGATCGCAGGAATACCGAAATTGCCGATCGAGGAGACGAAAGCAATCGCGGCTCCGGCAATGACACCGGGCAGAGACAAGGGCAGAATAGTATCGCGGAAGACGCGCAGGCCTGAGGCTCCGGAAAGCCTTGCCGCTTCCACACCATCGCGTGGCAGCGCCATCAGGCCGGCGCGCAAAGCGAGATAGACCAGCGGCGCATGCTGAACGCCATAGAGCAGCGTGATGCCGCTGACGGAATAGAGCGGCTGCGGCGAGCCGAGCGGCGGCGCGATATGCAGCGCTTTCAGCAAAGGGCTCGACGGCCCGGACATCTGCACCCAGGCAAGCGCCGTGACCTGCGGCGGGATCATCATCGGTAGCACGAAGAGGAAACCGATGAGCCCCCTGCCCGAAAGATCTGTCAATGTCAGCAGGAATGCGAAGAGGCTGCCAAGGACGACGGAAATGATGGTGCCGAGCACGGCCGTTTCGATCGTGTACCAGACCGAGCGCCAGAGCGCGGGATCGGTGACGAGCTCATAGGTCCCGCCCTTGAGAAGTGCCTCGATGCCGGTAAGCGCCAGCCGCGCCAGCGGCAGGACGCTGAGCAACAGCACGACGGCAACAACAAAAGGAAACAGCCAGGCCGGCTGGCTGTTTCCCCTACGCATATATGAGTACATTCCAGATCCGGGTCGGATTACTTCGACTTGAAGTAGGTGGAGAAGGTCTTCAGGTCCTGATCCGTGTTCTTGAGAGCATCGGCGGCATTCAACGGCAAAACCTTGATGCTGTCACGTGCCGGGAAGCCTTGCGGCAGCGGCGTACCATTGCGGGCCGGGATGTAGCCGAGCTTCAGGAAGCCTTCCTGGCCCTTTTCCGAGAGGACGTAATCGACGAACTTCTTGGCGGCATCGGCATGCTGCGTGCTCGCCAGAATGCCCACCGGTTCGGTGACGGCTGAAACACCTTCCTTCGGGAAGACGAATTCCAGCGGAGCGCCCTTGGCCTTCTCGCGGATCGGCATGTAATCGACGATCATGCCATAGGCCTTCTCGCCGGAAGCAACCGACTTGAGCACCGCGCCATTGCCGCCCGAGGCGATCGCGCCATTGTCGGCGAGGTTCTTGTAGTAATCCCAGCCGAGGCTACCGACGCCGGCGAGCGTCTGCGCGTGAATGAGAGCGGCGCCCGAGGCAAGCGGGCTCGGCATGGCGACGAGGCCCTTGGCTTCCGGCTTCACCAGATCCTGCCAGCTTGCCGGCTTCATCGCGGCCGCGGTGTTGTAGACGATGCCGGTCGTGATCAGCTTGGTGGAATAGTAATAGCCGTCGGTGTCATAGAGCGAGGCATCGTAGTTCTTGGCTTCTGGCGACTTGTAGGCAAGCAGCTTGCCGGCTTCCTTCAGGCGCTCCAGCGTCACCGTATCGGCGATCAACAGGACATCGGCGACCGGAGCGCCAGCCTGCATTTCGGCCTGCAGCTTGGCGATGATCTGCGGCGTGCCGTCACGAACCCAATCGACCTTGATGCCGGGATTGGCGGCCATGAAGCCATCGACAGTCGCCTGTGCATCGGCATTCGGCTGACTGGTATAGAGGACGAGATCGGCGGCATTGGCGCTGCCGGAGAAAAGGGCAATGGCCAACAGGCCGGCAAAGGCGGAAACAAAGGTCTTCATGAAAACGTCCTCGACTAGGTTGTAGGAGGTTGTCTAGACGCAGGGCTTAACATGATTGTGACAGTTGAATTTGAATAGATTGCCGTTCGTATGATGATTGAATCTTGACGATCGGCATCCGGCGCTATTTCTTGACGTACGTATTTCAGACGGGATCGAGGAGGACAGATCTATGGAATATCGCCTGCTTGGCCGCTCCGGCCTCAAAGTTTCCACCATCACAATGGGCACCATGACTTTCGGCGGCGTCGGCTGGGCAAAAACCGTCGGCGATCTCGGCATCAAGGATGCCAAGAAGCTTGTCGACATGTGTATCGACGCCGGCGTCAACCTGCTCGATACGGCCGACGTCTACTCGCAAGGCGCATCGGAGGAGATTCTCGGTGAGATCATCGGCGGCCCGCGCAAGAACGGCGTGCTCATCGCCACCAAGGCACGCTTCCCGATGGGGCCGGGCGTCAACGATGCCGGCTCGTCCCGCCAGCACCTCATTCAGGCCTGCGAGGCGAGCCTGAAGCGCATGAAGACCGATGTGATCGATCTCTACCAGCTGCATGAGTGGGACGGACAGACACCGCTGGAAGAGACGATGGAAGCGCTCGACACCTTGGTTCGCCAGGGCAAGGTCCGCTATATCGGCTGCTCGAACTTTTCCGGCTGGCACATCATGAAGGCGCTCGGCGTCAGCGAGCGCGACAAGCGCGAACGCTTCGTCAGCCAGCAGATCCATTACACGCTCGAAGCACGCGACGCGGAAAACGAGCTGGTGCCTGTTAGTATCGACCAGGGCCTCGGCATTCTCGTCTGGAGCCCGATCGCCGGCGGCCTGCTCTCGGGCAAGCATCGCCGCAATCAGGCGACACCGGAGGGTACGCGCCAGTTCGCCGGCTGGACGGAACCGCCGATCCGCAATGAGAACCGTCTGTGGAATATCGTCGACAGGTTGGTGGAGATCGCAGATGGTCGCGGCGTTTCCGCCGCTCAGGTGGCGCTTGCCTGGCTCATCGGCCGAAAGGGCGTGACCTCGGTCATCATCGGCGGCCGCACCGAGGCGCAGTTCAAGGACAATCTTGCCAGCGCCGAATTGAAGCTGACCGACGAAGAACGCAAGCGGCTGGACGACGTCAGCCTACCGCCGCTGATGTATCCCTATTGGCACCAGCGCAATACCGCCAGCGACAGGCTGAGCGAGGCCGATCTGGCGCTGATCGGCCCGCATCTGGCGAAGTAAAAAACGGTGGTGGCGGCTTAGGCCGCCATTGCTCCGATCTCGCCCGCGATCAGCTTGCCGAGCCGCGAAATGCCCTCTTCGATCATCTCGTCATTGGCGCAGGAGAAGCTGACGCGGAAGGTGTTCGCGCCCGAACCGTCGGCGAAGAAGGCCTGCCCGGGCACGAAGGCGACTTTCGCCGTTTCTAGCGACCGCGCGAGCAGCTTGGCGCCATCCATGCCCTTCGGCAGGGTGATCCAGACGAACATGCCGCCCTGCGGCCTCGTCCAGCTCGTACCGTCGGGCATGTATTTCGCAAGCGCCGCCAGCATGCAGTCGCGGCGGTGGCTGTAGGTCTTGCGGATCTTGGCAACCTGCGCATCGAAACCACGCTCTGCGACCTGATGAATGGCGATCTGGTTGATGGTCGAGGAATGCAGGTCGGCCGCCTGTTTCATCAGGACGAGTTTGCGGATGACAGGCGCATTGGCAACGACGAAGCCGACGCGAAGGCCAGGCGCCAGCGTCTTCGAAAAGCTGCCGCAATAGATCGTGCGCGTGTCGTTGATGCTGCCCTTGCGCGCGATTTCCAGCGCCAAGATCGGCGCGACCGGATCGCCGTCATAACGCAGCGACTGATAGGCGGCGTCTTCGATGACGGCGATATCGAGCTCTTCGGCAAGGTCGAGCACCTTCTTGCGGCCGGCCAGATCGACGGTCTCGCCCGTCGGATTGGCAAAATCGGCCGAGAGATAGGCGAACTTCACCCTGCCGCCCGCCTGCGAAGCCGCGGCGCGATAGGAATCCGGCGTGCGGTTGCCGTTCGGCGTCAGCTGGTCATAGGCCGGCTCATAGGCGTTGAAAGCCTGCAACGCGCCAAGATAGGTCGGCGCTGTCACAAGCGCCGTATCCTTCGGCGACAGGAAAAGCTTGCCGAGATAATCGAGCCCCTGCTGCGAACCGGAAACGATGAAGACATTTTCGAGTTCGCAGGGAATGCCGAGCGCGCCCATCTGGCCGACAAGCCATTCGCGCAGCGGCTTGTAGCCCTCGCTGACCGAATATTGCAGCGCTGCATTCACCGTCGGACCGGAAAAGATATCGGCATAGGCCTGCTTGAATTCGGCATCGGGAAACAGAGCGGGATCGGGAATACCACCTGCAAAAGAGATGATATCCGGCCGCTCCAAGAGTTTCAGCAGCTCGCGGATTTCGGAGGCGCGCATGCGGCTTGAGCGCGTCGCAAAGATATTTTCCCAATTCAACATGGGGCTTCCTCGTAATTTTTGGTCTTTCCGTCACAAGATCACGCAATAAAAGATAAGTCAATAATGCTGACCTATTTTGTTTGTGACAGTGACAAACAACTCTCGAAACTCAACGATGCTTTGCCGATCACCGATGCTCGGACCGCTTCCGAATGACCTACACATTTCTCTCTTCGGGTGCTATTCTTACGTCCTATCCATCGATCGGAAAAAGTAAGAATGGCGACCGCAACTCTCTCCTCGAAATTTCAGATATCGATCCCGAAAGAAGTTCGTGACCAGCAGCATTGGAGCGCGGGCCAGGAATTTGTTTTCATTCCGAAGGGCAAGGGTGTGCTGCTTATCCCCGTACCCGAACTTGCTGACCTCAAGGGCATGGCGAAGGGCGCCAACCCTGGTAATTACCGTGACCGGAAAGACCGGTTCTAATGCGCGTCGTTGATAGCTCAGCCTGGATCGAGTGGCTGACCCAAGGTCCGGCTGCAGATCGGCTTCAAGGCGAGATGCCTGCGCGAACCGAATGTATCGTCCCCACTATCGTCCAGCTCGAACTTTCCAAATGGCTGGAGCGCGAGCGCGATGAGGACGCAGTCGATTCCTTCTTCGCCTACACCGCCACCTGCATCGTCGCTCCCCTCGATACCGCTCTCGCCCGCCGCGCCGCCGAAGTCTCTGCGAAATACAAACTCGCACTCGCCGATGCGATCATCTACGCCACCGCCGAACAGCACGACGCCGACGTTCTGACGCTGGATGCGCATTTCAAGGACCTGGAACGCGTGGTCTATTTTGGCAAAGCATAATAGATATTTGCCCTTTTCCGCTTAAACGCGATACATCTCGAAAAGGCGCCAACCAGCATGAGCACCGATCCGACATCGTCCTTCTATACCGACAACGCCGTCGTCTACGCGGCGCGTGAACGCAGGCTGCCGCGCCAAAGGCTGGATGCCTTTCTGACCGCCCTGCCCGCAGGCGCAGCCATCCTCGAACTCGGTTGCGGCGGCGGTCAGGATGCCGCCTACATGCTGTCCCGCGGCTTCGACGTTACGCCCACGGATGGCTCCGCCGAACTTGCGAGAGAAGCGGAAAAGCGTCTCGGCAGGCCCGTTCGAGTGATGCGCTTCGAAGCCTTGGATGCCACCGAAATCTTCGACGGCATATGGGCGGAAGCCAGCCTTCTGCATGTTCCGCGATCTGTTCTGCCGGATATCTTCGATCGCATTTTGCGCGCCCTAAAGACGGGCGGCATCTTCCACGCCAGCTTCAAGGCGGGTGAAGCAGAGGGGCACGACAAGTTCGGACGCTATTACAACTATCCGTCGGCCTCATGGCTTCGGGATATGCTAAGCATTCGCGGATGGAAGAACATCACCATGACCGAAGCCGACGGTGGCGGTTTCGATGGCGTGCCCACAAGATGGCTCTACGTCGCCGCTCATAAATAGAAAGGCCGGAGCTTTCGCCCCGGCCCTCCAATCCAGCTCTCGCCGAAAGCTTAGTTGACCGACTTGTCGACCAGCTTGTTCTTGCCGATCCAGGGCATCATGCCGCGCAGCTTGGCGCCGACTTCTTCGATCTGGTGGCTGTCGTTGTTGCGGCGGATACCCTTGAAGCGGGCAGCACCCGAACGGTATTCCTGCATCCACTCGGAGGTGAACTTGCCGGTCTGGATGTCCTTGAGGACACGCTTCATCTCAGCCTTGGTTTCTTCGGTGATGATGCGCGGACCGGTGACGTATTCGCCCCACTCGGCCGTGTTCGAGATCGAGTAGTTCATGTTGGCGATGCCGCCTTCATAGATCAGGTCGACGATCAGCTTCACTTCGTGCAGGCATTCGAAATAGGCCATTTCCGGAGCGTAGCCGGCTTCAACCAGCGTTTCGAAGCCGGCGCGGATGAGCTCGACGAGACCGCCGCAGAGAACGACCTGTTCGCCGAAGAGGTCGGTTTCGCACTCTTCGCGGAAGTTGGTTTCGATGATGCCCGAACGGCCGCCGCCGACGCCGCAGGCGTAGGAGAGAGCGAGTTCAAGGGCGTTGCCGGAAGCGTTCTGATGGACGGCAACGAGGCAGGGAACGCCGCCGCCCTTCTGGTATTCGCCGCGAACCGTGTGGCCCGGGCCCTTCGGCGCGATCATGACGACATCGACCGAAGCCTTCGGCTCGATGAGGCCGAAGTGAACGTTGAGGCCGTGTGCGAAAGCGATCGCAGCGCCGTCACGAATGTTCGGAGCAATATCGGCCTTATAGATATCGGCCTGCAGTTCGTCCGGGGTCGCCATCATCATCAGGTCGGCCCAGGCGGCAGCTTCGGCAACGGTCATGACCTTGAAGCCATCGGCCTCGGCCTTCTTGATCGTGGGCGAACCGGCCTTCAGCGCGATCACAAGGTTCTGTGCGCCGCTGTCCTTCAGGTTCAGCGCGTGAGCGCGGCCCTGGGAACCGTAGCCGATGACGGCGACCTTTTTCGACTTGATGAGGTTGAGATCGGCATCACGATCGTAATAGACGCGCATTGTTTGTCCTTCCCTTTGCTTGTCTGGTGTAAACTTGGATCTGCTCAGACGGTCGCTGCTGCTTCCGCCAATACCTTTTCCGTGCCGTAAAGCTTGAGGAAGGCGCTGACCGCCTTCTCAGCCTGACGGCTCGTATCCTTCAAACCGGGCTCACCGAGCAGCATGCGCACATGCAGGTCGGAGACGATGAGCCCATAAAGCGTGTGATATGCCTCGTCCGCATCGGCAAAGCGCAGCAACCCCACCCGCTTGCCGGCATCGATGAGACCGATGGCACGGCGGTCGATCTGCCGGCGCCCGCGCTCCAGAAGCAGCTTGCCGAGCTTCGAGCCATCGCGGTTCGACTGGCCGATCGCCAGGCGGTTCAAAGCGAGAGAAACGTCGCCCGCCAGAACCTCCAGCAGGTCGCGGGCGAATATGACGAGGTGGTCATGCAGGCTTGCCGGATTCAGCCGCTCGCCATTGCGCTCGAAGGTGCGAACCTTGCTGGCCTGATAGGTGATCATCGCCGACAAAAGACCGTCACGGTCGCCGAACCACTTGTAGAGACTTTCCTTCGAGCAATTGGCGGCGCGCGCGACGCCCGAGGTCGTCAGCGCCTTCTCGCCGCCGTCGACGAGCAGACGCAGCGCCTGCTCCAGAACGGCGTTCTGGCGCGGCGAAAACTCGCTCGACTGTCCTACTTCGCTCAGCACGATGGCCACTCCCAAATGCGTACCGTACGGTACGGTTCGTGGCGCTTTATGCAGGACGACAAGACAGCCGTCAAGCGGAATTCGTTGCTGCACTGCGTTAAAAAGAGAGTGCTTTTCATGCTACTAAACGGTAGCAGCTGCCGCGAGTCGGTCAGTTGATCGATAGGGCTTGACGCAAATGATTGGTCGGAAACATCGCCTACTCGGCCGCGACCACGCTATTGCGCATGGCCTCGACATCCTTCAGCGGCGGCAGGCCGTAAAGCCGACTATATTCGCGGCTGAACTGTGAAGGACTCTGATAGCCGACACGATGACCGGCCGATCCGACGTCGAGCTGCTCGACGATCATCAGCCGACGGGCCTCATGCAGCCGAAGCTGCTTTTGATACTGCATCGGCGATAGGGCCGTAACAGTCTTAAAATGATGATGCAGCGAGGAAACGCTCATGCCGACGCGCTCGGCGAGTTCTTCGATGCGCAGCGGCTGCGTATAGTTGCCGCGGAGCCAGGCGACGGCACGCGCCACCCGGTTGCTCTGGCTCTCCGCCATGGCGATCTGCAGCAGCCGAGGGCCGTTCGGACCAGTTAGCAGGCGGTAGAGGATTTCCTGCTCGATCAAAGGCGCCATGGCCGGAATATCTTGGGGCCGATCAAGCAATCGGAGCAGCCGCAGCGAGGCATCGAGCAGTTCCGGCGAGGCGGCATTGACCGCAATTCCGCGCACAGGCTCGGCAGTCAGTGCCTGACGCGGAACGCTGACGCGCGACAGCAGCTCCTTCAACCGTTCGCTGTCGAGCGCCATGCCGAAGCAAAGATAGGGCGCATCGCTGCCGACATTGGTGACCTGCGTCGACACCGGCAAGTCGAGCGCAGTCAAAATATACTCGCCGACCCCGTAATTGTAGGTCTCGGCGCCGATTGTCAGGTTCTTGCGTCCCTGGACCACGATGGCAAAACAGGGCCGGTAAGCCCCATGCTGCCACACGGTCGCGGCCGACTGCCGATAGAGATTAAGATTGTCTATCGGCGTGCGGTGTTCGCCGTCCCCCGGAGCGAAACGTGCAACGATCGATGCGAGTTCCTGATTGGGATTGAAAGGCAGTGTCATGCGCAACCAACTGTTTTCGTGCAGATATCGATGCTTATCTAGATAACACCATTCGATCGCGAAAGACCTGCCGCACATTTAGATTCGCAGGATCGTACATAAAGCTTGCAGGATCGCTCTAACGCTGTGACCCGGTCCTGATGCATGGTGGGCCATCCAAATTCTACTCCCAACCCATCCGAAAAAATAAGGAAATCTCCCATGCCTATCGCAAAGGGTTATGCAGCAACCGACGCGTCCAAGCCGCTCACGCCTTTCACTTTCGAGCGGCGCGAGCCGAACGCGGACGACGTTGTCATCTCCGTCAAATATTGCGGCGTCTGCCATTCCGACATTCACCAGGCCCGCAACGAATGGGGCGGCTCGAAATATCCGATGGTGCCCGGCCACGAAGTCGCCGGCATCGTGACCGCCGTCGGTTCCGAGGTCACGAAGTTCAAGGTCGGCGACCGCGTCGGCGTCGGCTGCTTCGTCAATTCCTGCACGACCTGTGCCACGCGCGATCTGGATTACGAGCACTACATGCCGGGCTTGGTTCAGACCTACAACGACGTGGAAGCCGATGGCGAGACGCCAACCTATGGCGGCTACTCCGACTCGATCGTCGTCAAGGAAGGCTATGTCCTCTCCTTCCCCGAAAACATTCCGCTCGATTCGGGCGCACCGCTGCTGTGCGCCGGCATCACGCTCTATTCGCCGCTGCGCCACTGGAAAGCCGGACCGGGCAAGAAGGTCGCGATTGTCGGCATGGGCGGCCTCGGCCACATGGGCGTGAAGCTGGCCCACGCCATGGGCGCCGACGTGACAGTTCTCAGCCAGACGCTGTCGAAGAAGGAAGACGGCTTCAAGCTCGGCGCGAAGGACTACTACGCCACCAGCGACGCCGAAACCTTCACGAAGCTCGCCGGCACCTTCGACCTGATCATCAACACGGTTGGTACGGCGATCGATTGGAACGCCTATCTGAACCTTCTGAAATATGATGGCAGCATGGTGCTGGTCGGCGTTCCCGAGCATGCGGTTCCGGTCCATGCCTTCTCGCTGATCCCCGGCCGCCGCAGCCTTTCCGGCTCCATGATCGGCTCGATCAAGGAAACCCAGGAAATGCTCGACTTCTGCGGCGAGCACAACATTGTCGCCGAGATCGAGAAGATCAACATCCAGGAAATCAACGAAGCCTATGAGCGCGTGCTGAAGAGCGACGTCCGCTACCGCTTCGTCATCGATATCGCTTCGCTGGCATAAGCACTGCCGCGCAGCAACCCATAGGAAAAGGGCAGCCGCTGCGGCTGCCCTTTTTTTCATTCCTCGCGCATGGTTTCCTTCTGCGTGATCAGCCGGGCGCTGTGCTGCCGGCTGATATAGATCCAAAGCCAGCTCCAGGCGACGGCGATGCGCCAGCGCACGCCGATCAGGAAATAAATGTGGGCCAGGCCCCACACCCACCAGGCTAGCCAGCCCTTAAGCTTAATCCAGCCGAAATCGATGATTGCAGCACTTTTACCGATCGTCGCCAGGCTGCCTTGATGGCGATAGTGAAATGGCCCCGGCGCCGGCTGGCCGGCCAGCTTCGCCTTGATCACCTTGGCAACGTAAGCACCCTGCTGCTTTGCAGCCGGAGCGATCCCCGGCACCGGGCTGCCGTCGTCACGCAGGACGGATGCCGTATCGCCGATGATGAAAATATCTTGCTTGCCCGGCGCCCGCAGCTCCTTATCCACCACCGCCCGGCCTGCGCGGTCCGCAGGAATATCCAGCCATTTGGCGGCCGGCGATGCCTGGACGCCCGCCGCCCAGACGATGGTGCGGCATGGTACGAAGGCGTCTCCGATCATCACGCCTTCGGCCGAGCACAAGGTGACCGGCTTGCCGAAGCGGATTTCGACACCCAGCTCCTCCAGCTCCTTCCGCGCATAATCGGACAGATCCTCAGCGAACGCCGGAAGCACGCGCGGCCCGGCCTCCACCAGAATGATCTTTGCCTTTCGGGTATCGATATTGCGGAACTCCCTGGGCAAGGTCGTCCTTGCCAGTTCCGAAATGATGCCGGCAAGCTCTACGCCAGTCGGCCCCGCGCCGACGATGACGAAGGTCAGGAGCGACTCACGAACGGTCGGATCCGTTTCCATCTCCGCCTGCTCGAAAGCCAGCAGCACGCGGCGGCGGATGGTCGTCGCATCCTCCAGAGTCTTCAGTCCCGGCGCCACCGGCTCCCACTCGTCATGACCGAAATAAGCATGAGTGGCCCCCGTTGCCAGCACCAGCGTATCGTAGCCAATCTTTTGACCATTCTTCAAGAAGACCTGCCGCGTTTCGCTGTCGACGCCGACGACCTCCGCCAGCAGCGTCGTCACCTCGGGACGGTCCCTGAAGAAATTGCGGATCGGCCAGGCAATCTCCGATGTCGCGAGCAAAGTGGTCGCGACCTGATAGAGAAGCGGCTGGAACAGATGATGATTGCGCCGATCAATCATCGTGACGCGGACGGGAGCGCCTTTCAGATCGTTGACGCACTGCACACCGCCGAAACCGCCCCCGACAACGACAACGTGATGATCCTGCATGGCAACACCTCATGGCTACGTTTCGCTGAAAACGTAGGGTTGAGAAGAGTAAGCAGCAACCGTCTTTTATGCATGGCACCCCTGCACCGCTCCCTTATGCTGAGAGCTAGGATGCTTTTGTGGACTGGGCACGCGCAATTAGATTGAACACTTCGCGCACGTCCGCGACTCCAATAAATCGCGGCACGTTCGAAAGTGCAGGCGTCCACATGCCCATACCGCCGCCACGGCGTGTGAAGCCGATTTCGGTATCGCTTCCGAAATTGATTGTACCGGTCCCGTCACCATTCTGATCGAGATCCACGGCAGGTAAGCGATCCAGTGACATGGTCAGAAGCTTGGCAAACCATCCTTCGCGCAAGATGATGATGCGTTGATTAGTGACCGCATATTGAGTTCTCGCGCGAACGAATGCATCGACCGCGAAACGACCGACGATAAGATAGAGTCCAATCGCCACGAAAGGCACGCCCCATAACCTGAAAAAGATTGGCGCATTGCCTTGCCTGATGACCGCGCTTTCCCAAAAGACCGCAAAGCCGCCCCACAACAACGAAAAGGGTACAAGCAGCAGATCTTTTTTGCCGACCATGAAACCTTGCTTTGGTCGACCCTGCCATAACAGTTTTTCACCAGGCTGGAGGTAAGTCTGAATATCTGTGTTGCGCATAGCGGATTGCCCTTGGAGCGATAATCACAAGATAGATTCTACAACTTAAAAGCCTACCGTCGCCATGTGAGCTTTGTCGATGTGATATGCGGAATTTACGCGCGACGCTGTCGATTTAATATGCATACCCGACAGGAACGGAGGCGCCGCTTTTCAACTCCTCCATCGAGATCGATGCAGAGACATCGAAGAGCTCGATCTTGCGCACGAGCTGCTTGTAGATGACATCGTAATGCTCGACACGCGGCAAGACGATCTTGAGAATATAATCATAATTCCCGGTAAGCCGATGCGCCTCGACGATCTCGGGGATGTCGCCGATGACCTTACGGAAAGATTCGATCCACTCGTCGGCATGATGCGCCGTCTTGATCATCGCATAGACCGTGGTCGGCACCCCCATCTTCTCACGGTCGAGCACGACGATGCGCCGGGCAATATGCCCGCTGTCCTCAAGCCGCTGTATACGCCGCGAGCACGCCGACACCGACAAGGCGACGCGATCGGCGAGCTCCGTCACGGATATGCCCGCATCCGCCTGCAGAAATTCGAGGATCTTTCGGTCGCGTTCGTCCAGCATCTGCGGTAATTCCCTGTATGTACGCCGCTATTTTGCACATAAATCGAAAAATGCGCAAACATTTGCAGAGAAATCCTGATAAGCTTCAAAAAACGCAAACATACGGCGGATGAATCACCGCACTATTCCTCCATTCAAAATCCAGGAGCGGAGAACAGCATTATGCGCACCATTGGCCTGATCGGCGGTATGAGTTTCGAGAGTTCTGCAGTCTATTACCGCCTGATCAACGAAATGGTCCGCGATCGGCTCGGCGGCCTCTCCTCGGCCGAACTGGTGATGTACTCCGTCAATTTCGAAGAAATCGTCACGCTGCAGAAGGCGGGGCGCTGGAACGATGCCGCCGACCGGCTCGCCGATGCTGCGCAACGCCTGGAGGCCGCCGGCGCCGAATGTGTTCTCATCTGTACCAACACCATGCACCTGATCGCGCCTCAGGTTGCCGAGCGCATTTCCGCGCCTCTCATCCACATCATCGATGAGACCGCCGCAGCCTTGAAGGCAGCAGGCCGGGTCAAGCCTCTGCTACTCGCAACCCGCTACACGATGGAACATGGCTTTTATGCCGAACGCATGGCTGACAACGGCGTCTCCATCATGGTCCCCGGCCCCGAAGATCGCACCGTCACGCACGATATCATCTTTAACGAGCTCTGCGCCGGTATCATCAAGGACGAATCGCGCCGGAAGCTGAACGCCATTATCGAGCGCGCCAAGGCCGCAGGCGCCGACAGCGTCATTCTCGGCTGCACCGAGATCTGCCTCATCCTCGATCCAAAGGCGCTGATCCTGCCCGGCTTCGATACCACGACGATCCACGCCGAAGCGGCTGTGGACTTTGCTCTTGCGGATGAAAAGAACAACAAGAGCTGCGCTGCCTGACTTCGATCAATTTACTTGACTGAGTCCAGTAAATAACCAACATCGTCTCCTGTATCTGAGGAGACGATGCCATGAGTCCTGCTGCCGAATTCGCGACCATCGATGCCGTTCGCGACTTCAACCGCTTCTACACGAATTTTCTCGGCGTCCTGAACAAGGCCTATCTGGATAGCCCCTATACGCTCACGGATGTGCGCGTGCTGTTCGAAGTCGGCTTCCGCGGCGGCGTTGCCGCTTCCGCGCTGACACGCGAGCTTCATCTCGACCCCGCCTATCTCAGCCGTATCGTCAAGCGCTTCCGCGAGGATGGGCTGATCGAAACGACGCCGGACCCGACCGATGCGCGCAGCCAGATCATAAAAGTCACCGATAAGGGACAGGTGCAATTCGAGGAATTCGTCCGCCGCTCGCGCGCGCAGATCGCCGGATATTTCGAAAAGCTCGCGATCGGAGAACCCGAACGCGTCGTTGCGGCAATGCAGACGATACAGGACACGCTCGGCAGGGACCGAACCACGGCATCTCCCGCAATCATCCGCAACCACCGGCCCGGAGACATCGGCTGGATCGTACAAAGCCAGGCACGTTTCTACACGGAGGAATTCGGCTGGGACGACCGCTTCGAAGGTCTGGTGGCGGAAGTCGCCGGAAAATTCCTCTCCAATTTCAACCCGCAGAAGGATCGATGCTGGATCGCTGAACGAAGCGGCCTGAATATCGGCTCCTCTATGATCGCAGATGGCGGTGACGGCGTCGCGAAACTCCGGCTGCTCTATGTCGACAAGACAGCGCGCGGCCTTGGCCTGGGCAAGCTGCTGGTCGACGAATGCATCCGTTTCTCGCGCGATGCCGGCTACGGCAAGCTTTCGCTCTGGACCAACGATATCCTCGACACGGCACGGGCGATCTACGTCAAGGCCGGCTTCAAGCTCGTGGGGGAGGAAAGGCATTGCATGTTCGGCCCGGAATTGAACGG
The DNA here is from genome assembly GCF_014193575.1 of Rhizobium sp. BK289. NCBI lineage: Bacteria > Pseudomonadati > Pseudomonadota > Alphaproteobacteria > Hyphomicrobiales > Rhizobiaceae > Rhizobium > Rhizobium sp. BK289. The sequence continues at coordinate 349,088 of NZ_JACHZO010000002.1, forward strand.
CCAGACCTGGGAGCTCGATCTCTGAACATAGCTGGCTGGATGCCCGCATGGACACGCTTTAGCTTCGACCCTATCTTCGATGCATCTCAAATTTGTATCGAGATATTAGCCATGACCGTGTGCAGCGAAATCCGGATAGAGCCTATCACTGCCGAACACATCGAAGACTTTCACAAGGCGCTCGATATGGTGGCCCGCGAACGGGAATATCTATCGCTGCTCGAAGCTTTTCCATTGGAGGAGACCCGCGCCTTCGTGCTTGGCATGATCGAAAACGGCAATCCGCAGCTTGTCGCCTTGGCCGATGGGACGGTGGTCGGCTGGTGCGATATCAGCCGCCATACATTTCCCTCTAACGCCCACGCGGGCAAACTCGGCATGGGCCTCATCCCCGCTTATCGCGGCCAAGGCCTGGGTCGTCGATTGATCGAAGCGACGCTGCGAGCTGCGCGTGATGTGGGAATAGAGCGCGTCGAACTCAGCGTCTATGCCGACAATAACAGAGCCATAGCGCTCTATGAGAAGGTCGGCTTTGTCCGCGAAGGACTGGCGCGCAAGTCCTTTCGCATAGACGGTCGCTACAAGGACACGATCCACATGGCGTTTTTCCACGAATAGCGCGTCCAACCGCCTCATTCTCGGCAATATCTTGCTGCGTTGCAAAAATTCGCTTGTTTTGGAAACGATCATTTCCTAAAAGGATGACATGACCACAGACACAATCGACATCACACCGAAGCTTCGCGGCCGCCCACGGGAATTCGATATGGATTCCGCGCTCGACGAGGCATTGCGCGTCTTTTCCGAGCGCGGCTATTATGCCGCCTCCATCAACGAATTGACCGAGGCCATGGGCCTCACGGCAGGCAGCGTCTACAAGGCATTCGGCGACAAGCGCGGCGTATTCCTTGCTGCTTTCAGCCGGTATCGCCAAGTCCGCCAGCAACTCATCGATGAGACGCTTGCCGAGGCGCCGAATGCTCATGAAAAGCTGCGCGCCTTGGTGACATTCTTCGCCGAAGCATCATGTGGCGAGATCGGTCGCCGCGGCTGCCTCGTGGTCGGCAGCGCGACGGAGCTTGCGCTTTTCGACGAGGAGGTCGCAAGCCGCGTCGGCGTGGCCTTCGATTTCGATGAGCGCCGCATTCTGGATCTCATTCGCCTCGGTCATTCGGACGGTTCTGTACCGAAGCATGTCGATCCTGAAAGCACCGCCTGCACCCTACTGGCCCTGACCAAGGGCATGCGCGTGATCGGCAAGACCGGCCGCAAGATCGAACACATGCTCGCCGCCGCCGAGACGGCCATGAAACTGCTGAACTGATTCTATCGAAATTTCGGGGGCAAATTCCCCCTACCCGCATCGAGGACAAGATATGCCCGCTATTGCCGCCACTAGACGGGAGAGCACACCGCTCCCGGAAAAGACCCTTTCACCGCTGCTGACATTCATGTTCGCCGCCGCCTGCGGGCTGGTGGCTGCCAATCTCTATTACGGCCAGCCGCTCGCCGGTCCCATCAGTCAGTCGCTCGGCTTCACCCCTGCGGCCACCGGCCTCATCGTCACGCTGACGCAGATCGGCTACGGCCTCGGTCTCCTGCTGATCGTGCCGCTCGGCGATCTTCTTGAGAACCGCAAGCTGGTGCTGACCCTGGTGGCGCTATCCGCCATCGCGCTCATAGGCGCCGCTTTTGCCTCCTCGCCATCGCTGTTCCTGCTTGCCTCGCTCTGCATCGGCCTGGCTTCCGTCGCGGTGCAGGTTCTTGTCCCTTTCGCCGCCCATATGGCACCTGACGCCAGCCGCGGCGCTGTCGTCGGCAATGTCATGAGCGGCCTGCTCGTCGGCATCATGCTCGCCCGCCCGGCTGCGAGCTTCCTGTCCGAGCTTTTATCCTGGCACGCGGTCTACATCATCTCGGCCGGCGTCATGATCGGGCTGATCGTTATCCTGCGCCTCGTTCTGCCGACCCGCGTGCCCCATACGAAACTGCATTATGGGCAGCTGCTGTCCTCTATGGGCCACCTCGCGCTTCGCACGCCTGTGCTGCAGCGGCGTGCGCTCTATCAGGCCTGCATGTTCGGCGCCTTCAGCCTCTTCTGGACGACGACGCCGTTGCTGCTGGCAAGCCCTGCCTTCGGCCTGACGCAAAACGGCATCGCGCTTTTCGCACTTGCCGGAGCCGCGGGCGCCGTCGCCTCGCCGATTGCCGGACGCGTTGCCGATCGCGGCTGGACGAAGCTTGCCACAGCCTTCGCCCTGGTGCTCGCCATTATCGCCTTCCTGATCGGCCATTTTTCCGGCAGCGGTTCATTGCTGGCGCTGATCACGCTGACGCTGTCGGGCATCATGCTCGACTTCGGCGTCCAGACGAACCTCGTGCTCGGTCAGCGCGCCATCTTCGCGCTCAGCGCCGAGCATCGCAGCCGTCTCAACGGCCTCTATATGGCGACCTTCTTCGCCGGCGGCGCCCTCGGCTCGGCGCTTGGCGGCTGGGCCTATGCCATCGGCGGCTGGAACATGGCCTCCTGGATCGGCGTCGCCTTCCCGGTCATCGCGCTGCTTGCCTTCCTGACCGAGCGCAAGAACTGATCAAGACGGATGCGGTACAGCCAGCCGCAGCCAGTCACATTCCCGCAAGCCGGCGCCACGGAACGGGTCGATCAGCGTGCCGGAGACGATGCCGGCCAGGATCTGCGGCGCGGGCGGCACTTGGGCAATGGTCGCGACCAGCCGGTCGCGGATCCAGGCCAATGCTGCCGAATCCGATTGGTAGAAGGGCGTAAAGGCGGCAGACAGCAGCTGGAATAACCGCACATGTATCCGCCGTGCCTTGGCATAGGCAGCAAGAGCAGCCTCGATCGTTTCATGTCCTGCCAGAGCATGCGCCAGCGCCGCGACATCGAGTAGAGCCATATTGGCGCCCTGCCCGAGCTGCGGGCTGGTGGAATGCGCTGCATCGCCGACGAAGACAGTCCGCCCGCTATAGGGTCTCATCACTGTACGATGGGCATAACGCGCCAGCGTCAACTGATCCCAGTCAGTGATCTGCTCCAGCAAGGGCTCGCATTCCGGCCAGTAGCCGCGGATCGTCTGCTTCCAACGCTCGAGCCCGTGCCTACGCACCTCATCCGCATCCGCGACCTTCAGGCTCCAGAATAGAGCCGCCTGCTTCGGTAAATCCGACCTTCTGCTGCCGATCGGCAAGATGCCGATCATCACGCTGGCCTTGTCATAGCGCTGCGTCAGCGCCGCCTGATCCACCAGCCCGTCCGGACAGTCGAGCGTCGCCCAGAAAGCGCCGTAAACGAGGTTGCGGGCACGCGGCGCGACAGGCGAGGCTGCGACCAGTTCCGAGCGTGCACCACTGGCGTCGATGACGAGATCATATGGCCCGAGGCGCTCGCCCCCTTCGACGGAGAGATAGCTTTCACCATCCTCCTTTGCAACGCCGATGACGTGCTGTCCGGTATGGATCGGATGCCGCCGCGCGGAGACTTCATCGTAAAGCGTATCGAACAGTGCCGCACGATGAACGCCAAGCCCATAGCGCCCGCCCGGCAATGCATTGTAGCGCACATCGAGGACGATGCGGCCACGGGTGGTTTCCGTACCGAACAATCGATTGATCCGATTCCCGGCCGCATGGATCGCGGGGCCGAGCCCGAGCGATTCCAGCACGGTCAACCCGGTGGGCTGCAGCATCAGCGCCGAACCGACGGGAGCCGGGCTATCGAACCGTTCGATGATATCGGTCGTGTGGCCAGCGCGAGTGAGAAAGAGAGAGGCGGCAAGACCGGCAGGTCCGGCGCCGACGATGGCGATCTTCAAGGGCTTCACTGTGACGGCTCAGTCCGGCGATTGATCGAAACGGGCTCTAGCAGCCTTGACGGCCTCATGATTGGCCTCGGCCCAGTTCAAAAGCAGCGCCAGCGGCTCGTAAAGCGAGTAGCCGAGATCCGTCATGCGATATTCGACGCTCGGCGGCTTTGTCGGGAAAACCTCGCGATCGACATACCCGTCGCGCTGGAGATCGCGCAGCGTTTGCGTCAGCATTCTTTGGGAGATATCGGGCACCAGGCGGCGCAACTCGCCGAAACGATAAGGCCGTTTAGCCAGCGTTTCCAGCAACAGCACCGACCATTTTCCGCCGATCTGCGATATCAGGTCCCGCACGGGACAATTGCTGAAATCAAGTTTGCTGAGATCGAAGTCGCGCAGCGGCGGATCCTCGCTGCGCAGATTGACGACGGCGCTGGCTGCCATGCCGGTTCCCTTTTGGTAACTTGGAGCCCAAAAACTGCCTCCTTTACACCGTGAAGTCAATTCCTATTCTAGTGCTAGTCTCTTTTTGAGAGCAGCAAGGCCCCTGCGAATGTGCGGCGGTCCAACAAGGGAAAACATATGAGCAGCACTCTTCTCGTCACCGGCGCCGCCGGCAAGCTTGGCCAGCGCGTCATCCATCACCTGCTGGAGACATATAAGGTCGCGCCCGGTCGCATCATCGCCGCCACGCGCAGCCCGGAGACGCTTGCCGATCTCGCGGCCAAGGGCGTCGTCACCCGCAAGGCCGACTTCGATGATGCCGCCGGTCTGCCCGCCGCCTTCGCGGGCGTCGATCGCCTGCTGATCATCAGTACCGATGCGCTCGCCGTCCCCGGCCAGCGCCTCAAGCAGCATACGGCTGCCGTCGAAGCCGCGAAGAAGGCTGGCGTCAAGCATATTCTCTACACCTCAATGCCGGCTCCGGAAGGTTCGCTCGTCACCTTCGCGCCTGACCACCTCGGCACGGAAAACGCCATCAAGGCAAGCGGCATCGGCTATACGATCCTGCGCGACGCCTGGTACTTCGACAATTATCTGATGGGCCTGCCGCACAGCCTTGAAACCGGCAAATGGTATACGGCAACCGGCGGCGGCCGCGTCAGCAACATCAGCCGCGAAGATTGCGCGCTCGCGATTGCCGCAGCTCTGGCTTCCGATGCAACGGACAATGCCACCTACACGCTGACGGGCTCGACCGCCGTCACCATCGAGGAGGTCGCAAGCGTCGTCAGCCGGATCACCGGCCGTCCGCTTGAAGTCGTGCAGGTCACGGACGAACAGTTTGCCGCAGGCCTCACCGGTGCCGGCCTGCCGAAGTTCGTGGTGGATATGCTCGTCTCCGCCGACGCCAACACCCGCGCCGGCAAATTCGACATCCTTACCAATGACTTCAACAAACTGACCGGCAAGGAGCCGCAGACGCTGCGCAGCTTTATCGAGGAACATAAGGCAGCATTGGCTGGCTGAGTTTTGGAACTTTAGGGTGAGTCTCTCTTTGCTGAGACTTCAAGCATAGCCCCTCACCCAGCCCTCTCCCCGCAAGCGGGGCGAGGGAGTTTTGGTGCTCCGCACGCAAGCTCTAATCGAGTGATGTCGCCGCCATTTTGAGCTGTCGTCCCTTCTCCCCGTAAGCGGGGAGAAGGCTAGGATGAGGGGTCAGGCCAGAAGGCGCGGCAACAACAAACTTGCCTGACTAGCGCTGGAACCTTTTCCCTCAAACCACCTGACCACAAGCCCTGCGGAAGCGACGAACCGTTTCGGCCATGCCATATTCCAGCGCATCGGCGGTCAGCCCGTGACCGATCGACGTCTCCGCGAGCTTCGGGATACGCTTGAGTAGCGCCGGCAGGTTGGCGACCGTCAGGTCGTGACCCGCATTGACGTCGAGGCCGTTGGCGAAGGCGGCGTCGGCGGTTTTGCCGAGCGCTTCGAGGATGATGGCAGCCTTCTGCGGATCATCATAGCATCCGCCGTAAGGGCCGGTGTAAAGTTCGATGCGGTCGGTGCCCACTTCCCTGGCGATCTTTACCGCCCCGGCATCGCCGTCGCCATCGGCAAACAACGACACCCGGCAGCCGATCGTCTTGTATTTGGCGACGACCTCGGCCAGCAGTTCACGGTTCTTGCGGAAGTCCCAGCCGTGATCCGAGGTCGCCTGAGAGGGATCATCGGGCACGAGCGTCACTTGTTCAGGTTCCGCCGAAGCACAGAGATCGAAGAACTCGTCGCTCGGATAGCCCTCGATATTGAATTCCGCTTCCGGAAACTCATCATCGATCAACGCACGGATATCGGGCAGATCGGAAAAGCGGACATGCCGCTGATCGGGACGCGGATGAACGGTAAGACCGCTTGCTCCCGCGGCAAGCGCGATGCGCCCCAAGCCCGTGACGCTCGGCCAGGGAAGATCACGCCGGTTGCGCAGCATCGCGATGGCGTTGAGGTTCACGGAAAGCTTGGCGGGCATGATCGAAATCCCTGATTTTCAAAGCGGATGATAGCAGCCGTTTTAGGCCATTATGCGCAGCAAAACCAACGAGATTCCGACATCAACCCATGCAAAACTTTGATGGAGAGGATCGAACCAAGTCACCGCATCGCGACATCCCTCACGCAAGGCTCAGGACGTCTTGTCAACGGACAATCGTCAGCGTCTCGGCGGCGCGGGTAATGGCTGTATAAAGCCAGCGCTCGCGCGTATCGCGGAACGCCCAGCTCTCGTCGAACAGCACGACATTGTTCCACTGCGAACCCTGGGCTTTATGCACCGTCAGCGCATAGCCGTAGTCGAATTCGTCATAGCGCTTTCGGGTCGACCACGGGATCTCGCCCTCGACATCCTCGAAGGCCTGCTTCAGGAGCTTGATCTTCGCTGCCCCACGATCCATGTCGTCATCTTCCGGCCGCACCAGAAGATTGATGCCCGGCTTCGTCGTTTCCCGGGAAGAGGTCATCACCTGCCAGAGCGAGCCGTTGAGCAACCCTTTGGCGGGATCATTGCGCAGACAGACGAGCTTGTCGCCGGATTGCGGATAATCGGCCGTAAAACCCTTGAGCTCACGCAGACGCTGATTGTAGCGGCGCCGCGTCCTATTGGTACCGACGAGCACCTGATCGGCCTCCAGCACCAGCGGCTGCGTGACCTCGTTCTTCGAGATCACCTGCGCGGTGCCATAGTCGCCATGCATGATTTCCTTGCCCTCGCGCACCTGCATGGCGAGCTGAATGATCGGATTGTCGCGCGCCTGACGATGAATATCCGTCAGCAGATAATCCGGTTCCTCGTTCGTGAAGAAACCGCCGCCCGAAACCGGCGGAAGCTGCCCGGGATCGCCGAGCACCAGAATAGGCGTGCCAAAACTCATCAGATCCTTGCCGAGCGCCTCGTCCACCATCGAGCATTCATCGACGATGATCAGCGCGGCCTTGGCGACCGGGCTTTGGCGATTGATGGTGAACATCGGGGCAATCGATGTCTTGCCCGTCTCTTCGTCCTCGACGGCCTCTTCGCCGCGCGGCCGGTAGATCAGCGAATGGATGGTCTTGGCATTCGAGGCGCCGCGCGAGCGCAGTACCTGCGCCGCCTTGCCGGTAAAGGCAGCAAACAGCACATCGCCATCCACATGCTCGGCAAAATGCCGAGCAAGCGTCGTCTTGCCCGTGCCGGCATAGCCGAACAGACGAAACAACGGCGAGCGCCCCTCCTTCAGCCATTTGGCGACGGCCTTGAGCGCTTCATCTTGTTGCGGCGCGAATTGCATGGGCCGAATTGGCAGGATTCGGCCGCTGGAAGCAAGCAGTAAAAAATACCCGGCGAACCGGGAATAAAATCGCAAGCCCCGGTGTCTCATGTCCGGCAACGCAAAAAAGCAAAGCCTGGACGATCTCGTCCACCCACCCGAGGAGAAACATCATGAAGACCATGAGATTCCTGACCGCGCTCGCTGCGGCATCTGCCTTTGCCACGGCCGCACTCGCCGCGGCTCCAGTCAAGACGGTCGAAAGCGCCAAGGGCAAGGTGCTCGCCGGCGAGAACGGCATGACGCTCTATACGTTCAAGAACGACAAGTCGGGCGAATCCAATTGCAACGGCGATTGCGCGAAAGCCTGGCCGCCGCTGATCGCCGATAGCAAAGCCAAGGCGGAAGGTGCATATTCGATCATTACCCGCAAGGACGGGAAGAAACAGTGGGCAAAGGACGGCATGCCGCTCTATTTCTTCGTCAAGGACACAAAATCCGGTGATGTCGCCGGCGACGGCTTCAAGGGCGTATGGGATGTCGCGAAGCCCTGATGGGAACGAAAAGGGCGCGGCGGGAACATCCCCCGCGCCCGACAGCTTCGAGGCGGAAGTGCTGGCGCTCCTCCCCTCGTTGAGGCGCTATTCGCGCAGCCTCACCCGCTCGGACGCCGATGGCGAGGACCTGCTTCAGGATTGCGTCGAAAGGGCCCTGACCCGGCGCGGCCAGTGGCGCGGGCTGAACCTGCGCGGCTGGGTCCTCACCATCATGACCAATCTCTATCGCAACGGGCGGCGCCAGGAGGTGGGCCGCAGCTTTGTCGATATCGATGACAACAGCCACTTGGCCGCAGCCGAGGCGGACAGTGATCCGCTGCAGCGATCGCGCCTGGAAACGGCACTGAACAGCCTTAGTGAAGACTATCGCGCAGTGCTGATGCTCGTCGTCGTCGAAGGCTGCAGCTATCAGGATGTCGCCGATATGCTCGATATCCCGATCGGCACCGTGATGTCGCGCCTGTCGCGCGCGCGGCAGAAGATGACCAGCCTGTTGGATGCAGACAATGTTGTCACGCTTCGGAGACCAAGATGAACGAACGCAAACCGACCGTGACCGAAGCGGACCTTCACGCCTTTGCCGATGGCCTTCTGCCACCGGAAAAACAGGCGGAATTGCAGGCGTGGCTGACCGAAAACCCCGAAGATGCCGCCGCCGTTGCGGCATGGCAGGTCCAGAACGATGACATCCGGGCCATGTTCTCGCCCTATGCCATATCGAAGGACGGCGACACTGATCTCATTTCCACAAGCAGAAGCACGCTCTCCGCGCAAGCGATCCCGCCACAGCGCAGCCGCAGGCTGATGATGCTCGCCGCCTCACTGGCACTGTTCGTCGCCGGTGCGGCAGCCGGTCATTTCGGCCCGGATCTCCTGGTACCGCGCGAATTACAGCTGACCTCGATCGAAGCCCTGCCGCAACAGGCGCATTCGGCTTTCGTCGTTTATGCCAGCGATGTCCGCCATCCCGTCGAAGTCGGCGCGGATCAGGAAGCCCATCTCGCCACCTGGCTCGGCAAACGCATGAATGTCGCTGGCCTCAAGGTGCCGAGCCTGCAGACGCTAGGCTTCCAGTTGGTCGGTGGCCGGCTGCTGCCGGTCAACGGCACGCCCGGCGCCCTGTTCATGTATGAAAATGCCAGCGGTCAACGCCTGACCGTGCTGGTTGGGCGCAATAGCGGCAACACAACAACCAGCTTCCGCTTTGCCAGCGACAAGGCCGTCGAGACCTTCTATTGGATCGACGGCGATCTCGGCTATGCCGTGACGGGCGAAATCTCGCGGGACATGCTGCAGCAGGTGGCGGACGAGTGCTACAGGCAGTTCTCGTCGTAGCTTGCCTCAAGGTGAAGCGTTTTGTCGCCCCAGGCTGTTGAGTTAGCCCCTGCCCCGAAACGGTCTCAGATGGAAGCTGTTGGAACGAGGCTAATCTTTATGTGTTTGGCGATGACGAAACCGCTCACTCCGTAGCTGGCATCCCATTCTATGCGGAAGTTCTCTTCCATCTTCGCAATTTCCAGATCAAAGATGATACCCGGTACCATTTCGAAATCGGTACAACTGATGGCGCTCACCTCCCCAAGGACAAGGGTAACGATCGCGTGTTTATCCAGGAGGAAGTAGCCTTTGGCGTCCACCTGATCAGTCATGTTCCATGCGTGGATACGCATCAGCCCTGCTGCCCTGCCCGGGAAGCTGATCTCAAGCAATTTGGCATCGTGGAAGCGGGGTATCCGCCCGAACCATTCAAGCAGAGATTTGCCGCCGGGAATATCGCTTAGCACAGAAGTAGAGGACATTACGGTTCACGAATGGGATAAGCGGTTAGGAAACGCTTGTTCAGAAGGTCAACAGAAGCTCTTCAGGAAACTGCGATGTACAATTCAACAACCGGACAGCAACATAGCAAAACAGGGCTGTATTATGCCAGTGACACAAAGAACAAACCATTCGTCAGCCGATTTCTGACTGATTCTTAGCGCTGAGGATCGTTTTCAAGCGCGATCGGCTTGCCATGCGGCGTTGCCTCGGCCGCACGTTGCCAGCTTTGCTGCAAAGCCACAATCGCGTCGGCATCGGCAATGCCCTTCGCGACCAGCAGCCCTGACAAAGCAGCCACCCAGCAGTCGAAATAATCGCTGCCGTCAGGCGCGCGGCCCGGCTTGTGAAGTTCCACCGACAACTGCTCAGCCCATTCGCTCCAGGCGAACAGGCCCTTCTCGTGCAGGTGAACGGTCATCGCAAAAGCGCCCGCCGCCCAGGGTTCCGGAAAGACTGGCTCGCCATCGGCAGACTTCGGCAGTCCGGGCGATTGCGCCAGAGGCGATGGGACCTCACACGCGCTCAAGATAGCTCTCCCAGGCATCGATCGAGACCGTCAAAGAGGGATCAGCGCCCTCGCCCCAGATCTCGGCACCGTCGAAGACGACCGTATAGACCCATTGCGGATTTTCGCCGCGGCCATGGGCATTGTCATCGGGGAAGACGAAGGAGCCCTGCACCGCTTCGATGACACCCGTCTTTGCGCGGGCATAGCGCGGCAATCTGGTGTGGCCGATCGGGTTGAAGTTCTTGGTGCGGACATGATCGCCGACGGCAAAGAGCGGGGCGGTCTCGACCGGCCGGTCGCAAGGACCGCCCTTCGCCAATGCGCCATCGACCATTTCAGCCTTCAGAACCCGCTTCGGCACTCTGCCCTGTTCGAGCGAATGGCCGATCCGGGACTCTTCGGCGGTGGCGAAGCCGTGCCGCTCCAGCAGCGCTTCGACAGCACGAATCCAGATCTCATAGTAGCTGGCGCCAAGATAGCTGGCCGGCGGAATGTTTTCGCGTGCATGCCGGCTTTCATCAATGGTCCAGGCACCGAAGGCACCACAGGAGAGCGTGATGCCGAGCGCGCGCTTTTCCCATTCGGCATGGAAATAGGGCTCGTTCGGTTCCGGCGCGACTGGGCCGAAACCCATCTGGCCGCCAAGATCGTGTGGACCGTTCATCACGCGGCCTCCGGAGTCTTGGCGAGCGCGGTACCGATCATGGCGTCGCGGCTGACGAGATCCGCCAGCGCCGCCTCATCCATATCTTCGGAGCCGGCAGGCCGCTCAGGGATTACCAGATAGCGAAGTTCCGCCGTCGAATCCCACACACGGATTTTCGTCTCCTGCGGCAATGTCAGGCCGAATTCGGCGAGCACGCCACGCGGATCGATCACCGCGCGGGAGCGATAGGCCGGCGCCTTGTACCAGACCGGCGGCAGCCCGAGCACGGCCCACGGATAGCAGGAGCAGAGCGTGCAGACGATCAGGTTATGCGTTTCCGACGTATTGAACACCGCGCGCATATGCTCGCCCTGGCGGCCGGTAAAGCCGAGACTGGCAATCGCCGCCGTCGCGTCGCGCCGCAGCCAGTCGGCAAAGTCGGGATCGCTCCAGGCTTTCGCCACCACCTGCGCCCCATTGCGCGGCCCCACCTTCGTCTCATAGGTCTCGACGATACGGTCGATCGCCGCCGGATCGATCAAGCCCTTTTCCGTCAGCAGCGTCTCCAGCGCCTTCACCCGCGCCTGCATGTCCGAATAGTGGTTGTCGTGGTGATGATGGTCGTCATCATCGTGCGAATGTCCGTGGGACATGGCTTACTCCTGTCTCTGGCCGTTACTTTAGCATCGGCCAGAGACTGAGCACCAGCAGGATGGCCATGGTTATGTTGAACCATTTAAGCCTGATGGGATCGGACAGCCAGTCGCGCAGCACGGAGCCGAAGCCCGCCCAGGTCGATACGCTCGGCACATTCACGGCGGCAAATGCCAGTCCGACGAGCAGAACGGTGAAGAGATAGAGCTGCTCGTTAGTGTAAGTGGCCATGGCGGTGACAGCCATCACCCACGCCTTGGGATTGACCCATTGGAACGCAGCAGCGCTGATAAAACTCATCGGCTTTGCATCGCTTTCCGCCTCGCTCAGGCTGCGCGAAGTGCCGATCTTCCAGGCAATCCAGACGAGATAGGCCCCGCCGGCGAATTTAAGCGCGGTATAAAGCACGGGCACCGTGTGCAGAAGTGCCCCCAACCCCAATCCCACCGCAATCAGCAGCACAAAAAAGCCGACACCGATGCCGAGCATATGTGGAATGGTGCGCCGGAAACCGAAGTTCACACCGGAGGTAAACAACATCATGTTGTTCGGTCCGGGCGTGATCGAGGTCGTGAATGCAAAAAGTAGAAGAGCCAGAAATGTATCCAGCGCCATGATGCCTCCCAGGACACCGTATCGTGACAAGGCGGCATCCAAAATTCTTCTTCACGCGCGCAAAAATGCGGCGGCGCATGACGGTGCGACATTAGTTCGCCGGCCATACGAAAGCCATAGGATGATTGTCACCGTGACATGACGGATGCCGATTGAAATCCGGTTGAATGCCCCTATCCTTCGGTTTTCTCCAGCGAGGAATGACCATGCGCGAGCCCATCCCAACCGTCACCCTTCCTTCTGGCATCCAGGTTCCGGCACTTGGCCAGGGCACCTGGAATATGGGCGAGAATGCAGCAAGCGCCAGGGATGAGATCGCCAGCCTGAAAACCGGCCTCGATCTCGGCATGACGCTGATCGACACGGCTGAGATGTATGCAGACGGCGGCTCGGAGGAGATTGTCGGCAAGGCGATCGAAGGCCGCCGCGACGAGGTTTTCCTCGTCAGCAAGGTCTATCCCGCCAATGCGAGCCGCAAGGGCGCAGTTGCAGCCTGCGAACGCAGCCTGAAGCGCCTGAATACCGATCGCATCGATCTCTATCTGCTGCATTGGCGCGGTAACTATCCGCTCGAAGAAACGGTGGAAGCCTTCGAAAGCCTAAAGGCGGCCGGGAAGATCGAAGCCTGGGGCGTGTCGAACTTCGACGTTGCGGATATGGACGAGCTGCTCTCCGTGCCGAACGGCGGCAATGTCGCCGCCAACCAAGTGCTCTACAATCTCTCCCGGCGCGGCATCGAATATGACCTCTTGCCATGGTGCCAGGAGCGAAGCATTCCAATCATGGCCTATTCGCCGATCGAGCAAGGCCGCCTGCTCCACCATCCCGAGCTGATCCGGATTGCCAAGACCTATCAGGCGACGCCGGCCCAGATCGCGCTTGCCTTTCTGCTGGAGCGCGACGGCGTGATCTCGATCCCGAAGTCCTCGAACCCTCAGCGCATCGAGGAAAACCGTGAGTCGATCGATATCGATATCACCGACGAGGATTGGGCTGTGCTCGATGCCGCCTTCCCGCCGCCGTCGCGAAAGAAGTCATTGGAGATGCTATAGGTTTACGCAGCAGCCTTCTGCTGCGCAACGATCAGCTCGATTGCCCGGAAAGCATCGATCTCCTGCCAGTCGGCCGGATCGCGATAGGTCGGGTAAAGTGAAAAGGCGGCAGCGGCGATCTGATCGACCGTCCTCCGCTTGGTCCGGCGCCTGGCAAGTATTGCCTTGGTGTAAACGCCGAAATGATCCTCAGTCACCCCCCAGCCTGCATAAAAGGGCGCGGCATAGCAGCGGACCGGAATGCCGCGCAGCAGCGCATCGAAGCCGAACTGGCTCGAAACCGTCCAGACCTCGTCGACGACTTCGAGGATGGAGGCTACCGACACGGCATCGTCGATCATGACCACATCGCCCTTGGAAGCCGGCCCCGTAAGATATCCCTTACGAAGCCCGGCCATGACATCCGGATGGGTGCGGATGAGGCATTGCGAATCGCTCGCCAGCCCATCGGCAAGCATCTTCTCGAAGGAGGCTTTTGAGCCGAGCGCCCTGTCGACGGAAACGTCGCCAACGACCTGATCCACCAGCAGAATGCGGCGCTTTGCAGTCCGCTCGATATTGGGCTGCCGATGGGGGAGATGATTGTATTTCGAGAGCTTGTTGAGAACGATCTGCTCGCGGATAGCGCGGCCGAGCTCTCCTGCCTCTCCCGCCCCCTCTATCAGCTGCTCAAGCCGCGACGGCCTGTTTGCATCGACGGGCAGGCCAAGATCGTCGATAACGATGGACAGCGGAATGGCGCCGGACTTGCCAAGCCCTATCGACCGCAGGAAACCGTCCTCGAGATGCCAGTGGCGCAATCCGCGAAACCGTGCAAACCTGGCTGCCACCTTGGCCGGCGCGCGGCCACCCCAGGACACGATGCCGCCAATTTTAGGAGAAAGGATCGAGGCCAGTTTCTGCGAACGGAAATAATGTCCGAGCCAGGGAAAATCACTTCGTACGAAAGGCGCCGCGCCGAGGCGCATGCCAGCCGGCGGATGCCACGGCTTTTCACCTATCTCAGGCAAAGTCTCGCCGGCAAGGACTGCCACAATGTTCCCTCGCTAGAAGTGATATCGCCGGCCTAGGTCGGTCATCGCAAAAGATAGAGCGGTTTGGTGCTTCACGAAAGCACCAAACCGCTCTGATTTCTCACGCAATTCCGGTCGGCAAGCCGATCAACGCCGCAGGCTCTTACATCCCCTGTGAGCCGCGGTTCATCGCAGCAATGCCGGTGCGGCAGACTTCGATAAGGCCGAGCGGCTTGACGATGGCGATGAACTGATCGATTTTCGAGGACTTGCCGGTGATCTCGAAAATGAAGTGCTCGACGGTCGCATCCACGACCTTCGCGTGGAAGGCGTCGGCGAGCCGCAGCGTCTCGGCGCGCGTCTCGCCGTTTCCGGTGACCTTCAGCAGTGCCACTTCGCGCTCGATCGGCCGCTCCTGGCCGAGTTCGCGGGCGCGCACCGTCAGATCGACGACGCGGTGAACGGGAACGATGCGCTCAAGCTGCGCCTTGATCTGCTCCAGCACCTGCGGCGTGCCGCGCGTGACGATGGTAATGCGCGACAGATGCGCCTGATGCTCCGTCTCCGAAACGGTGAGGCTTTCGATATTGTAGCCACGGCCGGAGAAGAGGCCGATGACGCGGGCGAGAACGCCGGGCTCGTTGTCGACCAGCACCGAAAGCGTATGGCTCTCGGCCGCCGCGGTTTCGGGCGAAATGAAGTAGGCGGAGCCCGTGGGTTGAAGGTGTGCGTTCATGATCCTTGTTCCGTTTCCTCGGTTCTTGTTCGGCATGCCGGCGGGATCGGCTGAGGCGCGGCTCCTGCAGCACCCCAGCTATCGATCAAACCAGCTGGCGCCCCTTGGCGTCGATGGCATTGGCGACGGCCTCGTCGGTTGCTTCGTCCGGCAGCAGCATTTCGTTGTGCGCCTTGCCCGAGGGGATCATCGGGAAGCAGTTGGCGAGATTGGCGACGCGGCAATCGAAGATGACCGGCTTGTTGACGTCGATCATTTCCTGGATGGCGCCATCGAGCTCACCCGGCTTCTCGCAACGCAGGCCGACGGCACCATAGGCTTCCGCAAGCTTGACGAAATCAGGCATCGCTTCCGTGTAGGAATTGGACAGACGATTGCCATGCAGCAGCTGCTGCCACTGACGAACCATGCCCATGTACTGGTTGTTGAGGATGAAGATCTTGATCGGCGCATTGTGCTGGATCGCAGCCGACATTTCCTGAATGCACATCTGAATAGAAGCATCGCCGGCAATGTCGATGACCAGGCTCTCCGGATGGGCGATCTGCACGCCGAGCGCTGCCGGCAGGCCGTAGCCCATGGTTCCGAGACCACCCGAGGTCATCCAGCGGTTCGGCTGTTCGAAGCCGTAGAACTGCGCCGCCCACATCTGGTGCTGGCCGACTTCGGTGGTGATGTAGGTATCGCGATGCTTCGTCAGCTCATAGAGGCGCTGGATCGCATATTGCGGCATGATGACGTCGTCGCTCGCCTTGTAAGCAAAGGAATTGCGCGCGCGCCAGCGGGTGATGTCGGCCCACCAGTCGCCCAAACGCTCGGCAGCCGGCTTCTGCGGCAAGGCGCGCCACAGGCGAACCATGTCTTCCAGAACATTGCCGACATCGCCGAGGATGCCGACATCGACGCGGACATTCTTGTTGATCGAAGACGGATCGATGTCGATATGGATCTTCTTCGAATTCGGCGAGAAGGCATTCAGGCGGCCGGTAATGCGGTCGTCGAAGCGTGCACCGATGCAGACCATGACGTCGCAATCATGCATCGCCATGTTGGCCTCGTAGGAACCATGCATGCCGAGCATGCCGAGCCAGTTCTTGCCGGAAGCCGGATAGGCGCCGAGGCCCATCAGCGTCGACGTAATCGGGAAATCGGTCAGCTCGACCAATTCGCGCAGCAGCTTGGAGGCTTCCGGACCGGAATTGACGACGCCGCCGCCGGAATAGATGACCGGGCGACGGGCATTCTTCATCAGCTCGATCGCCTGCGTGATCTTGTTGAGATCGCCCTGGATCTTCGGCTGATAGCTCTTCTGGACATGATGGGCTTCCGGCGGCGTATAGGTGCCGGTCGCGAACTGAATGTCCTTCGGAATGTCGACGACGACGGGGCCTGGACGACCCGACTGGGCGATGCGGAAGGCTTCATGAATGACAGCAGCCAGCTCGTTGACGTCCTTGACCAGCCAGTTGTGCTTGGTGCAGGGCCGCGTGATGCCGACGGTATCGCATTCCTGGAAGGCGTCGGAGCCGATCAGAGTTGTCGGGACCTGGCCGCTGAGGCAGACAAGCGGGACGGAATCCATCAAGGCGTCCTGCAGCGGCGTGACCGCATTGGTCGCGCCCGGGCCGGAGGTAACCAGCATGACGCCGACCTTGCCGGTGGAGCGGGCATAGCCCTCGGCCGCATGGCCGGCGCCCTGCTCGTGGCGAACGAGGATGTGCTTGATGTCGTCCTGCTGGAAGATCTCGTCATAGATCGGAAGCACGGCACCGCCCGGATAACCGAAGATGTGTTCGACGCCGTTGTCCTTGAGCGCCTGCAACACGATCTCCGCGCCTGTCATTCGATTGCCGCTCGCCTGATTATCTGTGCCGGTCATACGTTTGTTCCGCTGTCTGCTGGAGGTTTGGAAGAATGAAATCTCGATTTCGGGCATAAAAAAAGGCCCCTTGGGGAGCCTGTCATCTAGCGCATGGGTGGCTGTCGCCGGATGGTTACACCATCCTGCCCATGCGCTTTCCCACCACGATAAGAACGATCGAGTTTTTCATGGGGCGAAGTGATAGACAGAAAATTTCGAAGCGTCAACGCGTGAAGCAATAAAAAATCGCGGTGTCGCCGAAACCCTTTAAATGCATGGATGACCGACAGGATTTTGTTAAGCCGCCATCTCTATGCTCCGGCATGGACTAGTTGGGGTAGCTGTTTGCTGAACAATGATCTGCAGACGTCCGGCAAAGCTGGAGATTTTGATCGTCGCGACAAGCTGAAGCCGGGAAATCGCTTCCTCGGCCGTGTAGTTGCGTGCAACGGCTCGAGAGCAACGATCGCCGCCGTCGCCGAGGCCGGTGGCACGGACCTTACCGAACTATGGTCGGTCGGTCGGCTGATTTCCATCAGTGTCGGAAAGAACCGCGTGGCCGCCCTCGTCTATTCGATGAACACGCAAAGCGTCGGCTGGGGCGAAGGACAGGACAATCTGTTCCGCATCGAGGTCGAACTTTTGGGCGAGGTCCATGTCGGGCCGGATGGCCGCGAGGAATTTTCGAGCGGCATCACCGCCTATCCTTATCTCGGCGCGATTGCGCATCGCATCCGTGCCGCCGATCTCATGCGCATCTTCGATGCCGGCAAGGGCAATAGCTGCGTCATCGGCAAGCTGACGCAGGATGAAAGCATCGACGCCGCCATCCATATTCCCTCCATGCTGTCGAAGCATTTCGCCGTCGTCGGCTCGACCGGCGTCGGCAAATCCACCGCCGTCTCGCTGTTGCTGCACAAGGCGATCAGCACCGATCCGAAACTGCGCGTACTGATCCTCGATCCGCATAATGAATTTGCCGCCGCCTTTCCGAAGCACGCCGTCGTCATCGACACCGATACGCTCGACCTGCCCTTCTGGCTGATGCGGCTGGAAGAATTCAGCGAAGTCGTCTTCCGCGGCCGACCGGCGATACCGGAGGAGCTCGATGCGCTGCGCGATCTTATTCCGGAAGCAAGACGCGCCTTCCGCGGCAGCGATTCAAGCCTGATGCGCCGCCAGACGGAAAAGTCTTCCGTGACGGCGGATACGCCGGTTCCCTACCGCATGGCCGATCTGCTGGCGCTGATCGACGAGCGCATCGGCCGGCTGGAGGGCCGGCAGGAAAAGCCGCATCTGCGCTCCCTGAAAATGCGCATCATCTCGGCGATCAACGATCCCCGCTATCACTTCATGTTCTCCAACAATACGATCACCGATACGATCATGGAGACCATCGCCAAGATCTTCCGCATTCCGGGCGACGGCAAGCCGATCTGCACGTTCCAGCTCGCCGGCATCCCCTCGGAAGTCATCAACTCCGTGGCGTCCGTCCTCTGCCGTATGGCGTTCGAGCTGGCGCTCTGGAGCGACGGTGCGATCCATATGCTGGTCGTCTGCGAGGAAGCGCATCGCTACATTCCCGCCGATCCGACGCTCGGCTTCTTCCCGACGCGCCAGGCCATCGCCCGCATCGCCAAGGAGGGCCGCAAATACGGCGTATCGCTCGGCATCATCACGCAGCGGCCGGGCGAACTCGATCAAACGATCCTGTCGCAGTGTTCGACGCTCTTCGCCATGCGTCTCGCCAATGATCGCGACCAGGAAATCATTCGCTCGGCCATCCCGAACTCCTCGATCTCGACAACGAGCTTTCTGTCATCGATCGGCAACGGTGAAGCTATCGCCTTCGGCGAGGCCATCGCAGTTCCGATGCGCATGCGCTTTTCCCAGGTCGAGCGGCATTTGCTGCCGAAAGCCAGCGGCAGCACGGCGAAGGTCAGCGAGGATTCGCCTGATACGGTCGATCTGCGCACGATCATCAGCCGCATGCGTTCGATTACAGGTCCAGATATCAGCGCCTTGCAACAGAACTACGGTGCCGCAGCGGATGCGGTAACCGAGAGCAGGAATGATTTCGACGATCTACCTATAGAGCAGACATCGCAACGTGTGGCGGAAGCCGATGCGCCATCGATCGAACCCTATCGCCCCGACATGCTGCCTCGCGCGGCCACCCCGCAGACAGCGCAGCCGCCGCAGACATCGATCGACAGCAGGCTTGCGGACCTGCGCCGCGAATTTCGCAGCGACGATACGGCCGCACGACCAGTGCCGCCGAGAGAACCCTTACCGTCGCTCAAGCGGGAACCCGGCCTTTCGCTGCGGGACAGCATACTGAAAAAGCCGCTGAGCAGCCTCTACGACAAGGATTGAGGCAGCAGGCTCACGGGCTCAGACGCTCCCAGCTCTCGTCCATCTGATTGCGAAACCAGGTCATCTGCCGCTTGGCATATTGCCGCGTTGCCGCTGCTCCGGTTTCGATGACCTCTTCCCGCGTCATCTCACCCTTCAGCATCGCGGCGATCTGCGATACCCCGATCGCCTTCATGACCGGCATCTCCGGCGACAGATCCAATGCCAGCAAAGCCCGCACCTCCTCCTCCGCCCCCATTGCCAGCATCGTCTCGAAGCGGCTGTTGATGCGCTGGTGCAGCAGCGCGCGCTCGGGCAGGACAACGATTTTCCGAGCACGATCTGGATCGATGACCATCGGCCCGGTCTTGCCCTGAAAGGCGGCAATCGAACGGCCCGTCGCCTCCCTCACCTCCAGGGCGCGGACAATGCGCTGGCCATCCTGCGGGTTGAGGGTTTCAGCAATAGCGCTATCACGTTCTGCAAGCTCGCCATACAGCGCCTCCGCCCCTTCCGCCAACAGCCGACTGCGAAGCCGGCTACGGATGTCAGGTGGAATCTCGGGCATGTCGGAGAGCCCGCCAGCCAGCGCTTTGAAATAGAGCCCGGTACCACCGACGAAGACAGGCAATCGCCCCTCGTCGCGCAGGCGCTCGACCAAGACGCCTGCCTCACGCAGCCAGGCGCCGGTCGAATAGGCCTGTCCCGCCGGCACATGACCGTAGAGATGATGCGGAATGCCTTCCATCTCGGCCTCCGAGGGTCGCGCAGTCAGCACGCGCAGGGTATCGTAGACCTGCATGCTGTCGGCATTGATGACGACGCCGCCATGCAAACGGGCCAATTCTACCGCCAGCGCGGACTTGCCGCTGGCGGTCGGCCCGGTTATCAGGATCGCGTCGATATCGCTCACAAGGTTTCTGCTCATGGCCCTCGTTGCCACGCTTATTGCCAATCCGTCAAACCCCGTTCTTGTTCCGGCCATCGCTGAACAGGCGGCTGATGCTGTCAAAGCGTCCGGGCTCTATTGGCTAGCCGATGGCATTGCCTGCGATATCGCGCTTCGCGACGGGACTGATATCGGGGCCGCAGAGGCCAATATATTGGCCGTGATCGGCAGCGAGCCGATCGATCTCGTGATTCAGGATGCCGACACCCGCCGCAAGAAGTTGCTGATTGCCGATATGGACTCCACCATGATCGGCCAGGAATGCATCGACGAGCTTGCCGCCGAAGTCGGCCTCAAGGAGAAAGTCGCAGACATTACGGCTCGCGCCATGAATGGCGAAATCGCCTTCGAGCCGGCGCTGCGCGAGCGCGTGGCGCTGCTGAAGGGATTGCCCATTTCCGTCGTCGACGATGTCATTGCCAAGCGCATCACGCTGACGCCTGGCGGCCCCGAACTCATCGCGACGATGAAGGCGAAGGGCTACTACACCGCCCTCGTCTCCGGCGGCTTCACCGTCTTTACCAGCCGCATCGGCACCACCCTCGGCTTCGACGAGAACCGCGCCAATATCCTGCTGGAAGAAAACGGCATCCTGACCGGGCTCGTCGAGGAACCGATCCTCGGCAAGCAAGCCAAGGTGGATGCGCTGAACGATATCGCCGGCAAGCTCGGCATTTCCACCGATGACGCGCTCGCCGTCGGCGACGGCGCAAATGACCTCGGCATGCTGCAGCTTGCCGGCTCCGGCGTCGCACTTCACGCCAAGCCGACGGTCTCGGCACAGGCCGGAATGCGCATCGACCATGGCGATCTCACCGCCCTCCTCTACATCCAGGGCTATCGCAAGACGGACTTCATCAAACCATAGAACGGCGCAATCGCCGGGATCGGGGCTTTGGATGATCATCACCGAAACCGACCGCCTCATCATCCGCAACTGGCGCGAGACGGATCGTGATCTGGCCTACGAGATCAATTCCGACGAAGCCGTCATGGAATTCTTTCCGTTCCGCCGCAATCGTGCGGAAGCCGACGCTTTCTTCGATCGCGTTCATGCGATGATTTCAGAAACCGGGTTTGGCCTCTATGCCCTTGAGCTCAAAGAAAGCGGAGAAGCGATCGGTTATTGCGGATTGATGCGGACAGATCATCTGGAACCCTTCGTGCCGGCGGGGACGATCGAGATCGGCTGGCGCCTAGTGGCACGGCAATGGGGCAAGGGATTCGTCAGCGAAGCGGCGCGAGCCCTGCTTGCCCACGGTTTTGACAGGCTCGGCCTGGACCAGATCGTCTCCTTTGCGGTGCACAACAATGTCAGGTCGACCGCTGTCATGGAACGCATCGGCATGCGTCGTGTCGAAGGCGGTGATTTCGATCATCCCAACGTGCCCGACACCCATCCCCGTCTGAAGCGGCATGTGCTCTACCGCCTGACGGCAGCCGAATGGCAGGCCCGGCAGGCAAAGCAAGCCGGGCGCTGACCCTCTACTCCAACGCAACGGCGATGAAGCGCAAGTCACCGTTCGGAGACGCAACCATCATCTGCGCATTGCGACGTCCCTCACGCTTCAGAGACGCCACCTTCTCCGAGGCGGCACTCGGCGTCTGGACGAATTCCTGCGCCACTTCCACGACGACGTCGCCGGGTTTCAGACCCTTGTCCGCCGCTGCCGAACCGGGCGCCACTTCAGTGATGACGACGCCATCGACGCTATCGGCGATGCCGAAGCTTTTGCGGTTCTCCGATGTCAGCGTCGCGAGCTTCATGCCCAGTATGTTCGAGGTCGCTTGTACCGGTGGCTGAGCCTGCGGCGATTGCTGCGGATCGGCGCCCTGGTCCTGCCCATCCATGCCGTCATCGCCACCCTCATCGCCCTCGTCGGGGTTGATGACGCCGCCATTATTGCCATTATCGTCGGGCGCAAGCTGCGGCTTCTTGGTCTTGTCGGTGCTGGCGGCTGCCGCCTGATCGCTGTCTTCCAGCCGGCCGAGGGTCACCTTGACAGTCTGTTCCTTGCCGTCACGGAAAATGACGACATCGACTTCCTTGCCGACGGGGCTTTCGGCGACGACGCGCGGCAAGTCGCGCATCTCTTCCACATCCTTGCCGTCAAATTTGAGGATGACATCGCCCGCCTTTATCGAGCCGTTATCGACAGGGCCACCCTTGATGATACCGGCCACGAGCGCGCCCTTGGCTCCGGCCAGCCCAAGACTGTTGGCGACATCATCCGTTACCGGCTGAATGCGTACGCCGAGCCAGCCGCGGCGCGTCTCGCCGAAATCCCGGAGCTGATTGACGACGCCCTCCGCCAGTTCCGACGGGACGGCAAAACCGATACCGATCGAGCCGCCGCTCGGGGAGATGATGGCGGTGTTGATGCCGATCACCTCGCCCTTCATGTTGAAGAGCGGGCCGCCGGAATTGCCCTTGTTGATCGCCGCATCCGTCTGGATGAAGTTGTCATAGGGACCGGCATTGATGTTGCGCCCGCGGGCCGAAACGATACCGACGGTCACGGATCCGCCGAGGCCGAAGGGATTGCCGATCGCCATCACCCAGTCGCCAATCCGCATCTTGGAGGAATCGCCGAACTTCACCGCCGTCAGCGGATGCTTCGGCTCGACCTTAAGCACGGAAAGATCGGTCTTCGTATCCGTGCCGATCAATTTTGCCTTCAGCTTGGTGCCGTTCGGGAAGATCGCCTCGATATCGTCGGCGCCTTCGATGACGTGATTGTTCGTGACGATGTAGCCGGAGGGATCGATGACGAAGCCGGAGCCAAGCGAGCTCACCTTGCGATTGCTGTTGTCGTCTTTCTTGTTGTTGAAGAAATCGTTGAAGTAATCCTGATACGGCGAGTTATCCGGCACCTTCGGCGTCGCCGGCCCATCGCCCTCGTCCTTCACCTTCTGCGATGTGGAAATATTGACGACGGCATCCAGCAATCCCGAAGCAAGATCGGCAACCGAAGCCGGTCCGGCATTCACTGCCGGGTTTATCGCGCCAGGGTTCAACGTAGCCGTCGGCGATGCGGCCGGAGGCGTCTGGTTGTTGGTGGCCGGCGCCTGGGCACCCGCCGTCGCACCGCTATTCTGCGTCTGCGCATAAGCCTGTTCGGTAACGCCCGCAACGGGGCCGGCAATCAGTGCGATGCTGGCCAGCAAGGCAAACGAACGGCTGAAAGGCAGGCGATTGGTCGAAGCCATCAGGCATCCTCATCAGGAAAGGGGAAATCTTGTATAAGCATCAACATAAGGCGGAATGATGAAGCGTGAAATCACCTTTTTGCGAAATCCCCGCACTCCGCGCCGACGATACGGCATGGTAAAGGCGATGCGATCCGCAATTAGGAAAAGGGCCGCCGTGAGGCAGCCCTTCCATTCCTTGATTTGACACCTTAATTCGCGGGCGACGTCGGATTGGCAAGCGCCGGCGCCCCGGAATTGGGCGTTGAACCCACGGGACTGTCGAAGTACTTGAAGAAGTCCGACTGGTTCGGCGGCAGGACAAGCGTCTTGCCGCCCGAAGCGAGCGCCTTGGTATAGGCGGCCATCGAGCGATAGAACTCGTAGAAGTTCGGATCGCGCTTCGAGGCATCGGCGAAGATGCCGTTTCGCTCGGCTTCGCCCTCACCGCGCAGCACTTCGGAATCCTTCTGCGCGTCCGCAACGATCTCGACGACCTGACGGTCCGCGATTGCACGGCGCTTCTGGCCTTCCTCGTTACCGCGAGCGCGGATCAGTTCGGCTTCAGCCAGACGCTCGGCCTTCATGCGGTCGTAGGTCTGCTGCGACACTTCCTGGGTCAGGTCGGTGCGGCGGATGCGGACGTCCTCGATGTTGAGACCGAGCGATTCGGCATCGCGATGCAGATCGTTGCGCACTTCCGTCATCATCGAGGCACGCTCGTCGGAAAGCGCCGCTTCAAAGCCGCGCAGACCGTAGACACGGCGCAGGGCAGCGTCGAGGCGGGTTCTGAGGCGCGATTCAGCCGCGTCGCGGTCGCCTGAAACGGTCTCGCGGAACTTGCGTGCATCCATGATCTTGTAGACGACGAAGGCATCGACTTCATAGAACTTGCCGCCAGAGACCTGGACGCGAATATTGTCCAGATCGAAGCGAAGCTCCTGCAGCTGCACATACTGGACCCGATCGGCATCCATGAAGGCGAAAGGCAGCTTGAAGTAGAGACCCGGTTCCGTCTTGACCTCGCGGATCTGCCCGAAGCGCAGGACGATCGCCTGTTCACGGGCATTGACCACGAACACCGACGAATAGATGAGCAGCAGCACTACCGCGAGGGCGATGAGAATGGCTGGCAAACGGCTGGACGTCATTATTTGGCCTCCGGCTGAGTTGCAGCGGCGGGCTTGCCCGCCGGCGTCGTAGACTGCTTGCCGATGTCATTCAGCGGCAGGTAAGGCACGACACCCTGCTTGTCGTCGATGATGATGCTGTTGGAATTGCCGATGACGGACTCCATGGTTTCGAGGAACAGACGCTTGCGGGTGACGTCCGGCGCCTTGACGTATTCGTCGTAGATCGAGATGAAGCGCTGCGCCTCACCCTGAGCTTCCTTCACGACACGGTCCTTATAGGCGGCTGCTTCTTCGCGGATTTGAGCCGCACGACCGCGCGCCTGACCGAGCCTCTGGTTGGCGTATTGGTTGGCCTCTTCCACCTGCTGGTCTTCATTCTGTTCGGCACGCTGCACTTCGTCGAAGGCGTCTGCCACTTCGCGCGGCGGCGAAACATCCTCGATCGGAATTGCGTTGATGGAGATGCCCGAACCATAGCGATCCATCGTATCCTGGATGATGCTCCTCACCTCGGTTGCGATTTCCTGACGCTTGTCACGATAGATGTCCTGGGCGGGACGGCGACCGACGACCTCGCGCATGGCGCTTTCGGCAACCTGCTGCAGCGTCTCGTCGGGGGTTTCGAGATGGAACAGATAGGATTGTGGATTGGTCACGGTATACAGAACCGAGAACTGCACGTTGACGATATTCTGATCGCCCGTCAGCATCAGGCCGGCTGTCGAGCCGGCGGTCGAGCGGCCGCCGATGTTGCGCTGCTGCTCGGTCACCTTTACGAATTCGATGCGGTCCATCGGCCAGATGTGGAAGTGCAGGCCGGGCATCGAGACTTCTTCGCGCGGCTTGCCGAACCGAAGTTCCACACCGCGCTCGTCCGGCTGCACGGTATAGATGCACTGGATCAGCCAGAAAACGGCGATCACCGCGATGATAATGAGGACGACCCCTGCATTGAAGCCACCTGGCACGAAACCTTTCAATCGGTCCTGACCGCGGCGAATGATATCCTCAAGGTCCGGAGGCCCTCCGTTGCCGCTTCCCCGCGGCCGGTTTGGTCCTTGCCCCCAAGGTCCCTGATTATTTCCGCCGCCACCGCCGCCCCATGGGCCGCCGCCGCCGCCATTCTGATTGCTCCAAGGCATCAAAACCTCTTTGTTTGTTGACTCCCGATATCACGCCGATCCCGCGGAATTCTTGGCTCGATATCCGCGGGTGGCAGCGATTGTTTCCCGTTATAGGTATCGAAGCACCTGCTTTCAACGAGACTTGAGGAAGTTCGTCGGATTCATTGGAAATATTTGCTTTCCGGGGGCAGCTTTTATGCTTTTCGCCTGAAATAGCGAACGAAACGTGTCGGATAAGTGTCCTTCTCGCCGGCCGGCACCGCAAGCTCACTTTCGGCTTGCCATATGGCGGGATCGATCGCTGGAAAGGACGTGTCGCCCTCTACATCCGCCTCGACATGGGTGATCAGCAGCCGATCTGCCAGACCGATTGCCTGCCGGTAGATTTCGCCGCCGCCGAGGATGCAGATTTCGTCGACATTGCTCTCGTTCGCCAGACGCGATGCAACAGAGATCGCTTCATCGAGCGAATGCGCCATCGTTATTCCCTCAGCTGAAAAGCCGGCGTCACGGCTGATGACGACATTCGGCCGGCCGGGCAAGGGCCTGCCGATCGACTGGAACGTCTTGCGGCCCATGATGACAGGCTTGCCGAGCGTCACTGCCTTGAAGCGCTTGAGATCGGATGACAAACGCCAGGGCATATCGCCTTCGCGCCCGATGATGCCGTTGCGCGATACGGCAACGACGATGGTCTTGATCGGCTTGGTCATGCGTCTTCCTCAGTCCTTGTCACCGACACCAATCGAGTCGGCGCAGCGATTTTACATCAGGATGGCGGCCATGGGAGATGGAAGACGCCTCGCAGCTCCGCATCGCCCCAATTGCATCACCCCTCATTATTGAGCTTGTCGAGCTGGCCGGCCAGCAGACCGCCTTCTTCCCGATCTCTAGCCATCTTTCGATAGAGCCCGGCCATGCCCCTGAATATCAGGGCTGCGGGATCGTCCTCGCCGAGAAAATCGGAAATCTCCTCCATCTCGGCAACCCAGCGATAGGCTTTGGGATACATGTCCGGAATGCCGTGGACGAACTTCGCATCGAGATCCGGCAGGCTTTCCTGAAGCTCGCGTTTCAGGGCCGCATCGGCGTCGGAACGTATTGCGGCAAGCAACATGGCCGTGCCGAGGCCCGTCACGCCCTTGTTGATGCCGGCATAACACATCTTCAATGCCGAGGCCGCACCGAGGGGTCCGTCGATGCGACGCACCTGAAGTCCATGCTCAACAAGCACGCCGCTGTCGTTGGCGGCGTCGCCGCTGACATAAAGCTTCGGCCCCTTCTGGCCCGGCTTCGGCGGACCGCCAATGATAGAGCCGTCGAGAACCGCGCCGCAGTCGCTGCCAAAGATCGATGCGACCTCGGCCATGGTCTTCGGCGAGATCGCGTTGCAGTCCATGAATGTGGTCTTGCTTCCGCTCCGCCGAAGCTCGCCGGCAATTTGCCAGGCGACGGCCACTGCCTCAGCAGGCGGAACGATAGAAAGAATGAGAGAGGAAGCAGCGGCTGCGGCCAGATCGACCGGCTCCATGCCGGCTGCTTTCGCCCGCTCGATGGTCGAAGCCGAACGACCCTCGAGATAGGTGACCACCCTCGCCCCATTCTCGACCAAACGCCGGCCAATGGCACTCCCCATCGCCCCGGCTCCGATGACTGCGATCTGCAAGGTCGATCTCCTTCTCCGCATAGGAAGGCGGCAGCATATCGCCTATCGCTCGACCGGACGAGCGCAATGCCGCGCGGTAACGCCAAGTTTAACGCCACGTGTCATGCGTTGCGCAGCACGAGGACGGCATAGGTGCAAGGCTCTCCGCTTTCGTTCTTGAAGACGCAATCCGTCGGCGGGCCGAGCTCGAGGCAATCGCCTGCGGACATCGAGTGCCTCGCATCTCCTTCGATAAACGTCAGCCGCCCCTCCAATACCCAGATGAGCTGCCGCATGAAGGCGTAGGCCGATGCCGGCATCGGAACTTCCGCTCCCGCAGGCAATTCGATGCGCACGAGATCCAGCGGCAGGTCCGATTTCGGCGAGACGTGCCGCCGCTCGTAACCCGTCTGCGGATCGACCCAGACGGGCTGTTCTTCCTTCCGGAGAAAGCGGCCCTGCTGCATCTCGGCGCGCGCCATCAAGGTCGACATGCTCAAGCTGAAGGCGCCGGAGAGCTTGCCGAGCAGCGCCGCCGTCGGGCTGCTCTCGCCACGCTCGATCTTGTGGATCATGGCCCGGGAAACGGCCGAGCGCTCCGCCAGCTCCGTCAACGACCAGCCGCGGCTTTCTCGTTCAATGCGAATCCGCGCGCCTATGCGCCTGTCCATATCATCAAGTTGAGGCATGCGTTTTACTATAGTGGACTTTCATGAGAGTGACAATCGACACATGTCGTCGGAAAACTTGGATTTATGGATATCTTAGTCTGTTCTCCGATGCAGTTGTGTACCAACATAGTAGACAGTTGCCGAAATCAGTGTATGACAGCATGAAAACAAACGAAGCGGCCATTCAATTTGATGGATGGTGTCTACGGAGCCGCCGATGCAAATTCGCGACGCGAAAGATGAAGATCTCGCCGGGATCACCGCAATCTACAATGACGCCGTCGCCAACACGGCGGCGATCTGGAACGAGACGCTTGTCGATATCGCCAACCGCAGGCAATGGCTGCAGGATCGGCACAAGCTCGGCTATCCGGTCATCGTTGCGACCGACGATCACGGCGACGTCATCGGCTATGCCTCGTTCGGCGACTGGCGCGCCTTCGACGGCTATCGGCATACGGTCGAACACTCCGTCTATGTCCGCAACGATCAATATCGCGGCGGCATCGGCAAGGCGCTGATGATCGAGCTGATCGAGCGCGCCCGGGTGATCGGCAAGCATGCAATGATCGCAGGCATCGAGGCCGGCAACGAAGCTTCGATCCGATTGCATGAAAAGCTCGGCTTCCGGCAAGTCGGCCTTCTTCCGCAGGTCGGCACGAAGTTCGGGCGGTGGCTGGATCTTGCCTTCCTGCAACTGCTCCTCGATCAGCGCAGCGATCCGGACGCCAAGCCGACAGCCTAAACCGCCACTTCGGCCGCGATCGCCGCGTGCGGCTCATATCCGAGAACCTCGAAATCCTCGATGCGATAATCATCGATGCTGTCCGGATGGCGCAGCAGGCGCAAGGTTGGAAACGGTTTGGGCTCCCGGCTGAGCTGCTCCCTGATGGCATCCAGATGGTTGAGATAGAGGTGGACGTCACCACCAGACCAGACCAGCTCGCCCATATCCATATCGACCTGCTGCGCGACCATGGCGAGCAAAACCGCCTGTTGGCAAATATTGAATGGATTGCCGAGGAACAGATCGCATGAGCGCTGAAAGACCATCAGGCTGAGGCGCGGGCGCTTGCCCCCTTCGGCCGAGATATTCGATACGTGAAATTGATAAACCATATGGCAGGGAGGCAGCGCCATATCGGCCAGCTCGCCGACATTCCAGGCATGAAAAATCATACGCCGGCTGCCGGGATTGGTTTTCAGATCGCGGATGACCGATGCGAGTTGGTCATGCATCCGGCCCTCCGCATCACGCCATTGCCGCCACTGCTTGCCGTAAACCGGGCCAAGGTCGCCCCATTGGAGTGCGAAAGCTTCGTCCTCGAGAATCCGCTTCTCGAAAGCGAGCTGATCGATATCCTCGCCCGTTGCCTTGCGATATTTCGCCAGCGGCCAGTCGGTCCAGATCCGCACGTTCTCTTTCAGGAGATTGCGGATATTGGTGTCGCCGGTCAGAAACCAGAGCATCTCCTTGACGGCCAGTTTCCAATAGACGCGCTTCGTCGTGAAGATCGGGATCTGCCCCTTCGAAAGGTCGAAGCGCATCATCGCACCGAGGCCGCTCAAGGTGCCGACGCCCGTGCGGTCGATCCGGCGATCACCATGCTCGAGCAGGTGCTCCATCAGGTCGAGATATTGATACTCCGGGTGACGAGCCATCTTCCGCTCCGAAATCGCTTGAATTTCCGGCCGTAACAGCGGTCGAACGGCCGCCTGCCGATTCCTTTTTCGCGATTTTAATGACAAGCCGCTGAGAAACCAACCGCGGCCAAGCGTAATTCAGGCAAATCTCTGAGCCTCGCGGACAAACCGATGTTTCCGCGACGTAATTATGACAATTGCCCTTCCCTTCGGCTGCGGAAAACACTATATCAGCCTTGCCGGTCTTCGGGCCGGCTATGGCGATAAATGAGCGGTGTAATAAACCTATTGGACCCGGGGGCGGTACCCGGCGCCTCCACCAAAAACCGGCCGGCAGGACTGGCGTCAGACCGGCTTTTGATGGGGGCGAAACAGGATCGACAAGGGTGTAAAGATCGACTTTTCGCTCGGCATTGTACCGCCGTTATCGGGCTAAAATTGTAGTTGCAAACGACAACTATGCGGAAGCTCGTCTCGCTGCTTAATCGCGGTGTGACACTTCAAATAAAGTCCTAAGGGGTCGCACTCTTAGGCGGGGTTCGAAGGCACCTGGCAACAGAAGCCTTCACCTTCTTCTCCAGTGCTATATTATAGGTCGACAGGCGGTGACTCGCGCATAGGGCTTTTCCGGCGGCGTTCAGCGTGGCATAAGCCTATAAAAAACATGGCCAACGAAAGACAGGAAAGCATGGGGCAGGATCATATCCGCTACGACATTTTGGCACAGGACGCCTTGCGTGGAGTCATCCGCAAGGTGTTGACCGAGGTCGGCGCCACGGGTCGCCTGCCCGGTGACCATCATTTCTTCATCACCTTTCTGACGGGCGCTCCGGGCGTACGCATCTCGCAGCACCTGAAAGCGAAGTATCCCGAGCAGATGACCATCGTCATCCAACATCAGTTCTGGGATCTGAAGATCACGGAAAGCCAGTTCGAGATCGGCCTTTCCTTCTCCGACGTTCCGGAAAAGCTGGTCATCCCTTTCAACGCCATCCGCGGCTTCTACGACCCCTCGGTAAATTTCGAGCTGGAGTTCGACGTGCCGCTGGCCGACGAGGAAGAGGATACCTCCTCCAGCGAGATTACGGCCTATCCGGTGCCGGTCGAGGGAGAGGAAGTTCCGGTGGCTGCGGCCAAGGAAGGTGAGGAAAAGAAACCGGGATCGGTCGTCTCTCTCGACGCGTTCCGCAAGAAGCAGTAGGCCCAACCGGGGAGGCATTCGCCTCCCCTTCGCATATCACGGGGGGATCGATGAGCGCCGAAATCGTCAATCTGCGTCAGTTTCGCAAGAAGCAAGCCCGTTCGGTCAAGGAAAAGCAGGCGGAGCAGAACCGCGTCACCTTCGGGCGGACCAAGGCAGAAAAGAGCCTGACGAAAGCACTCAACGAGAAGAACGTAAAGACGCACGAAGCGGGCCGAATCGAGACGACGGAGAGTGAAGACTAGTTTTGGTCTCGAGATAAAAAACTTCAGAAATCAGTTGCTTACTTCCGCATTTTGAATCACTTTCAGACATTATCCCGCCATTTCCGATTTTTGATCGATCCGCCGATGATCCGTAAACATTCCGCGACGCTGCATGGCCATCGCACAAGCTTTTCCCTGGAAGATGCCTTCTGGACAGAACTGAAGGCCATTGCCAATGCGCGCGGCACCTCGCTGGCGGCACTGATCTCCGAGATCGACGACGGCCGCGAGGCCGGCAGCAACCTCTCCTCCGCACTCCGCCTCTATGTCCTCAAATGGCTCAAGGATCGCAAGTAGAGCAATTTCAGGAAAAGTGCATAGCGGTTGTTCCCGTCCGGGATTGCATGGAGCAAATAGGGCAGTTGGCGATCCCGCGAAGTGCTGAACTGCTCTGGCGAATTTTGGCAGGCGCCGGAAGGACGCAGACGCTTCGAAGGCTGGGCAATCCCGCCTTGCCCGCAAAGGCATATGCTATTGCGCAACCCCCGGCAATTCATTGAAATTCAACGGCGCATTCGTTTGCGGCGCTTGGCCGTTGAGTGCCGGCGCGCGCTGCGTTTCGGCCCTTGCCCGCGCTTCGGCGGCTGCTCTGGCCTTGGCTTCCTCTTCCGCCTGCTGCTTGGCCCTTGCCTCTTCCTGTGCTTGCTTTTGGGCGGCAGCTTGCCGCGCCAGATCGCGCAGGCGATTTTCCTCGGCACGGCGCTGCTGTTCGATGGCGGCATCACGCTGACGTTGAGCTTCGCGCGCGACGGCCGTAAATTTATAGAGCGCCACCTCGCGCCGGAGCCGCTGCTTCTCTAGCACGTTGGCCTGCAGGCGTTCGACACGCCGGCGCTCGCGCTCGAAGGCGCGCACCGACAGGAAGCTGGTGACGTCGGTCACATCCATCGTTCGTCCCGGTGCCGTAAGCGGCCCGGCAAAATCGAGACGCAAGGCCGGCTCGGCGCCACTCTGCGCCTCGGTCCCGGCATTGAAATCGATGCCGAGGGATCCGCGCATGCGCTCGTCCGGCAGGCTCATTTCCGCGTTGCCGGAGAGCTTTGCGACGTCATTGCCGGTTGCAATATTCGTCGCGCGCACCACGCCCGCGGAAATATTGAAGGGTATGCCCGTGGCCGGAAGCACGGCTTCGCCATTGTTGAGCAGCGTCTGCACGATCGGCAGCACCTTGGTGGCAGTAATATCGCCCTGGATCTGATCTGTCGCCGAAAGCAGGGGCGACAGGATACCGAGATTGAGACCGCGCACATGTGTTTCGCCAAGCTTGAGTTCTCCCGAGCCGCTGGCATTGGCCGCAAGCTCGGCAACGCTCCTTCCGCTCGCCTCGGCATTCACGGCGAAGCCGAAACGACCACTGGCGAGCGGTGCACCATCGCGCTGCCAGGCGACGGCCGCCAGATCGCCATCGGCAAGACTGAGCTTGGTCTGCAGCAAGCCCGTGCCGTCGGAATTGGCAAGCATGATGCTGCCGCTCAGCGTTCCCCCGTTCCATCCGCCGGTCAGATCGCTAAGCCGCAATTCCTCGCCCTTGTATGAGGCATTGGCGGTAAAATTCGAGACAGGCCCGAATATGCCGGGCCAAACCTGCTTGGCTGAAAGCTTGACGCCGATGTCGAGCCCGGTGAAGGCCGGCAGGCCAAGCTTGTCCTTGACAAGGCCACCCGTCTTCGTGTCTTCAATCGGTCCGTAGATCGCCTCGGCCAGCCAGCCGAAATCCGCCTTGTCGAGCGAGAATTCGCCCGATGCCCTGATGTTCGGCGCCTTGCGGTCGACGGTGAGCGCGCCCGACACGGTATTGTCGGCAAGCACCCCCTTCATGTCCGAGAATACGATCTTGTCCGGGCTCAGCGCGGCATTGGCCTGGAATTTCACCGGCAAGCCCGCGCCGGTCTGGGGGATGCCTATGCCGTTCATCACGAAATAGGGATCGAGATCGGCGCTTTCGAGCGACAGCGCGATATTCCCGTTGAGAAAGGTGTCGGGACGCACGTCGACCTTGCCGTTCGCGGTGAACGAGGTCTTGTCCGTGGCAAAGGTCAATGCCGCATCAGCCGGATCGGTGCCGTTGGCGGAGACTTTCAGCGTCAAGCGGCCATTGGCATCGGCTTCGACCGGCAGCGGATCAAGGCCGGCCTGGCCGAAGAGGATGGAGGTGATGGAATTTTCCAGCGTCCCCTCGAGCGTCGTCGTGCCCTTGCCCGCGAAGGCCGAGAGATCGGACATACGATAATCAAAATTGACGCGGCTGCCATTGGAAACGCCGGCCAGCGTCACCGTCAAAGCGCTGTCCTGGTCGCCGCCAAGCGTAACCGCTCCGCGAAGGGCTGTATTTCCATACCAGGCAGCATTGCGCACCAATCGATCCATGACGGGATGATGGGGCAGATGCTGGCGCAGCATTTCGAAGAATGGACCGGGATCGGCGGCCTTGAAGGTGATTTCACCCGAGCCCCTATAGTGCGAAGGCTCGCCGTCGGCGCGGCCGGTGGCGGTGATTTCAGCGCCGGCGACATTGCGCACTGAAAGCTTATCGAGCGTCAGCGCGCCGCCAGCGATGGAAAACGACGTATCGACTTTATCGGCCGGCACACCGAAGGCCGTGAACTTCGCGGCCTGCAGATGCGCAGTGATCTGGTGACCGAACAGGGTCTCGTCGCTGTCTTGGCCGGTGAAAAGCCCGGTCAGCGCCCGCAATGCGTCGAGATCGAGTGCATCGCCGGCAAGATCGACGGCAAGTCTCGGCGGGTCCTTGTCATTCGGAGCCTGGCGGTCGAGCCGACCCTTGAGGGTTGCCGAACCGACGGCGATCTCCAAATTCTCGAAACGTTGCTCTTCGTGCCGCAGGCTGACATCGGCAGAAAAACCGGCCTGACGCAGCTGACGGATCGACGGGTCCACCGAGCCCACCAGCCAGGAGGCCAGCCCGGAAGGCTGGTTGGAGGCGACCACCAGGTTTCCGATGAAATTCGGCTCGCCCTGCAGCATCAGGTTGCCCTGCGCCTCGACCTGCGTGCGCCCCGGCAGCGTGCCGATCGCATGGTCGATCTTCCATCCCGTTCCCGCTGGCTCGAGATCGAGCTGCACGTCGCGGATCGTCGTATCGCCGGCTACGATCGCCGGCAGCCGGAAGGTCGCTTTGCCCGGCACCTGCGGTACCGGGACTTCGGCAGCGATCGCGATCAGGCTGTTCAGCCGCTGACGCGCGGAGACGGTCGGATTCCGGTTCGTCTTGCCGTTGACGCCTTTGTTGTTGCCGAGCCGATTGACGTCGATCTGCTGACCATCGGCGGTCAACAGAAACTCCGGCTTGGAGCCGGTATCCAGGGTCGCCTCGCCAGTGACCACATAGGGATCGTTGTCGGCGCCGACTTCGAGGCGATATTCCGAAACGCGAATGCGATCATTCGTCAGTTCGAACCGCCCCTTGAAGCGGGGCTGCGCCTTCTGATCGGCGGAATTCTGGGCCTGCTTGTCGCTGACGTCAGCCGTGAAGGAACCCATATAGTCCGGCTTGCTGTTGACGAGCTTCAGCTCGCCGTCGAGATCGACATTCAGGGGATGGCGGTCGGGCATCAGTCGCGTGCGCACACGCAGGACGCCATTGTCATCGGGCTGGCTGCTGGAAACGGTGAAGTTGCCATGCTCGCCATCCAGCGCCGCATCGCCTTCCATACGCCAAGGCCCCGCCAGCGACTTCGCCGACATTTGAGCATTCAGGCCGGTGACATGCCGGGTACGGCCCGTCTGCTCGTCAATGAAGAGGATATCGCCCTCTTCCACATGGACGCTTTCGAGCACCACCGATTTAGCCGGAATCTCAGGCCGGCTGCCGCGCATCCAGTCGAGCGTCCCATCCTTCAACAGGCGCAGCCGTACATTCGGCTTCGATACGCGCATATCGAAGATCAACGCTTCACCGGAAAGGAAAGGGGCAAGCTCGGCGTCCATCGAGAATTCGGCGATCTGCACCAGCGGCGTGCCATCGGCCTCCTGGCCGACGCGGACATCGTGCAGCGTTACCGACGGAAACGGCAGAAGGCGGGCATCGACGGTGCCGTGAACGGTCACCTTCTTGCCGATGATGCGGCTCGCCTGATCCTCGAAATTCTTGCGAAAATCGGTCCAGTCTATGAAGAGCGGAGCGAGCAGCGCCACGAATAGCACCACCACGAGCAATCCACCCAGAAAAACCAGGACCTTACCTAACAATGCGCACTGTCTCCAATCTTCATTCCCAACCCATGCCAAACCCGACGTCAGAGCGCATTCGCGACATAGGCTGGAACAAGCACAGTTCTACCCGATCCCTGCCTGTGAAAGCAGCCCTTTTTAAGAGGGATGCCACCCCATCTAGCGCATGCATGCAGCTTTTCATGACAAAAACCGGAAAAGAGCGGCTGCAGCCTAGCGTCATTCGCATGCGTGGCAAGCCAAGATCATGAAAATATTCCGTCTTTCAGTGCCCGCGGAATATCTTTCCGGGATTGAAGATGGCATGCGGATCAAGCGACTCCTTGACCTGGCGCATCAGATCGACGGCATTGCCGAGTTCCTGTTCGAGGAATGCCATCTTGCCCTGCCCTATCCCATGCTCGCCCGTGCAGGTGCCGTCCATGGCCAGCGCCCGCGCGTTCAGGCGCGCGACGAACTCCTCGACAACCGCGATCCCTTCCGGGGTCTTGTCGTCGAACAGCACGAGCACGTGGAAATTGCCGTCGCCGGCATGGCCCACGATCGGCGCCAGCAGGCCATGCGCATCGATATCGGCCTGGGTTTCCGCGACACATTCGGCCAAACGCGAGATCGGCACGCAGACATCCGTCGACAAGGCAGCCAGCTCCGGTGCCAACGCCCGGCAGGCCCAATAGGCATCGTGGCGGGCCTTCCAGAGCTTGTTGCGCTCCTCCGCATTGCTGGTCCAAAGGAATTCGCCGCCACCGCATTCGGCTGCGATCTCGGCAAACTGCTCCGATTGCAGCGCGACGGTCTCATCCGTGCCGTGAAATTCAAGGAAGAGTGTCGGCTTCTCGTCATAGGTCAGGCCGGAATAACGGTTGCAGGCCCGCATCTGCATGGCATCGAGCAGCTCTATGCGCGCGACGGGTACGCCCATCTGGATCGTCATGATGACGGCATCGCATGCCGCCTTGACATCCGGAAAGGCGCAGGCGCCGCCGGCGATCTTCTGGGGAATGCCCTGCAGGCGCAGGGTGATCGACGTCAGCACGCCGAGCGTGCCTTCCGCTCCGACGAAGAGCCGCGTCAGATCGTAGCCGGCGGATGATTTCCTGGCGCGGCGGGCGGTGCGGATTTCCTCACCGCTGGCGGTCACCACGGTCAAGGACAGCACATTGTCCTTCATCGTGCCGTAGCGCACGGCATTGGTACCCGATGCGCGCGTCGATGCCATGCCGCCGATCGAGGCATTGGCGCCGGGGTCGATCGGGAAGAACAGGCCGGTGTCGCGCAGATAGGTATTGAGCTGTTCGCGCGTCACGCCGGGCTCGACCGTGCAATCCAAATCTTCGGCATTGACTTCAAGGATGCGGTTCATGCGGCTGAAATCGATGGAAATCCCGCCCTGCGGCGCATTGACCTGCCCTTCCAGCGAAGAGCCGGTACCGAACGGGACGACCGGAACCTTGTGTTCGGCACATGCCTTGACGACGGTCTGCACGTCTTCGCTCGTCTCGGGAAAAACCACACCATCCGGGAGCTGCGATGGGATATAGGTTGTGGTGTGAGCGTGCTGGGCGCGAAAACTTTCGCCGGTCTGGAAACGCTCGCCGAAGGCCTGCTTCAGAATACCGAGAACGGCGGATATGCCAGCCTCGTTGCGTGTTCCCGCCTTTGCATCAGCCAAAACCATAGTCCGAATCTCCCGTCGCAGTCATAAAAGGCGTTAACCTCTTATTGGTTCTATGGGGCATTTGGGGCGAGGCTGTCCAGTCATGAAAGTAAACGATTCGTGACGCACGGGTTCGGCGGCAAACAAGCATCGCAATAGCAATTGCTTATTTTTTAATCACGCCTGATCCGTCCGCAGCCAGAGATGAAGCGCTCCGTCACGGTATCAGCTGCCAGGGAGCAACATACCGCCGACTGGCATAGGTCTTGCCTTCTGCCTTCCAGCTTGAACATGCCACGATTGGAAGGACATTCGATGAAGCGCAGACAATTGCTCATGGCACTGGGTATCGCGATGCTGGCGGTGGGTTCGCTTTCGACCCCGCACATGGCTCGGGCGGATGCCTTGAGCGACATAACCTCGCGCGGCACGCTCCGCGTCGCCGTCCCGCAGGACTTCCCGCCCTTCGGCAGCGTCGGCACGGACATGGCGCCCATGGGCTATGACATCGATATGGCCAATCTGATCGGCGAAAAACTCGGCGTGAAAACGGAACTCGTTCCTGTCACCAGCGCCAACCGCATTCCCTATCTGCAGACGAACAAGGTCGATCTCGTGATCTCAAGTCTCGGCAAGAATCCGGACCGCGAAAAGGTCATCGATTTCTCCGAAGCCTATGCGCCCTTCTTCAACGGCGTCTTCGGTCCCGGAGATGTCGCGGCGGCAAAACCGGAAGACCTTTCCGGCAAGACGATCGGCGTCACCCGCGGCGCGATCGAGGATCTGGCGTTGACCAAGGTCGCGCCGCAAGATGCGACGATCAAGCGCTACGAAGACAATAACGGCACCATCTCCGCCTTCCTGTCCGGCCAGGTCCAGCTGGTCGCGACCGGCAATGTCGTTGCGGCGGCCATTCTCGCCAAGAACCCGCCGAAGAAGCCCGAGATGAAATTCCTCATCACCAACTCCCCCTGCTTCATCGGCCTGAACAAGAACGAGCAGGCATTGCAGAAGAAGGTCAACGACATCGTTGCTGCCGCCAAGGCGGACGGGACACTGAACAAGATGTCGCAGAAGTGGCTGGGCGCCGACCTGCCGGCCGGCTTCTGATCAACGCAGGGCCGATCCTGCCGTCATTCGGCAGCGGGATCGGTCCAAGGAGGGCTTTCTCCCATGCGATATCACTTCGATTTCGGCTGGCTTGCCGAATACTATCCTACGCTGATCAAGGGCGTTCTCGTCACGGTGGAGCTGACCCTTATCGGCGCTGTGCTCGGCATTCTCCTCGGAATTGCCTGCGCCTGGGCGCGCGCGCTCGGCCCACGCTGGCTGAAACCCTTCGTCGCGGCTTATGTCGAGCTGATCCGCAACACGCCGTTTCTGATCCAGCTTTTCTTTATTTTCTTCGGCCTGCCCGGTATCGGCGTGCAGATGAACGAGATGACCGCCGCCAATCTCGCGATGATCATCAATCTCGGCGCCTATAGCTGCGAGATCATCCGCGCCGGCATACAGGCCACGCCCCGCGGCCAGTTCGAAGCCGGCGCCAGCCTTGCCATGACCCCGTTCGAAACCTTCCGGCATATCGTTCTTGTACCGTCCCTGCAGCGCATCTGGCCGGCGCTGTCATCGCAAGTCGTCATCGTCATGCTCGGCTCCGCCGTCGTCTCGCAGATCGCCGCCGAAGATCTGACCTTCGCGGCAAACTTCATCCAGTCGCGCTCGTTCCGCGCCTTCGAAGCCTATTTCGTGTCCACGGCGATCTACCTCACGCTGGCGATCCTGCTTCGACAGGTACTCGCGGCCGTGGGCAAGATGATCTTTCCACGCAGGGTCCGCCAATGATCCAGTTCACCACATGGGATATCCTGCGCGGCCTGCTGCTGGCGGCACGCTGGACGATATTGCTGTCGCTTGTCTCCTTTGCCGGTGGCGCCATCGTTGGCGCGATCCTGCTGTTCCTGCGCATCGGCAAGGCCAGGGCCGGCCGCATCGCGGTCAAATATTTCATCGAACTGTTCCAGGGCACGCCGCTGCTGATGCAGCTCTTCCTGGCTTTCTTCGGTCTCGGGCTCTTCGGCATCGACGTGCCGGCCTGGTTGGCTGCTGGCGTCGCGCTCACCCTCTGGTCATCAGCCTTCCTGACGGAAATCTGGCGCGGCTGCGTCGAGGCGGTCGCCAAAGGGCAATGGGAGGCTTCGGCAAGTCTTGGCATGGGTTACCTGCAGCAGATGCGCTACGTCATCCTGCCCCAGGCGCTGCGCATCGCCGTGCCACCGACCGTCGGCTTCTCGGTGCAGGTCGTCAAGGGCACGGCCCTGACCTCCATCATCGGCTTCGTCGAGCTGTCCAAAGCCGGCACCGTCATCACCAATGCGACCTTCCAGCCGTTCACCGTCTACGGCTTCGTCGCGCTCATCTATTTTGCCCTGTGCTGGCCGCTGTCGAAAAGCAGCCAGATCCTGGAGAGAAAGCTCAATGTCGCTCATCGAAATCACTGAAGTCCGCAAGAGCTTCGGCGCCAACGAGGTCCTCAAAGGCATCAACCTCGATGTCGAACCCGGCGAAGTCATCGCCATCATCGGCAAGAGCGGTTCGGGAAAATCGACGCTGCTGCGCTGCATCAACGGCCTGGAAACGATCAATGACGGCTCGATCTCCGTCGCCGGCGCGCAGCTTCTGCCTGACGACTTGCATCTGAAGGCGCTCCGGCTGAAGGTCGGCATGATCTTCCAGCAATTCAATCTCTTCCCGCATCTGAGCGCGGGGCGCAACGTCATGCTCTCACAGATGGTCGTCAAGAAGACCGCCAAGGCCGAAGCCGAGGCCATGGCGCGGCGCATGCTCGATCGCGTCGGCCTCGGGCAAAAGTTCGACGCCTATCCGGATGAACTCTCCGGCGGCCAGCAGCAGCGCGTCGCCATCGCCAGGGCACTCGCCATGCAGCCGATCGCACTTCTCTGCGATGAAATCACCTCCGCGCTGGACCCGGAGCTGGTCGCGGAAGTTCTTGCTGTGGTGCGCGAACTGGCAAGCGAAGGCATGACGCTGCTGATGGTGACGCATGAGATGAAATTCGCCCGCGACGTCTGCTCGCGCGTCGTCTTCATGCACCAGGGCCGCGTGCACGAGATCGGACCGCCCGGCGAGGTCTTTGCCAATCCGCAAACGCCGGAGCTCAAGCAGTTCCTCGGCATCCATTGAGAGGCGGCAGGCCCCGCTAACCGGCTCTATGAACCATGGTGTTCCAGGCACCCGGAGCAATGCCGAATGCCTTCTTGAAATGCCGGGTCAGATGGCTCTGATCGGCAAATCCGGTTGCCGCGGCCACCTCCGCGATCGACTCTCCCGCGCCGATCATCGCCTTTGCCTGCTGCAGCCGCCGCATCAGCAGGAACCGATGCGGGCTTGTTGCGAAGGCGGCGCGGAAATGCCGCGCCAGTGCAAAGCGATCGAGACCGGTGATGCGCTCCAGTTCCTGCGAGCGCACACCCCGCGTGACATGCGCCTCGAGATAGTCCCGCGCAGTCTTCACCTGCCCCCACGCAATGCTGCCCAAGGGCCGTTGCGGCAAACGGGCATGCTGGACAAGTCCGTCGGTGAGCCGCGAGACGAAATCGTCGACGAAGAGCTCATCCAGCTCGCGATCGAGCTCGCCGAGCGCCGCCAGCAACAAGCCGGCGAGACGATTGTCTTCCACCACGGGGTCATCGACGAAAGGCAGGCCGACACGCGCCGCCTCAAGGCATTGAAACAGCACCGATGGTTCCAGATACAGCATCCGGTACACGAGCCCGTCTTCGGTCGCTGCCCCGCCATCATGCAGTTCGTCCGGATGAAGAATGATCACCCGCCCGGGCAGGCTGTAGCGCTGTTCGCCGCGATAGCGGAACGTCTGCACGCCGCGCATGGTAACGCCAAGCGCATAGGTATCGTGCCGGTGCAGTTCGAAGGCATCGCCGCGAAACTGCGCCTGGATGCGTTCGATGCCCGGATAGGCAGGCGCAGACAGGATGCGGTTGCTCTCCGGCGTCACGCACAAACGTTCAAGACCCTCGAAGATCTGTCCGGCTACATCTTCGTGCAATGTCCCATTTCCAGACTGCATGAAAGTGACCATCGATGTTCGATACCAAAATCGCGATCGTTTTGCGAAGCGACCTTCAATCCTGGCAAAAGCTGAATGTAACGGCCTTCCTGTCGACAGGCATAGCCGGACAAAATCCAGATATCATCGGAGAAGCCTATCGCGATCGTACCGGCAACGTCTACAACGCTTTGTCGATCCAGCCCATCATCGTGCTCTCGGCCGACAGGGAGAGTATCGCCGCGATCCACCGCCGCTCGCTGGAGCGTGGCGTCACGTCTTCCATCTTTATAGAAGAAATGTTTTCAACCGGGCATGACGCGGCCAACCGCGCCGTCTTTTCCGAATTCGCGCCGGAAGATGCCAAGGTCGTCGGCATCGCCTTGCGCGCCGACAAGAAAATCGTCGACAAGATCACGAAGGGCGCGAGCATGCACGCGTGATCGGACGCAAAGAAAACGGCCGGATCGTGAGATCCGGCCGTTTCTGTCCAGAAAGGTTTAGCCGTTCTGAGTGAT
Organism: Rhizobium sp. BK289; assembly: GCF_014193575.1. NCBI lineage: Bacteria > Pseudomonadati > Pseudomonadota > Alphaproteobacteria > Hyphomicrobiales > Rhizobiaceae > Rhizobium > Rhizobium sp. BK289. The sequence continues at coordinate 390,745 of NZ_JACHZO010000002.1, forward strand.
CGGTGCGATCTGGATCTCCACGCGGCGGTTCTGCGCGCGACCGGCCTCGGTGGCATTGGATGCGACCGGCTGCGACGGACCGAAGCCGATGGCCGACATGCGGCGCTGATCGATACCCTGGCTGCCGAGGTAGGAGGCAACCGATCCGGCGCGGCGCTCGGACAGATCCTGGTTATGCTGCAGGCTGCCGGTCGAATCCGTATGACCGTTGACGTCGATCAGCGTGCGGTTGAACTTGCGCAGAACGATCGCGACGGAATTGAGCGTCGGGAAGAATTCCGGCTTGATCGCATCCTGGTCGATATCGAAGGTGATTGCCGACGGCATGTTGAGGATGATGCGGTCGCCGACGCGGGTCACCGAAACGCCGGTGCCCTGCAGCTGCGCACGCAGCTCGGATTCCTGCTGGTCCATGTAATTGCCGATACCGGCGCCTGCGAGCGCACCGACGCCGGCGCCGATCAGCGCAGCATTGCGGCGCGAGGCCGGCGAATGACCGATCAGAAGACCGGCAACGGCGCCGACACCGGCACCGATCGCTGCACCGCCTGCGGTATTCGATACCTTCTGCTCACCCGTATAAGGGTCGGTGGTCGTGCATGCGTTCAAAAAGGCTGCCGCTAGGGCAAGAATGGCAATTTTCTTGATCATGGAATCGTCGCTCTCCGGTTCGATGGCCGCAGCAGATATGAAGCATTACGGCAATATCATGAAGAGGAATCTTAATCGGGACTTTGTCCCCTGTGCATAGAGCGGCAATGACGCTTTCGATGAAGCTGATTGAAATCCGGATGTGAGGAGCCGTCCATCAACACGGCTCCTCAGACCCCATAGGAGATCAAAAGCTCTTGAGGAGCTGCAGAACCGTATTGTAGCTCGCATTGGCAATCGAGAGCGATTGCAATCCAAGCTGCTGCTGCGCCTGCAGCGCCAGAACCTTGCTCGACTGCTGCTCCATATCGGCATCCACGAGCTTGCCGACACCGCTGGTCAGGGAATCACTCAGATTCTTGGCGAACTCGGTCTGGAGATTGACGCGCGATTCCAAAGAGCCGAAGGCGGATCCGATCGTCTTGAGCTGGTTCAGCATTCCCGTCACGGTATTGACCATGTCGACGACGGCGCCTTGCGTCGTATTCGCATCGAGCGAGATCTCCGCCTGGCCGGTGGTATTGCCGTTCTTGCTGTTGAGCAGCACATAATTTTGCGCGGCACCGGCCGCGGTTGCGAAAGCAGTCGAAGTCAGAACACCATAACCGCCGGCGCCGCTTGACTGATCGTCTATCAGATAACGCGCATCGCTCGAGGTGATGGGGCCGGTCGTCGAGCTTACGCCTTCATAACTCAGCATGCCGATCGTGACGGTTCCGTTCGCACCACGAATAAGGGATCCAGGGATCTCATGTGGCGCAGTGGGATCCGCGCCGTCCTGCAGCACGGTCCAGTTCACGCCGTTGAAGGTCGCCGATTCCCCGATGCTGCGCAGTTGCTCTTTCAGCTGGGTAAGTTCGTCGTTGAGCTTCGTCTTGTCGACACTGGTTTCATAGGCGCTGACAAGCTTGGTCCTGATTTCCGTTACGACGTCGATTGCACTGCTGACGCCCGTGGAGGCGGTGCTGACGGTCGAGACGGCGAGACCGAGCGCATCTTGAACCGACGAAATCGCGCCGATGTCGGTATGCGTCAAAGTCGAGATCTTCCAGTATGTGGCGTTATCTTCCGCCGACTGCACCCGCAGGCCTGACGACATCTGGCGTTGGGCATTGCCCAGCTTGGTCTGGGTGTCCCTCAGCACTTCCAGCGCTGTGTTCACAGAGGGACTGACCCTGATGAAGGTCGAAAAAATACTCACGGCACATGAACTCCGGACGCAACAATACGCAACAGATACAAGGAGACATCGGAACCTTGCCGCGAGCGCTCATGCGCGCGGGCCGAGCGTGTCGGCGAACGGGGAGCAAGGCAAAAACAACACCTTCGCTCCAGCGGTTACAATCGCCATGATTAGCAAACATGCTTAAAAAAACGCTAAGCGAAACGCCTGATTTACCATAATGGGCACAACCTACCTGTCCCGGCCTATTCCGCCGCGCGAAGGTTGGTCAGCTTCGAGCGCAACGCCGCGTCGGACATTTCGTCGTGCAGACGCTGCTCCTCATGCGTCTGCGGTTTTGCAAAACGGGCGATCAGCAGATAGGCGACCGGCGTGATGTAAAGCGTGACGAGAGTCGCGAAACCAAGGCCGCCGACGATCACCCAGCCGAGCGCGATGCGTGCTTCCGCGCCCGCACCCTCCGCAAAGACGAGCGGGACGCCGCCGAGGATGGTTGCGATCATCGTCATCATGACCGGACGCAGGCGCAGCGCGCAGGCCTTTTCGATCGCCTCGCGCACGTTTTCGCCCTTGTCGCGCAGCTGATTGGCGAATTCGACGATCAGGATGCCGTTCTTGGCCATGACGCCGACCAGCAGCACCAGGCCGATCTGGCTGTAGATGTTGAGGCTCGAACCGGTGATGACGAGCGCGAAGATGGCGCAGGCAAGACCAAGCGGCACCGTGGACATGATGATCAGCGACGACAGCACGCTTTCGAACTGCGCCGCGAGCACCAGAAAGATGATGACGATGGCAAAGCCGAAGGTCAGCACCATGCCGCTGGAATTCTCCTCCAGCGTCGCGGCTTCGGCGAGCGGCATCAACCGCGCACCTGGCGGCAACAGCGGCGTGGCGATCCGCGTGACTTCCTCGACGGCTTGCCCAAGCGACATGCCGCTCTTGAGACCGGCGGTGATAGCGACCGATGCCAATTGCTGCTCGCGGGTCAATTGCGGTGCGACGGCGTTCTCCTTCAGCGATGCGATGACCGACATCGGCACGATCTTGCCGTCGCCGGTTTTCAGATAGACGTTTTCAAGATCCGTCGGATCGTCGATCGGCCGGATCGTTGAGGTCAGCAGCACGGGATAGGATTCGCCCGCGACAAAGACGTCGACGACGGAGCGGCCTTCGAGCAGCGACTGCAGCGCCATCGAAAGCCCCGATATGTCGATCCCGAGATCGGAAGCGCGCTCCCGGTCGATGGTGACCGAGACCTGGGCCTGCGTCGGCTCGTTGTTGAGCCGTGGCGTGTCGAACTGCCCTGTCCTGTCGAGCTCCTGCACCAGCTTCAGTGCCGCCTCGGTCAGCACCTCATGATTGTTGCCGACAAGCGCCATCTGCACGCCGCTGCCGGCGCCCCGGATACGCAGGCTGTTGGCCTGGATGACGTTGCCTCGGAGCGCAGGAACGCCGGCCATGGCGCGGTTGATATCGGTGACGATGTCCTGTTGCGTGCGATGGCGCTCGCTCCAGGGTGCCAGGGTCAAGACCATGAAGCCGCTGTTTTTCTGGCTGTTCATGCCTGAGATAGCGTAGGTATTTCTGATGTCGCCGCTGTCCATCAGCGGCTGCAGCCGCTCCTCGACCCGCTGCAGCTGGTCCTTCGTGTAATCCAGGCCAGCGCCCTGCGGCGTGGTGAGACGCAGCATGACCATCGCCCGGTCCTCGCTCGGCGTCAGCTCGCTTTTGACATTCACGAAGGCGAGAACAGCAGCAGCCGAAAACAGCGCGCAGAAGACGATGACGACAAGCGGTGCGTTGAGACATGTCCGGAGCGTGCGGCGATAGACGCCGGCAAAAAGCTCACCGAAACGGCCGAGTGCGCCATGCTCTTCGCGCATTTCCTTGGTCAGCATGCGAGACGCAAGCATCGGGCAGAGCGTCAGCGCCACGATCGACGACAGCCCGACGGAGAAGGCAAGCACGAAGCCGAATTCGCGGAACAGGCCGCCCACCTGCCCCGGCAGGAAGGACAGCGGAATGAACACGGCGGCAAGCGTTGCCGTCGTCGCAATGACGGCGAAGAAGACTTCGCGCGTACCGAGTACGGCAGCCGCGCGCGGCCCGATCTTCTCGGCTCTACGACGCACGATATTTTCGAGCACGACGATGGCGTCGTCGACCACGAGGCCGGTCGCAAGTACGATCGCCAGCAGCGTCAGGATATTGACCGAGAAGCCTACCATATAAAGCGCGGCGAGCGTGCCGATGAGCGCCACCGGCATAGTGACGACCGGTATCAGCGTCGCCCGCCAGTCGCGCAGGAAGAGATAGATGACCACCGTGACGATCAGCGCCGACAGGACGAGCGCCAGCACGACTTCGTGGATCGCGCCCTGAATGAATAAGGCATCGTCGCTGGTGATGACGATACGCGTACCCTCGGGCAGCGATTTCGACAGCTGCGCGACGACGGCCTTCACGCCTTCGGAAATATTCAAGGTATTCGACTGCGCCTGGCGGATGATGCCGAGGCCGACGCCCTGTACGCCGTTCGAGCGCAGCGCGGTCGTGCCGTCCCTCGGTCCGAGCGTCACGGTCGCGACATCGGAGAGCCGCACGCGGTTCTTGATGATCAGCCGGGAGAAATCCTCCGGCGTCTGCAGCGCCGCCGTGGCACGCACGACGATATCCTGGCGCGCACTCTTCAGCGATCCGGCCGGTACATCGAGCGCTGCGGTCGCAAGCGCCGTCGTCAGGTCGCCGATAGTGAGGCCTCGGCTCGCAAGGGCGGCCTGATCGACGTCGATGCGGAAGATTTTCTCCTGATCGCCGTAAAGCTCGACATCGGCAACGCCTTCGACCGAAGCCAGCCGGTCAGTGATCTCCTTATCGACCAGCTGCGTCAGGTCGTCCATCGTCATGGTGCTCGAGGTGACGGCAAGGCGCATGATCGGCTGCGAATCCGAATCCGCCTTGACGATCTGTGGCGCATCCGCCTGATCGGGCAATTGTTCGGCGATGCGACCGATGGCATCGCGAACATCGTTGGCGGCAACCGAAAGATCGGTCGCGTCGGAAAATTCGAGCGTTACGCGGCTCTGCCCGAAGGACGAGCTGGAGGAGACCGATTTCAGGCCGCTGACGCGGGCGACCGCCCCTTCGATGATCTTCGTCAGCTCCTGATCCACCGTCTGGGGAGAAGCGCCGTCAAACACGGTTCTGACCGTCACGACGGGACGATCGACATCAGGCAGTTCGCGCACTTCGACGCCGAAATAGGCTGCAAGACCGGCAACGACCAGCAGCGTATTGAAGACCAGGGCCAGGATCGGCCGGCGCACGAAAAGTGCCGTGAAGGATTGCCTGGTCGCTGCCGAGCTGGCATCCGTCGCGTCATCACCATGAGATGTCATTGGGTGATGACCTCCCTGGCCTCGGCGACATCACGGGCAAAGCGGACTTCGCCACCTTCGGTCATACGCTGCAATCCTTCGATGACGATGAGATCGCCATTGCGGAGATCGCCGCGGACCAGTACCGCATCCGGATTGCGCTGCACGATGCTGACGCGCACCTTCGAGGACTTGCCGTCGACAACGCGCCAGACATGAGCACCGGCGCCATCCCATTGCACGGCGAGCGGATCGACGGAAGGATAGGTCTCGCCGGCAAAGCGCATGCCGACATTGAAGGACATGCCGGCCCGCAATTCGTCGGAGGCATTGTCGATGCGGGCGCGCACGCGCAGCGTCCGGCTGGCGCCATCGACGCGATTGTCGACCGCCTCGACGGCGCCAGAGAATATACGCCCCGGCAGCGCGACCGAGGTCGCTTCCACCGGCTGATCGACCTTGACAGTGTTGGCGAAGCGCTCTGGCACCCAGTAATCCACCAGGATTTCCGAGCGATCGTCCAGCATCACGATATTGGTGGTCGTGGTTACGTTGTCGCCGACCACAACGGGCACGATGCCGACGATCCCGTCGATCGGCGCGACGATATCGCGGCGCTTCAGCGCCAGCTCCGCCGATTGCAGCGCCAGCTTCGCCCCCTGCTCTGCGATCTCGGCATCGAAAACATCGATGCGCGACACGCTGGATTTGATGTTGCGATAGAGCTGGGATTTCTCCGCTGCGCTCTTCAGCGCTACCTCCGCCTGGCCGCGGGCAATGATCTGCTCGTCGTCGTCGAGACGAGCCAGTACCTGGCCTTGGCTGACCCTGTCGCCGGACTTGATGAGGATTTCCCGGATCGTGCCCGTCGCCTGCGGCATGACGACGACCGAGCGAATGGCGTCACCGGTGCCGATCGCGCTCAGGCGATCGTTGACGACGCCGTTGACGACGGCTTTCGTCACGACAAGCGGCACATTCCGGGCGCGCCGAGCGCCGGCTTCGACCGCATTGCCGCTCTTCTCCGCCTTGGCATCGTCATCATGTGTGATTGCTGCGACGATCGTCTGGGGAACACCGGCCTTCCGCAAGATGCCGGCTGCGCCGGGCGCAAGGGCCACGACAGCGGCAATGCCTGCCACCAGCAAGAGAAAAGACAAGGAAAGCTGCTTCCAGGCGGTCATGCACGTCTCCGGCTCGTTATGTCAGAGGCGATGAAATCGCGTCGTTGGTTTGCACAGGCCCCCCACACACCCAGCGCACTTATTGAGGCCTCATTCGGTCCGGGCGGCTCTATAATGCAAGATTGTGCCCGATTTGCTGCAATATCGTGTTTTTGGGCATAAGCAGCAAGCTTCGACGCATATTATGACAAAGTTGTAATCTTGACCGTGACAACGAGACGTTTCACTGGCATTCGCACATCTCTGTTTGGGCGCGGAACGTGCCGCGTTATCAACGTCTTTATGCCGCGAATGTGCACTTTTTGTTCTAGTTTCGGCCCGTTTCTTTTGCCTTTCGGGGTAGAATCATTACATTGGGCCGCATGACCATTGGACATGACGATATCCCCTTCTTTGACGAGGAGCCGGAGCACATCGCGCCGCGCCGTTCGGCGCCGGCTGCCGGCAGCACCAGCGGCGGCATCGCTGCCCGCGCCATGGCGGCACGCGACAGCGGCCGCCGGCCGGATTATCTCGCCGGCCTCAATCCGGAACAGACGGAAGCAGTCGAAACGCTTGACGGCCCCGTTCTGGTGCTTGCGGGCGCCGGCACTGGCAAGACGCGCGTGCTCACAACCCGCATCGCTCATATCCTCTCTACCAACCGCGCCTTCCCCAGCCAGATTCTCGCCGTCACCTTCACCAACAAGGCGGCCCGCGAGATGAAGGAGCGTATCGCACTGCTCGTCGGCGGCGCCGTCGAAGGCATGCCCTGGCTCGGCACCTTCCACTCGATCGGCGTCAAGCTGTTGCGCCGTCATGCCGAGCTGGTCGGCCTCACCTCCAGCTTCACCATTCTCGATACCGACGATGTCGTCCGCCTGATCAAGCAGCTGATCCAGGCGGAAGGGCTCGACGACAAGCGCTGGCCGGCCAAGCAGTTCGCCGGCATGATCGACACTTGGAAGAACAAGGGCCTCAGCCCCGCCGATATTCCGGAAGGCGATGCCCGGGCCTTCGCCAACGGCAAGGGCCGCGAACTCTATGCCGCCTACCAGAACCGCCTGAAGACACTGAACGCCTGTGACTTCGGCGATCTTTTGCTCCATCCGATCAATATGTTCCGGCAGAATCCTGATATCCTCAAGGACTATCACCAGCGCTTCCGCTACATCCTGGTCGACGAGTATCAGGATACCAACACGGCGCAGTATATGTGGCTTCGCCTGCTGGCGCAGAGGCAGAAGGGCGAGCCGCAGAATGTCTGCTGCGTCGGCGACGACGATCAGTCGATCTATGGCTGGCGCGGCGCCGAAGTGGACAATATCCTGCGCTTCGAGAAGGATTTTCCAGGCGCCAAGGTCATCAAGCTCGAGCGCAACTACCGCTCCACCGAGCATATTCTCGGTGCCGCCGCGCATCTGATCGCCCATAACGAAGGCCGGCTCGGCAAGACGCTGTTCACCGACCGCTCCGACCCCGACGACATCAAGGTGCAGGTGCATGCCTCCTGGGATTCCGAGGAGGAAGCACGCGCGATCGGCGAAGAGATCGAGCAGCTGCAGCGCAACAAGCACAATCTGAACGACATGGCGATCCTCGTGCGTGCCTCGTTCCAGATGCGCGAGTTCGAAGACCGTTTCGTCACCCTCGGCCTGAACTACCGCGTCGTCGGTGGTCCTCGTTTCTATGAGCGCCTCGAAATCCGCGATGCCATGGCCTATTTCCGTCTCGTCTGCCAGCCGGCCGACGATCTCGCCTTCGAGCGCATCATCAATACGCCGAAGCGCGGCCTCGGCGACACCACCGTTCGAGCGCTGCATGATTACGCCCGTGCGCGCGATATCCCGATGTTAGCGGCAGCGGCCGATATCATCGAGACGGATGAGATGAAGCCGAAGACGCGCAAGGCGCTGTTCGATGTCGTGCAATCCTTCCGCCGCTGGCAGGGCCTGCTCGAAAACACCCCGCATACCGAGCTTGCCGAGCAGATCCTCGAAGAGTCCGGCTATACGGACATGTGGAAGAACGACAAATCGGCCGAAGCGCCTGGACGCCTGGAAAACCTGAAAGAGCTCATCCGCTCGATGGATAGTTTCGAATCCATGCGCGGCTTCCTCGAACACGTCGCCCTCGTCATGGATGCTGAGCAGAACGAAAATCTCGACGCCGTCTCCATCATGACGCTGCACTCGGCCAAGGGTCTGGAATTCGACACGGTGTTCCTGCCCGGCTGGGAGGAAGGCCTGTTCCCGCATCAGCGCTCGCTTGATGAAAGCGGCCGCGCCGGTCTGGAGGAAGAGCGCCGCCTCGCCTATGTCGGCATCACCCGCGCCAAGCGCCGTTGCCACATCTGGTTCGTCTCCAACCGCCGCATCCACGGCCTGTGGCAATCCACAATCCCCTCCCGCTTTCTCGACGAACTGCCGGAAACGCATGTCCAGGTCGCCGAAGTCGAGCAATCCTATGGCGGGTATGGCCGCGGCGGTTACGGCCAATCACGCTTCGACAAGGCCGATCCCTTCGCCAACACCTATTCCACGCCTGGATGGAAGCGTGCGCAGGCCAACCGCAACGATGCGACCCGCGACAACTGGGGCAGCCGCTCCGGCCACGCCGTCGAACGCATCGGCTACGGCGAAAGCGGCCCGAAAGTGCGCACCATCGACGGCGAGCTGGTGGCTAAATCCACCTCCACCGAACCCTCCAAATTCTCAATCGGCGACCGCGTCTTCCACATCAAGTTCGGCAACGGCAATGTCTCGGAGATCGAGGGCAACAAGCTGACCATCGAATTCGACCGCGCCGGGCAGAAAAGGGTGCTTGATGGGTTTGTGGAGCGGGTTTGAGGGCACAAGGCCGGCTGTCTGATTTGGAGCGGCGGGTGCCCATCAGTGCAACCGCAAAGATGAAGGAGCTGATTGTGTGGCCTCCGTCCTCCCCCGCGCTCCGTCATCCTCGGGCTTGACCCGAGGATCCATGCACAAGGGTTTCAATCAAATGCGTTATGCCCTGTTTGGAACCGTCAATGCAGGGCGGACGGTCGTAGAGGCTGTCATCATTGTCATAGGCTTGTGTCTGGATCCTCGGGTCAAGCCCGAGGATGACGGAGCGTGGGGTATGATAGGGTGGCAAACGCAAGCGCTATTCTTTGCGAAGCAGCTCACCTCCCGCCAATAGTCTCTTGACGCTCATCATCTCCACCAGCATCATACACGCATGGGTGGATATACCTACATCATCACTAACCACAAGCGAGGTACGCTCTATATCGGCGTCACCGCCGATATAGAGCGCCGCATCTACGAACATCGCGAAGGCCTGACGCCTGGCTTTGCTTGGAAATACGGGTGCACGCGGTTGGTCTGGTATGAGGACCACGCCGACATCGTTTCAGCCATACAACGGGAAAAGTCCCTGAAACGCTGGTATCGGCAATGGAAGATCGAGCTGATCGAAAAGACAAATCCGGATTGGCGGGACTTATACTACGAGCTCTGGTAAAGCCTCACGCTCCCCCGGTCGCCTGCGCATCCCGGTCCTTTAGCCATAGCCCATAAATCCATCGCGGAAAAAGGATTGGCATTCGACTGGGACCGGCACGCCGTAAGAGGAAAGCCATCGCAAGACACAGATGGTCTGGCGATGGTGCCATTCGATATCGCGCTACTTCTGACGATAAAGGATTATACCGCCGTGATGAAGCACGTCGTCGATGAAATCTCCATCGGCGGTAAAGCCGGTATCGTCCCAGTAATCGATGTGATTGCCGCGAACCTCATAGCGCCCCTGATAGGCGCTCTCGCGCCGGCCGCGCGCTTCGTCATAGCGGCCGTTCGGCAGTAGATTGTGGCGCACATAACCATCGGCGGTAACCCACATGCCGACATAGGGATGACTTTGCTGGATGGTCGCGGATGCGTTGGATTTGTTGTTCATGGTAGCGTAGACCTTTGATGTAACGATAAATATGGCGCCGGCGGCAAGAGCCAGGGCGAAACTTCGGACCAAAGCCATCTCCACCGCCTACGTGTTGGCCGTCGGGCGCACGACGATCTCGTTGACGTCGACATCCTCGGGCTGTTCGATGGCAAAACGCACGGCGCGGGCAATGGCATCGGGTTTGAGAGCGATGGCGCGATAAGTCTTCATCGCTTCCGCCGCGATTGGATCGGTGATCGTATCGGCAAGCTCGCTTTCGACGACGCCGGGATGGATGCAGGTGACGCGCAGCACCTTGTGCTCCTGCCGTAGCCCGTCCGAGATCGCCCGCACCGCATATTTCGTGGCGCAATAAACCGCCGCGGTCGGGGAGACCGCAAGCGCTCCGATCGACGCGATATTGATGATCTGGCCGGAATTGCATGCTATCATCTCAGGTAAAACCGCAGCGATGCCGTACAGCACGCCCCTGATGTTGACATCGATCATCCTGTCCCATTCTTCCACCTTCAGCGATGCCATGAGGGAGAGCGGCATCACGCCGGCATTGTTGACGATGACATCGACGCGTCCCCATTTCTGTCGAGCGGCGCTGACGAAAGCCTCGAAGCTTCCGCGATTCGTCACATCGAGGGAATGGGCAAGCACGGTGCCGCCCGCCGCATGCAACTCGGCGGCCAGCGCTTCCAGACGTTCCACGCGCCTCGCACCCAGCACCACTTTCGCGCCAGCGGCGGCAAGTTCGCGGGCAATGCCCTCCCCGATTCCGCTCGAAGCGCCCGTGATCAGAATGACCTTATCCATCGGCATGACCTCATCCTTTCTCCGTGCATGTCATGAGGCCTTGACTGTAAGGATCGTTATTGTTTCGATAAGCCGTCATCTCCTTGCCAAATTGGAAAGAAAAAATAACCAATGGAGCCGGATCTGAATGCGCTCGCCGTCTTCGCGCTCGTTGCGGAAGAACGGAGCTTTCGGGCGACAGCGACACGGCTCGGCGTGACCCGCTCCGCCGTCAGCCAGACGATTCGCCGCCTTGAGGAAAATCTCGGCATCGCGCTCGTGCTGCGCACGACACGCAGCGTCAGCCTCACGGAAGCCGGCGAGCGGCTCTATGAGAGGGTCGCTCCCGCCGTGGCGGAGATGCGCGCGGCGCTGGAGAAGACCGAGGCGCTGACAGAGCTTCCGCGCGGCCGCCTGCGGCTTGCGGTCTCCTCGATCGCCGAGCGCTTTCTGGCCGGGCCGCTCCTTGCCGGTTTCGTGCGTCAATATCCCGAGGTGGAGCTGGATATCACCGTCACGGACGAGGAATTCGACATCGTCGCGGAAGGCTACGACGCAGGCGTGCGGCTCGGAGAAGTCATCGCGCAGGATATGATCGCCGTGCCGGTCGCGGGCGCCGAGCGACAACTGGCTGTCTGCGCCCCATCCTATCGCGAGCGTTCCGGCGTGCCGTCACACCCGGCAGACCTTGCCGGGCATGCCTGCATCGGCTGGCGTCCTTCTCCGAAATCGGCGCCCTATCGCTGGGAGTTCGCCGAAGCGGGCAAGGAATTCAGCGTCGCGGTGCCGTCGACGATCACCACCAATGACATGGGCCTGATGATCAAGCTTGCCGTCGCCGGCGCCGGCATCTCCTTCGGGATGGAGGAAAGCTTCCGCCCCTTCATCGGTCGCGGCGAACTGCTGCCGATTCTGGAGGATTACTGCCCCTATTTCGCGGGCTTCTATCTCTATTATCCGAGCCGGCGAAACACCGCTCCGAAGCTTCGCGCACTGATCGAGCATGTCAGGCGCTTTCCCGCCGGCGATGAAGCGCGCGAAAGCGGCAAACGAATGGGCTAAGCTCATTTGCCACCTCGAGTGATGACCGATTCAATTGCGCCCGCCATTCGCGCGGATGATCTGGCCGTTGATCCAACCGCTTTGAACGCTGGCAAGAAACGACACGATCTGGGCGATCTCCTCCGGCAGGCCGAGACGGCCGAGCGGGATGTCGTTGATCAGCCGCTGGATCAGCGCCTCCGACCGTCCCCTGAACAACAACTCCGTGGCGATCGGCCCAGGCGCGACCGCATTGACCGTTACGCCGCGCGTGCCGAGTTCCTTGGCGAGCGTATGCGTCATGGCTTCCACACCTGCCTTCGTCGCTGCATAGACGCCGTTGCCTGGGGAGTAATGGCCGATGATGCTCGTTGACAGGTTGATGATGCGGCCACCATCCCGCACCCGGCTTGCCCCCTCGCGCATTCCGTTGAACGTGCCTGTGAGGTTGATGGCAATCTGCTGCTGAAAATCCTCATCGCTCACTTCAGACAGGGGCGAGAATTTGCTGATCCCGGCATTGTTGACGAGCACGTCGACCTTGCCGAACTCGGCTTCGGCACGATCGAACAATGCCGTAACAGCCGAAGCATCGGCCACATCCGCACGGACCGCAATCGCACGGCCGCCCGCCGCTTCTATACGGGCGACGATATCCCCAGCCTCACGGGAACTCGATGCATAGTTAACGACGGTCTGGAAACCATCGGCGGCAAGCTGCCTCGCAATGGCGGCGCCGATGCCCTTCGATGCTCCGGTCACGATTGCGGTTTTGATTTCGCTGGACATGCATTTGTCTCCATTTCTCTCTCCGGCCCGAACGGCAAGCGTCACGCAGGCACGCGCTTGCGAACACGCCGAGGGAATTCGATCCTCGGATGTCGCGGAAACGCTTGTTTCGCTGGGCCTTGATCAGTAATATGAGCGATAATTCACTTTTTACTACTCGCATTCCACGGACATGTCCGAGAGCCCTCTGAAAAGCCGCCCCGCGCCCAGAAAAGCGCCGAAACAAGCCCGTTCGCTCGCGACCGTCGAGGCGATCGTCGAGGCTGCGGCTCGCATTTTGGAAGAGCGCGGCCATGAAGCCTTCTCCACCAATGCCGTGGCGGAAAGGGCCGGTGTCAGCGTCGGTTCGCTCTATCAGTATTTTCCGCGCAAGGACGCGCTGATCGGAGCGCTGATCCTCAGGGAAACGCGCCGCCTCGTCGAGGAGGCGGAAAGCGCAGCAGGCAAGCCCACCGGCAGGGAGGCTTTGTCAGCACTCATCCTCCCGTGTGTCGAGCAGCAACTTCGCCGGCCAGCCCTCGCCCGCCTGCTCGACTTCGAAGAAGCACGCCTGCCGTTGGATACCACCACCGAAAGGGTGAAGATGCGTTTCTTCGAACTCACGCGCGCAGCGTTGCTGCGGCCGGACCTGCCGATGCAGGCTGACATCGATATCGCAAGCCGGGATGTGGTGGCGATCATCAAGGGAATGGTCGACGCCGCCGGAGAACATGGCGACGAAGACAAAAGCCAATTGACTCGCCGTGCACTGCGTGCCGTCCTCGGCTATCTGAACGGTGGCTGACCCGCCCGGGCGGATAGGCACCTAGGAAAACCTGATTGCTTTCCTCAACGTCTTCGCGATTGCAGCAAACCGCATTGCTGCATTGCAGAATCCGCATTCCTAGCAAGCTACCAATAATGATCCAATCGATTATATCGATTGAAGCGGCTTCGGGATTCCGCGCTTCTTGCGGGCATCTCGGCAAGCCGCTGCCAGTCCTTCCGGCCCGTTCGGGCTTTTCGCCCGGGTCGAATCTCAAAGCCTGGCAACAACAAGAACCGAGGATAAAAAGTGGCTGGCTCAGCAACAAGCTCTGCGCCCACCAGCGCCCGTGCATCCGCACGCCAAGGCCAGGGCAATTACCAATTCGCGCTTATCGCACTCACCTCACTCTTTTTCATGTGGGGTTTCATCACTTGCTTGAACGATATTCTGGTCCCGCACCTGAAAAGCGTCTTTCAGCTCAATTACACCCAAGCGATGCTCATCCAGCTTTGCTTTTTCGGCGCATATTCCATCATATCGCTGCCGGCCGGCACGCTCGTAAAGCGCATCACCTACAAATGGGGCATCGTCGTCGGCCTCGCGATCGCAGCCGTCGGCTGTGCCCTGTTCATTCCGGCCGCCACTTACCGCGTCTACGCCCTGTTCCTGGGCGCGCTCTTCGTGCTCGCCACCGGCATCACGATCCTGCAGGTTGCCGCCAACCCCTATGTCACCGTGTTGGGACCTCCGGATACGGCTGCAAGCCGCCTGAACCTGACGCAGGCCTTCAACTCCCTTGGCACGACGATTGCCCCCTATTTCGGCGCGATGTTGATCCTGTCTGCCGCGACTGTTGCAGCCACCAACGCTACGCCGGAACAGCTCGACGCCATGCGGCTTGCCGAAGCCGGCGCGGTCAAATTCCCCTACCTGCTTCTTGCCGCAGCCTTCCTGGTGCTCGCCGCCGTCTTTGCCGCATTGAAGCTACCCGAAGTCGAAGATGAGGAGACCATCGAGCCCATGCGCGGCGGCGGCTCCGCCTGGCAGTACCGCCATCTCGTGCTCGGCGCTGTCGGCATCTTTCTCTATGTCGGCGCCGAAGTCAGCGTCGGCAGTTTCCTGGTCAACTTCCTGAGTCAGCCGGATATCGCCCATCTCTCCGAGGCCGATGCCGCGCACTACGTCTCCTACTTCTGGGGCGGCGCAATGGTAGGACGCTTCATCGGTTCGCTGATCATGCGTCATATCGATGACGGCAAGGCGCTGGCGTTCAACGCTGCCGCGGTCATCATCCTGCTCGTGGTCACCGTGCTGACAACGGGCCATGTCGCCATGTGGTCGGTATTGGCGATCGGCCTGTTCAACTCGATCATGTTCCCGACGATCTTCAGCCTGGCACTGCATGGCCTCGGCAAATATACGAGCCAGGGCTCGGGCATTCTGTGCCTTGCCATCGTCGGCGGGGCGATCCTGCCTGTTATCCAGGGCGGCCTTGCCGATACGATCGGTATTCACCTCGCCTTCCTGATGCCGATCATCTGCTACGTCTACATCGCCTTTTACGGGCTCAAGGGCCACAAGCCGGCCTGAAACTGACTGAGCCTTGCGCTCCGCCGGTTTTCCAAGCGGAGCGCAAGGGGCTTGATCCGAGGCACACCGCTTGGCATCGTGCGGCGCAACAAAACGGGAAGGACAGGCCTCATGAAAGCGCTGCTGCTCATCGACATCCAGAATGGCTTCTGCCCCGGCGGAAATCTCCCCGTGCCGGATGGGGATCAAGTCGTGCCCATCGCCAACAAACTCATCGACAGCGGCAAATACGATCTGATCGTCGCTTCGCAGGACTGGCATCCGGCCGGCCACGGCAGCTTCGCCTCCTCCCATCCCGGCAAGAAACCCTTCGAAATCGGCACGCTTTCGGGCAAACCGCAGATGATGTGGCCAGACCATTGCATCCAGAACACCAAGGATGCCGAGTTCCACCCTGGCCTCCATCTCGATGACGTCGATTTCATCCAGCAGAAGGGCCAGAATCCCGCAGTCGACAGCTATTCCGCCTTCCGTGACAATGATCAGGCAGCCCTTACCGGACTGGCGGCTTACCTGCGCGACAAAGGCGTCACCGATCTCGATCTTTGCGGGCTGGCAACGGATTATTGCGTGAAGTTCTCCGCGATCGACGCCGTCGAGATGCTACCCAATGTCACCGTCCGCTTCATTGAGGATGCGAGCCGCGGCATCGATCCTGCCGGCGTCGCTGCGGCAATCGACGACATGCGAGCCCGCGGCGTTGCCGTGATCAGCAGCAAGGATGCGCTTGCGTAAAATCGCGCGAGCCCAGCTAAACCTTCTCTAAACAAAATGGTGCAAGCTAATACCGATCAATAGGATATCGGGACTCTTAGCGTGCAGTCTATTGTCATCAACGGGCGCTTCCTCGGCCAGCCTTTGTCCGGCGTGCAACGCTTCGCGCGCGAACTGACGCTGTCACTCGATCGCAAGATCTCCTCGGGTGCTCTGCCCGCCTCGCTGAAAGGCACGCGCTGGCGTCTGGCCGTACCGCGCAACACGCCCATCGATATCAGGCTCTCGGCAATAGAAATCGATCGCTTCGGCTCCGGCCCTGGGCATATATGGGAGCAGACATCGCTGCTTTCACACTCGCGCGGCAGCCGGCTCATCGGCTTCGGCGGCAGCGGCCCGCTCCTTCATCGCCGCCAGGCGGTCGTCATCCATGACGTGACGATCTTCCGCCATCCACAATCCTTCAAGCGCAGCTACCGCCTGCTGCATGGTGCGCTCGGCACAGTGCTGACGCGCACCGCCAAGATCGGTACCGTTTCCGAATTCTCGCGGCAGGAGCTCGCCTCCGTATTCCGTGTTCCCTCAGGCGGCATCGACGTCGTCTATAATGCCGTCGATCATTATGCCACGATCGAGCCGGACGAGGCCGTGATGCAGCGGCTTGGTCTGAAGACGAACGGCTTCTTCCTTCTTGTGGGAACAATGAAACCCAACAAGAACCTCGATTTCGCCATCCGCGCTTTCGAGGCGCTGAAAGATGACAACCAGAAGCTCGTGGTCGTCGGCGGCTCCGCGCCGACCGTCTTCAAATCGGATGACCAGCAGTCAAACGGCAGCATGCTCTTTCCAGGCAGGCTTACGGACGCTGAGATCGCCGCTCTGGAGCGACATGCCACTGCCTTCGTCTTCCCGAGCCTCTATGAAGGTTTCGGCATACCGCCACTGGAAGCGATGACGCAGGGTTGTCCGGTGCTCGCTGCTGATATCCCCGCCGTGCGCGAGGCATCGGGCGACGCCGCGCTCTACTTCGACCCATTCCGACAGGATGAACTCGTTGCCGGCATGAGGCGGATCGCGACGGACAATGTATTGCGCCAGGATCTGCGCCGGCGCGGCCATGAGAATGTCACCCGCTTCTCCTGGGATGCCAGCGCCGACCGCGTGCTCTCTATTCTCGAAGATCTCTGAGAGACTTCAGGATCGGTTCTGCGGCCGGAACATGGTAACGAAGTAGCTATAGAGGCCGAGCAGGCAAAAGAGCGTGCCGCCGACCACGCCAAGCGACACCGATATCCAGAGCGAATAACCAAAGCCAGCCGTCGCCAGCACCGGCACCGCCAGCCCGATGGCGGAGAAGACGACCGGCGGCCAGACAAAATCAAAGGAAAGAGACGCCATCACCTTCACGCCAATCGCCATGGCGCACACGGCGCCGATCATGCCGCCGGCCATGAGCGCGGCATCGCTGTGGGAACCGAGGTAACCGCCGGCCAGCGTGCCGGCATTCAGCAGCACGCAGTCCAGCACCGCGAGAAGGAAGATCATCAGCAGCCGGTGCTGCAGATGCGCTGGCGTCGGCATCATGTTGGCGGTCAAGGCGCGGCATGTCGCAAGACCGATGACGAAGGGAGCAACGGCAAGAAATTCATGGCGCAAACCGGAGGCAATGACCAATTGGCCGACGGGCTGCAGCACCGCGAAGATACCCGCGGCAGTCATGAGCGTAAGGCCGGTAAGCAGCGAATAATATTCCCCGAGTTGCCTGGCAAAGGCAGGCGTTGCCCCGTCGCGATCAAAGGTATTGACGACATCGGGATATTGAATGGCCTGCAGGGCGGAGACGATGAGTACGAAGGGCCGCTGCAACAGATCGAGCGCCAGCAGCGCACCGGCCGCAGCTCCCGCTCCCAACGTGGCCGTGAGAATAGATTTCAATCCCAACGGCGTCAGCATGCCGATAACGGAGGCACTGGCCGCAACGCTGCCATAGACGAAGTGCTTGCGAAGCAGCGATGGCTGGAATGGTGCTGCCTCGCGCAAGCTGCTGCGGGTCAGAAAGAGCGCCAGAAGACCGTAAGCGCCGTAGCCCGCCATCAGGCCGATGACAGTACATGTGAAGGTCGGGGCAACGGCGGCACCTGCGAGCGTGCCGGCTGCGAGAATGGTGGCGCGCGAGCCCTGCAGCCGCGAAAAGGCGCGAAATTCCTGGCGGAAGCGCAGCATGGTGAGGTGCAGGTCGCTGCCGCCCTGGAAGATCGCGACCAGACCGCCAAGCACGGCAATCTCCGCCGAGACGGAAAAGAAGATCGAAGCACAAGCAGCAATCAGGCAGATCGCCGAGCAGGCCGCAAATTCCACGGTCAGCGCCTTGCGCTCCAATGCCTCGTTTCCCGGACCCTGCCCCGGATAGAAGCGGCTGCAGGCAAAGCGAACCCATTCGAAACAGAAAATCGCCGCGAACTGGCTGATCGAGATGAACAGCGAATAGGCCGCGTAGTCCGCCGGAGCCAGCAGATGCGCCACCACGATCAGCAGCCCGAAGGCAACCGCCGCCTGATAGAAATATGCAGCCAATGCCACGATCTTCGCCATGACTGCAGCTAACAGAAAAAGATTGAGGAAAGCGCTAATCCCGAAGGGGCAATTGCAGCATTCGATAGCGCGACCGCGCGTGATGGGCCGCTTCTGAAAACAGGCGGGCATTTCATTCCTGAAAAACCTGCTCGCAACATCAGGCGAACGGTACGGGCTATCTCCTGCTCGCCTCTTCCCTCATCCAGGCAATGACCTTCTCGAGGGCTGCGGATTTGCGATAACGAGGCCAGACGAGGTAGAAATCGGATGGACCGCTTAGCGACCCCTGGATAACCTGCGTCAAACGACCTTCCACCATATCTCGCGCCACGAAATCACGGTTGGCGAGGACGATTCCCTGCCCTGCGATCGCCGCTTCGATGGCATGCGATGTCTGGTTGAAGCTGATCCCTTTATAGGAGGCGTGAGCCGCCCGCCCGAAATGCTTGTCGATGAATTCGGGCCAGGAATTATGGGCGTCATGGAGAAGCGCGTAGTCGGCGAGCTCCTCTGCAGTCCTCGGCAGCTTTCGGTCCTGCAGCAACGCCGGGCTGCAAACGGCGATGATCTCTTGTTCGAAGAGCAGTTCGGTCGCCAATCCCGGCCCGAAAGGTGGTCGCCCGTAGCGCACTGCAAGATCCACTCCGTCCGCCTGAAAGCCCGACATGCGTTCCGTCGCCAGGATATGAAGATCGAGATCGGGATGACGAGCCGTAAAATCCGGCAGGCGCGGAATCAGCCATTTCGAAGCGAATGTCGGCGTGGTGCTGATGGTGAGCCTGACGGGTTGCGGCTCGAGATTGCCGGTTGCCTGAGCGATAATTTCAAAGGCGCGCCTGATATCGGCGATGTAGCCCCGCCCTTCGCCCGTCAGCAACAAAGACCGCGGCATCCGCTCGAACAGCTTTACGCCCAGCTCGGCTTCCAGCCCGCGAACCTGCTGCGCAACGGCACCCTGCGTAACCCCGAGCTCCTCGGCCGCCAGCCTGAAGCTGCGATGGCGTGCAGCCACTTCGAATGCCTTCAGGCCGTTCAGAGAGGGAAGTTTACCGGGCGAGCCGTTCATGCGATAGTTTTTCTACTGGCAAATGGGAATTTATCTGCTTCGCTCTCGCGCGGCGATGATGATATTTCATCGGTAATTTCGAAGCAATCGGTTCCAGTGGAACGAGATGAAGGAGGAAGCACCTATGTCGATAGAAAAAGTGGCCGTAATCACGGCGGGCGGCAGCGGTATGGGCGCCGAAAGCGCCAGACGGCTTGCGGCCGATGGCTTCCGTGTCGCCATCCTTTCCTCCTCCGGAAAGGGTGAGGCGTTGGCTCAGGAACTTGGAGGCATCGGCGTTACCGGCTCCAACCAGTCCAACGACGATCTCAAGCGCCTGGTCGATGCGACGATGGAAAAATGGCGGCGCATCGATGTGCTGGTCAACAGCGCCGGCCACGGTCCGCGCGCCCCGATCCTCGAGGTCACCGACGAGCAATGGCACACCGGCCTCGACGTCTATCTCATGAACGTCATCCGTCCGACACGCCTCATAGCCCCCATCATGCAGAAGCAGAAATCCGGCGCGATCATCAACATTTCCACGGCATGGGCATTCGAGCCGTCGCCAATGTTCCCCACTTCGGGGGTATTCCGGGCTGGCCTTGCCTCCTATACGAAGATTTTCGCCGACACCTACGCCGCCGACAATGTGCGGATGAATAACGTCCTGCCCGGCTGGATCGACAGCCTGCCGGCGACCGAAGAACGCCGCGACAGCGTGCCGATGCGGCGTTATGGCACCAGCGCCGAGATCGCCGCCACCGTCGCCTTCCTGGCCTCCGATGGCGCTGGCTACATCACCGGCCAGAACCTCAAGGTTGACGGCGGCCTGACCCGTTCGGTCTGAATTCTGGCTAAATCGAGCTCATGCCGCGTTCGTTCCCTCGGATGATGTTCCCGAGAACGGCAATGAAATCAGATCGAGCCAGCCTCAAGCAACGGTATCCTCCCGGCGGTGCCTGCTGCCCTTGAATTGCCTTTTTGCACCGCACACGTTAGAAGGGCCCGCAAAAAGGGATGAAACGGGCAGTGTAAGGCGGCGCTGCCTCGGGAGGAGTGCCACGATGGACGTCATCAACACGATAGCGGCCCTGCGCGAAAGGCTTGCCGAACACCTTAGGGCTGGCAGGCGCATCGGCCTTGTGCCGACCATGGGCTATCTGCATGCCGGCCATATGGAGCTTGTCTCCCGTGCAAAGGCCGAGAACGACGTCGTCGTCACCTCCATTTTCGTCAACCCGCTACAGTTCGGCGCCAATGAGGATCTGGCGAAATATCCGCGCGATCTCGAACGCGACAGCGCCATGCTGCGCGACGCCGGCGTCGATTATCTCTTCGCACCTGGCGTGACGGATATGTATCCGCGTCCGATGGAAACCGTCGTCGACGTGCCGAAGCTCGGTGCGGAGCTGGAGGGCGCGGTTCGCCCGGGCCACTTCGCCGGCGTTGCCACAGTCGTCACCAAGCTCTTCAACATCGTCCAGCCCGACAGCGCCTATTTCGGCGAGAAGGACTACCAACAGGTAGCGATCATCCGCCGCATGGTCGAGGACCTGGCGCAGCCCGTTCGTATCGTGCCGGTGCCGACTGTCCGCGACGTGGATGGCCTGGCCCTCTCCTCGCGCAACGTCTATCTCTCGAAAGAGGAACGCGCCGCAGCCACCATCGTCCCTCAAGCATTGGCGGAGGCCGAAAGGCTCTACGATCTCGGGGCGGATAACCCCGCAGCGCTCGAGGAAGCCCTGCGCACCTTCATGGAAAAAGAGCCGCTGGCGACAGTGGAAGTCGCCGCCGTTCGTCATCCCGATACATTGGAGCCGCTAACGACCTTGCAGGGACAACCTATCCTCATCGCGCTTTTCGTGCGCATCGGCACCACCCGCCTGCTCGACAACCGGGTCATCGGCCGCAAGCCGTCAAACAACGAAAAGGCTGCCTGAGATGAGCACTGTCGGACACACCAAGCGCATCACGCCCGCTGCGATCGAAGCGATGAAGGGCCAGCGTCCGATCGTCAGCCTGACGGCCTATACGACGCCGATTGCCCGCCTGCTCGATCCGCATTGCGACCTGCTGCTGGTCGGTGATTCCCTTGGCATGGTGCTCTACGGCATGGACACGACCGTCGGCGTCACGCTTGATATGATGATCGCCCATGGCCAAGCCGTCATACGCGGCACCAAGCATGCCTGCGTCATCGTCGATCTGCCCTTCGGCTCCTACCAGGAATCGAAGGAACAGGCCTTCCGCAGTGCTGCACGCATCCTGAAGGAAACCGGCTGCGATGGCGTGAAGCTGGAGGGCGGCGAGGAAATGGCTGAAACCGTGGCGTTCCTTACCTCTCGGGGTATTCCGGTCTTCGGCCATGTCGGACTGATGCCGCAGCAGGTGAACACGACCGGCGGCTACCGCTCTCTCGGCCGCTCGGACAAGGAAGCCGACAAGATCCGGCGCGATGCCAAGGCGATCTCGGCGGCCGGCGCTTTCGCCATGGTGATCGAAGGCACGATCGAGCCGCTCGCCCGCGAGATCACCGCCGCAGTTGCCATTCCCACCATCGGCATCGGCGCATCCGCCGCCTGCGATGGGCAGATCCTCGTTTCCGACGACATGCTCGGCCTGTTCAACGATTTCAAGCCGCGCTTCGTCAAGCATTTCGCGGAGCTGGCGCCCATGGTCTCGAAGGCGGCCGAAGCCTATGCCGAGGAAGTGAAGGCCCGCACATTCCCCGCGCTGGAACATACGTTCCAGCCGAAGAAATGAGGCGCATCAGCTCTTGGCGGGTTCCTTCTCCAGCAGATAGATCGCCTCGCCGAAATCCTCCATCTTGCTCATCAGCGCAGCATGAGCATCCCGCAGACCCTGATTGTAATAATACGGCCCGATCTCGGCGGTGAAGAAATCGAGCAGGAATTCAGCGGGCAAGGTGCCGAGCGTCTGATCCAGCTCGTCGGCGAAATAGCGCTGAAGGCGTGCAACCATCGCTGCCTTCTCCTCCTTCGAAAAGGTGATCTTCTTCATCTTTCCATCTCTCATTTTGCGAGCGGTCTCAAAACGCTGGATCAAGGAAATCAATTGATCCATCAAGGAAATTCAATTGCTGGTTCGGGGCACACAGCTTACACGTCCCGCTATTGAATAGCGCGGAAGCAAATGCGCAAGGGTGCAACGTCGTCGTACCTCTTGCAGGATCCGTGCCCTCGACACCGCATCCGGAGCAAAACCGGTTTTCCATAAAGGATAGAGCGGACCATGAGTCGCGCGGAATTTCTTGACGGGTTGAAGGGCGGCATTCCCGTCGGTCTTGCCGCAGCGCCCTTCGGTGCTCTGTTCGGCGCGCTGGCGCGCGACCAGGGCATGTCCCTTGGCGAACTGACCCTGATGAGCGGGACCGTCTATGCCGGCGCCAGCCAGATGGTGGGAATTGATCTCTTCGGCCACAATGTTCAGGCCTGGCTCATCGTGCTGTCGATCCTCGCCGTGAACTTCCGCCATGTGCTCTACTCGGCGGCGATCGCCCGCTATATCAGGCACTTTTCTGCGGTGGAGAAGTTCTTCACCTTCTTCCTGCTGGTCGATCCGCAATTTGCCGAGACGATCAAGCGCCATGAAAGCGGCAAGCCGGTGACCTTCGCCTGGTACATCGGCTTTGCCGCAGTGATCTATGTTCCCTGGGTGGTGGTGAGCCTGATCGGCGGCCTGCTCGGCAGCCTGATCGGCGATCCCAAAGCCATCGGTCTCGATATCCTGCTGCCGGTCTATTTCCTCGGCATCGTCATGGGCTTTCGCACGCGAGACAATTTCCTGCCTGTTGTCGCCGTCAGCGCAGTCGCATCAACCATCGCCTATCGCTATGTCGGCTCGCCCTGGCATGTCAGCATCGGCGCATTGGCGGGCGTCGCCCTTGCGGCAATGCTGCCGCCGGTAAAGGCGAATCGCAAGCCTGATATCGCGCACGAAAGCCACGAGGTCTGACCATGTTCGATTTCAATTCGCATATGGTTTTGCTCATTCTGGCCGCAGCCGTGGTGACCTTCCTGACGCGCATCGGCGGCTATATCCTGATCGTCAAGATGACCCGCATTCCGCCACACGTCGAGGCGGCGCTGAATGCCGTACCCGCCGCCGTGCTGACAACCCTCGTCGCACCCGCCTTCTTCATCGGCGGCTGGGACACAAAGGTGGCGATGCTTGCCGCCCTTCTCGTCGGACTGCGCTATCCGTCGACCTATATGCTGGTCGCAGGATGGGTGGTCGTCATGGCGTGGCGCCATTCCATAGGCGCTTGAGAGGGACCCCATCCCTTTTTCCAGTTGGGATGAGGTCCGTATTTCTCAATGGCTGAGCTCGAGCGTGGCATTTTCCAGCCACGCCCGTATGTCGTGATCATGAATCAGCGGCATCAGCGCCTCGCGCGTCCTAGCGTGATAATCGTTCAACCAGTTTAGCTCTTCATGCGTCAGCAGCTCGACAAGCACCAGGCTGCGATCGATAGGGCAGAAAGTGAGCGTCTCAAAGCCCAACATCGGCATGTCACCGCCCTCGATCTCCTCCGGATCGCGGATGTAGATCAGATTTTCGATGCGGATGCCGAAATGACCCGGACGGTAATAGCCGGGTTCGTTGGAAAGAATCATCCCGGGAAGCAGTTCCTGCACGGCAAGGCGCGCAATGCGCTGCGGGCCTTCATGGACGGAGAGATAGGAGCCGACGCCGTGGCCCGTGCCATGCGCGAAATCAACGCCCGCCTTCCAGAGCGCGATGCGCGCCAGCGGATCGAGATCGCAGCCGCGCGTGCCCTTCGGGAAGCGCGCCGTGCTGATGGCGATCATCCCCTTCAGGACAAGCGTGAAGAGGCGCTTCTGCTCTTCGGAAACCGCGCCAATACCGACAGTGCGCGTAATGTCGGTCGTGCCGTTGATATATTGCGCGCCCGAATCGATCAGGAACAGCTCGCCTGCCTGGATCCGCCGGTCGCTCGCCGTGGTCACGCGGTAATGCATGATGGCCGCGTGCTCGCCGGCACCCGAGATCGTGTCGAAGGAGATGTCCTTCAGCGGGTTCTGCATGCTTTCGCCGATGCGGGCGCGGCAGGCTTCCAGCCGTTCCGCCGCGGCGATTTCCGTCACCGTTCCAGGCTTGCTTGTCTCCAGCCAGTAAAGGAACTCGACCATGGCGGCGCCATCCTGCAGGTGGGCAGCCGCAGAGCCGTTGATTTCGGCAGCATTCTTGCAGGCGCGCGGCAGCTTGGCGGGATCATTGCCCTCCACGACCTCTCCACCTTCACGACGGATGATGTCGGTCAGAGCGTAGGAGGCAAGATCCGGATCGACCAGGATTCGCCCACCATTCGCTGCCGCAGCGGCGAGACGCTTTGTAAGTCCGGACGGCGGCAGCTGCTTGCAGATCTGTGTGAGATAAGCTTCCGCTTCCACCTTGGTCTTGCGCTTGTCGAGGAAGAGTTCGGCCTCACCCGCCGCATAGATGATGGCGCGGGCCAGGGGATGTGGCGTGTGCGGCACGTCGCTGCCGCGGATATTTAAGATCCAGGCGACAGAAGACGGATCGGTAATCAGCGCCGCCTTGAGATTCTTTTCCTTGAGGCCGTTTGCAATCGTCGCAAGCTTGTCCTTGGCGAGGATACCGGCCTGAGCGATGTTCTGAATGATAACATTGCCCAACGGCTCGGGTGGCCGGTCCGTCCAGAGCCTGTCGAGCGGATTGTGGGGCAGGAAGACGAGCTTGCCGTCGATCTCGGCCAGCGCCTTTTCCAGACGGCGTACTTCGGCACCCGTATGCAGCCACGGATCGATACCGAGCCGGAAACCTTTCTTTGCATGACGCGGCAGCCAGACATGCGGCGGCTCGTTCACCAGATCGCCTCCGGTAAAGACGCTGCGGTCCACCTGTTCGGCAAGCTGCGTCACATACCGGCCATCCACAAAGATCACGGCGTGGGAGTGTGTGATAAGCGCAACACCTGCCGATCCTGTGAAGCCGGTGAGCCATGCGAGACGCTCCGAGCATTTGGGTACGTACTCGCCTTGATACTCGTCGGCACGTGGCACGAGGAAGCCATCAATGCCGAGATCGCTGAAGGCAGCGCGCAAACCGGCAACACGCTCGCGACCGAATTGCGGGGTGGAAGTGACGTCGAAAGACTGAAACATGAGCAGATCCGAGACTGGTGGAGATTCCGTGAAACTGAATATTGCCAGTATGTTAGAGCATCACGATCGGAAGTGCGATGTGATTTTCGATCCCTGAGACGATATGCGCGATTACCGCAACCTCGCACCACATGAGAGCAGTTTATCCCACCTCTGCCCGTTAACGAATCCGCCCATTTCATGAGCATCGGCGTTTGAATATGACAACTTCACGGCAGGAAATATGCATATCGTGCATAGCTCCCATGAAGCTGCCCCCCTGCCACTCCGGCGAGCGAGTCGCTATATCCGCCGCATCAAACGGGGTTCACGAGGAACCCGAACGAACCAAGGACTTGAAGACAATGCCTATCACCCGCTCAGCATATGTTAGCCCGGCGCTGGCTGGCGAGCGTCGCACCGTACGCCATTCCGTCGGCTCGCTTCGTCAGCTCGAAGTCGAAACCGCAAAGGCAATCGGCGCAAGCCGCGGCGGTCGCCGCTAAGAAGTTTAAGAGCTACGCGTTCTATATCGATCGCAATCCGGTTCTCCTCCTCCCTCCCGGATCGCAGTCGGAACGCTTAGAGCCCGCTTGAGCACTCCTCCTCCACACGCTCGCGGGCAAGATCGGTGAAAGCTGATCTCAAGGCGGTGCTTCGGCACCGCCTTTTTTCGTTTCAGTAATTTCAGTTGTGGGAGCTGACCGGCTCAGGGCCGGTCGAGATGGATGGTGACCCAGCCGTTGCGCCAGATCGTGCGCACGTGCCGGAGATTGGCGCCGTTATAGGCGGCCAGAACCTTCCAGCGCTGTTCGGCGAGGATACCCGAAAGAATGACCGAGCCGCCCGGCGCCAGATGTGCCACAAGCTGCGGCGCCATTTTGATGAGCGGCCGCGCGAGAATATTGGCGATGATGAGGTCGAACGGTCCATGACGGGAAAAGGCCGTGGAATGAAAGCCAGGCGCCGTCTCCAGCGCGATACCGGAGGCGATCCCGTTGCTGCGGACATTCTCCCGGGCGACGCGAACAGCGACAGGATCGATATCCGTCGCCAGAACCGGAATATTGCGCAGCTTGCGCACGGCGATCGCGAGCACGCCGCTGCCCGTGCCGAGATCGAGCGCATTTCGCACGCGGCGGCTCGCGAGAACCTTCTCGATCGTCTCCAGGCAGCCCGCCGTCGTCCCATGATGGCCAGTCCCGAAGGCCTGTCCCGCTTCGATCTCGATGGCGATGTCGCTGGGGCCGACCTTGTCGCGATCATGCGAGCCATGCACGAGGAAGCGGCCGGCGCGCACGGGTTTTAGCCCTTCCAGCGACTTGGCGATCCAGTCGATGTCCGGAAGCACTTCCCTTTGAATGGGGAGGTCGGCAAAAATGGGCTTCAGGAGCGCTTCGAAGCGATCGCGCACCTCCTCTTCGTCCACGGCATAGAGATAGATCGACGCTTCCCAGATATCGTTCTTTTCGTCGATTTCCGTCGTTGCGATCGGCAACTCCTCGTCTTCGAATACCGGCGTCATCAGGTCCAGAATCTGCTCGGCCTTCTTCTCGGTCGTCGTCACATAAAGGCGGATTTCACTCACTCGTCGCTCTTTCTCGTTCTTATTCGGCCCAATCGATCCAGGGCGGTCTCGGCGTATCATAGCCGGCGACGCTCTGAAGCAACGTCCGACGGGCCGAGCCAAAGCGCAGAAACAGCGGCGCAAACAGATTGCGCGCCGCAATCGCCAGCGGATTTCTCATGGTCACCAGTCGCGTCAGGCCGTAGGTCTGCTTCAATACCAGCTTCACGGCGGGAATTCTCAAGGCCGAATACTCCTCTTCGCGGCCTTCCGCAATGAGCCACGCAAGCCAGCATGCATCTTCGATGCCGAGATTCATGCCGCGTGCGCCGGCTGGTGAATGGATATGAGCGGCATCGCCAACCAGGAAGACATTCCCTGTCGCCATCGGCTCGACATGACGGAAGTTGATGCGAAACTGCGAGGCCCAGACCTTCCCGGCAACGGCGGCCGGATGAACGATGCGGCTTTCGAAATCCTCCAGCGTCGAGATATAGCGAAGGATGTCGGCCGTAACAGGCAGGCATCCGACCATGCCGGGATCGAAGAGCGATATCTCGGCGTAATGGGTATCGACCGGGCCGGCATAACGAAAATCGGCAAGATAGAAATGGGCCTCCAGCGCCTCGCCTGGGAAGCCGGCGCCCATCGCCTTGCGAACCGCCGAATGCGCGCCATCGGCACCGATCAGGATATCCGGCCTTACCGTCTCCGGCACGCCGTTTGCCCGGCGCAACGCGATCTCCGGTTTCCGGAAGTCCGATATGGCCTCCGCGACCACGGCCGTCTGCCATTCGGGCGAGATGCCATAGCCCGAAAGCGCCTCCATCAACAGGCGCTCGGTGACGCCCTGCGACAAGGCGCAAACGGCGCTGAAGCGGCCTTTCACCTCTCGAGTATCCAGCTGGACAAAGATTTTCTTGTTCGAGCGGACACGAAAATGCTCGATCGGCTGGGCGGCAGCGAGGATGCGCTCTGCAACGCCAGATGGAGACAGCAGCGTCAGCGTGCGGGCATTGACACCGAGCGCCCGGCTCTCTTCCGTGGGCGTCGGGCCGGCGCCATCGTCGACGATACGGGACCTATAGCCGCGTCGGGCGAGTTCAAGCGCGGTCGCAAGGCCGGCCGGCCCTGCCCCTGCGATCAGGATGGATCTGGACTTTCCCTGTTCGCCGAGCCCCTCGCCCATGCAGGCCCTATCCCTTCTTGATCAGGTTCTCCAGCTTCTTCACCGCCACGTCCGGATCCTCCTCATAAGCGATGGTTCCGGCAAAGCGGCCGGCCGAATCCAGCAGGAATACGGAAGCGGTGTGATCCATCGTATAGTCGCCATTCGGCTGCTTTTCGTCTACCGGCACTTTCTTGGCATAGACGCGGAAGCCCTTGACCATGTCCATCACTTTGGCGGGATCGCCGGAGATGCCGGTGATGCGCTTCGACACATTGGAGACATACTGGTCCATGGTGGCGGGCGTGTCGCGTTCGGGATCGACGGTTACGAAATAGGCGTTCAGCTTGCTACCATCGGGATCGACCTTCTGCAGCCAGCCGTTCAACTCGAACAGCGTCGTCGGGCAGACATCCGGGCAATGCGTATAGCCAAAGAAGATGGCCGACGGTTTGCCGCGAAACGCCTGTTCGCTGATCGGCTGACCGCTTTGAGAAACAAGCGTGAAAGGCACGCCATAGGGACCGGACACCGCCACCTCGGGCGACTTGCTTCCACCAAAGCTCAGCCAGCCCAATAGTCCGGCCACGATCAACACGACCACCCAAATCGCAATCCGCACGCTTCTCATGACTGCCTTTCCTCACCAATTCCGGCGACCGCACCCGAAAGGCAGCGCGATCCGCCCATCAGCCGGTGTAATGGCTCGACGTTGAGGACGCAATTCAAGAAGATGTTCGCACGAGGCCGAAATCGTCGCAGCATGCGTTTCAGCCCCCAAAGCCTGGCGTGCCTCGTTTCCCTGTCTGACGCGGGCCTGTCAGACAAAATCTACGATCATGTTAAACCAATCCTAACCTGTCCGCGCCAACATCTCTTTCAAGATCGAATTCGACTTCGCCCGCCGCCCGAAAACGCGGCAAATTCTTTATTTCAGAAGGGCATGACGCCCGCCGGAACGCCAGGCGTTTTGCGCCGAAGCACCGGATGCTGCCGCTGCCTAAGCCGCTCCAGCCGATCTCTTTTTCAATCGCGAGCGTCGCTTGCCGGCGATGCCAATCGGGAAGTTCTCGAACATGACCAACGCCATCAAGCAATCGGGCGCCTATCTGGAAATCGTCTCCTTCCACCTCGGCGATCAGGAGTTCTGCATCGACATCATGGCCATCCGCGAAATCCGCGGCTGGGCGCCGGTGACGCCGATGCCGCATACGCCGCCTTACGTGCTCGGCCTCATCAACCTGCGCGGCGCAGTGATCCCGGTCATCGACATGGCCTGCCGCCTCGGCATGAAGATGACGGAACCATCCGAGCGTTCGGCGATCATCGTCACGGATATTGCCGGCAAGCTCGTCGGCCTTCTTGTCGAGCAGGTCTCGGATATGATGTCGATCAAGAGCGAAGACCTGCAGCCGGCGCCGGAAATCGTTCCGGAAGCACAGCGCGCCTTCTGCCGCGGCATCGTGGCGCTGGAAAAGACCATGGTCTGCTTCCTCAACCTCGATACGGTTATTGCAGACCAGCTGGCCCAAGCCGCCTGATTTCGACAGGTTAGAATTACCCCTAAAAGATCGCCCTGAAGCTCGGCTCCAGGGCGATCGTTTTTCATATAACCGGCTTTGGCAGGGGTGTAGCCAAGGATGCCGGACTTGCAGGCCGTGAACAGGGGCAAGAGTCGCCTCCGTGTTCGCTTTCAAAATTGCATCAAAAAGGTGCAGACCGAAAGCAACCAGAAGCAATTCGACAACCCAAGAGTACGACTTTTTTTGGTATTATCTCTCCACCAGTTGTGATTGCGGTATCCTGGTAATGGTGATTGATCCCGCGCAGAAGTCGGGTTGCGTCTTAATTGGGCTTGCCCTTCTTCCATGTAACCTGCTGACCAAACAAGGGTATCGTCGAAATCGCCATCTTGGCCGAGCCGTCCGTCAGCTGGCGTGAATGGATGAGGTAGATCAACGTGTCGTTCTTCTTGTCGTAGATCCGGGTGACGACCAGCTTCTTCCAGATGAGAGACAATCCGGCACGAAATACCTCTTCGCCGCTTTGCGACAGGTTGATATCGCCGATTTCGATTGGTCCTGTCTGGCGGCAGGCGATGGAATTGTTGGAGGGATCCTCGAACCAGTTGCCCTTGCGCAGCCGGTCGATAACGCTGCGATCGAAATAGGTCACATGGCAGGTCACGCCGGTGACTTCCGGATCCGGCACGGCATCGACCAGAATGTCATTGCCCGTCCAATCCACGCCGACCTTGCCGACGACCTCAGCGGAAGCGGAAACGGGCGCCATGGCCAGAAGAGACGCAGCAATGGCGGCAAGGAACTTCGGTGAACGCATCAATCATCCTCCAATAACGGCCGCTGGGAGCAAAAGCGGCATGGCTAAGGTAAGATGGCCGATGAACGATGCAAGACAGGGCTGGCAATCCGTATCGGATGCAGCCGGGACGCCGCCGCCAGAGTGCTGGCGTCCCCATGAAAACCGGAGGCGACGCAGCTTACTTCTGGCTGATCGCGACTGCTCCGGTCTCCAGCAGCGATTTGAGGTTCGACAGAATTTTAGGCCAGCCACCCGACACAGCCTCGATGAATTTGGAATTCTCCGCGTCGATCGCGTGGGTGACGGTCAATTTCACGGCATTATCCGCGGGCTCCAATTCCATGACGCAGCGCGACCAGCCTTCGGCTTTCAGCTCGGGGCGAAATTCATTGCGCCATTTGAAAGCCAGGCGCCGAGGCGGATCGAACTCTGCAATCTCGCCGGTGTCGGCGACGCGACCATCCGGAAAGAGCATTCTCCACGGCGCACCGACTTTCCATTCGGTGTCATGGACCATGTCGAACCAATATTGCCTGATGAATTCCGGCGTGGTCAGCGCCGACCAGAGCTTCTCCGGCGTGGTGCGGATGAAGGTGACGTAGACGAATTTGCTTCCGGTCATGTCATTTCTCCTTGCTTGAATGTCTTCTTGTCGCGGTTAGTGACTGTCCTCGTCTTCCAGCGCCTTCTTCAAGGCCGAAAGCGCGCTCAAATGCTGGCGTTCGAACTTGTTGATCCAACGCTCAGCAATGCCGTTGATCGGGACCGCGTTGATGAAATGCAGCTTTTCGCGACCATGCTTCTCTGACGAGACCAAATTGGCCTCTTCCAGAATGGCAAGATGCTTGGCCACAGCCTGGCGGGACATCTCCAGATCTTCGCAGAGCGCGCTCAGCGTTTGTCCGTTGCGCTCATAGAGCCTGTCGAGCAACTGCCGTCGACTAGCATCCGCCAGCGCCTTGAAAACTGCATCATCATCCACGGATACGGAACCATTTAGTTGCCCATTTTCTATATATAGGCAACTAAATGGTTGCCTGTCAAGGTATCGATAGAAAGCAAGCAGAGCGAATTCCACCGGGAATGATTGACAACGGCAGCATCGCATCGGATCATCCGCCCATGATCGCAAATCGGACCACAGTAATGCACCTTCACACCATCTCTCCCCTTGCAGGGCGAGTGGAAGCTGTGTTGCGCTGAGCCGACCGCGATCCATCTCAACCCTGCCGAGGCGAGCAGGGTTGAAGCCTCCTTGCTCTCCTCCCCTGATATCAAAGGAGAGCCCATGAATTCCGACCAGGACGACCCAATCAAGCGACGGCCAGGTAAAATCGGTCCGATCGAGATTCGTGCAACGCGGCCGTCGGATGCCGAAGCGATCGCGGCAATCGCCAATCTTCCCGGTTTCCGCGCCGGTACCTTGCGTCTGCCCTTTCAAAGCCTTGAGGAAACGCGGGAATGGCTGGAAAAGCCCGCCCCTGACTCAACGCGCCTTGTGGCGGAGGTAAACGGTCAGATCGTCGGCAATGCCGGCCTGAAACGTCTTGCCGGCCGGCGGATTCACACCGGCAATATCGGTATGGGCGTGCATGACGATTTCACGGGCTGCGGCATCGGGTCCGCACTGCTGGGCGCTCTGATCGACGCGGCCGATAACTGGCTTGCGATCAAGCGTCTGGAACTGACCGTCTACGTCGACAATGCGCCGGCGATCCGGCTCTACGAGAAATTCGGGTTCCAAACCGAGGGCCGGCTGCGCGCCTTCGCATTCCGCAACGGCGAATATGTCGATGCGTTTACGATGGCACGCCTGAAATTCTGAGCGCCTGAGATTCTGAGTGATCAAGGGCGGCGGATTGCAATTCCGCCGCCTTCCGTCATCCGCCGATCAAAGCCAGCCACTCGTCCTCGGTCATGACCTGGACGTCGAACTCACGCGCCTTGTCAAGCTTCGAGCCGGCGCCCGGTCCCGCCACGACGATGTCGGTCTTTTTGGAAACCGAGCCGGATACTTTCGCGCCGAGACTCTCCGCCTTCGCCTTGGCCTCGTCGCGTGTGAACTTTTCCAGCGAACCGGTAAATACGACCGTCTTGCCGGCCACGGGGCTGCCCGAAGTCACCGGCTGCTCCGCTTCTTGAGGCTGAACCTCCTCCAAGAGCTTTGCGATCACCTGCGTATTGCGCGGTTCCTTGTAGAATTCGACGATGGCTCGCGCGACCACCTCGCCGATGCCCTCGATATTGTTAAGGTCGTTCCAGGCATCGCCGACAAGCGGTGCGGCTTCCTTCATCGCTGTTTCAAAGGCTTGGTAGGTTCCATAGGAGCGTGCCAGCAGCTTGGCGGTCGTCTCGCCGACATGGCGGATACCCAGCGCGAGGATGAAGCGATGCAAGGCGATCTTTCGCCGCTCGTTGATCGCGGCGTAGAGCTTACTGACGCTCACCTTGCCGAAACCGTCAATGTTCTCCAGCTTGGCAAGCGATGCCTGCTGACGCCTCTCCAGGGTGAAGATGTCGGGCGCGGTCTTTATCTGCAGCGCCGGGTCCTCGCTCTCGAAGAAGAAATCGATCTGCTTCGAGCCCAGGCCCTCGATATCGTAGGCGTTGCGCGAAACGAAATGCTTGAGATGTTCGGTCGCCTGCGCGCGACAGATGAAGCCGCCGGTGCAACGCGTGACGGCGTCGACCTTGCCGGTCTTTTCGTTGATATCGCGCACCGCATGGCTGCCGCAGACCGGGCAGACTTTGGGAAATTCGTATGGCACGCTCGACATCTCACGCTTTTCCAGCACGACATCGACGATCTGCGGGATGACGTCGCCCGCCCGCTGTACGATTACCATATCGCCGACACGGATATCGCGGCCGTCGCGGATCGGCTCGCCCTTGTTGCCGATGCCCTTGATGTAATCGGCATTGTGCAGCGTCGCATTGGTCACCACCACCCCTCCGACCGTGATCGGCTCGAGCCGCGCGACCGGCGTCAGCGCCCCTGTACGGCCGACCTGGATGTCGATGCCGACCAGGCGCGTGAAGGCCTGTTCCGCCGGAAACTTGTGCGCCGTCGCCCAACGCGGCGAGCGCGAACGGAAGCCGAGGCGGGCCTGCAGTTCCAGACTGTCGACCTTGTAGACGACGCCATCGATATCGTAATCCAGATCCGGCCGCTGCAGGCCGATCTCCTCGTAGTGACCGAGAATGTCGGCAACCGAACTCAGCCGCTCCATCAGCGGATTCACCGGGAAACCCCAGGATTTGAAGATCTGCACCATGCCGTATTGGGTATCCGCCGGCATGTCCGACATCTCGCCCCACGCATAGGCAAAGAATTTCAGCTTGCGGCTGGCCGTCACCTTCGCATCGAGCTGACGCAGCGAACCGGCGGCCGTATTGCGCGGATTGACGTAGGTCTGCTTGCCCTCGGCTTCCATCTGCGCGTTGAGCGCCAGGAAGTCGCTCTTGGCCATATAGACCTCGCCACGCACCTCGACGACCGAGGGAGCGCCCGCAGGCAAGGTCTGCGGTATTTCCTTGATGGTCCTGATATTGGCCGTGACATTTTCACCGGTGGTGCCGTCGCCGCGCGTAGCCGCGCTCACCATCCGACCATTCTCGTAGCGGATCGACATCGAGAGGCCGTCGATCTTCGGCTCGGCGGTAAAGGCAATGGAATTGTCCGGAAGGCGGCCGAGGAAGCGATAGACGCTGGCGACGAAATCCTCCACATCCTCCTGCGAGAACGTGTTGTCGAGCGACAGCATCGGCCTTGCATGCACGACGGGCGCGAAAGTTTCAGACGGTGCAGCGCCGACCCGGCGCGAAGGGCTGTCGGCACGAATGAGCGCTGGAAACCGGGCCTCGATGGCATCGTTGCGCCGCTTCAGCGCATCGTAATCCGCATCCGAAATCTCCGGCGCATCCTTGCCATGATAAAGCGCGTCATTGCGCGCGATCTCCGCGGCCAGATAGGCAAGTGCCGCGGCCGCCTCCTCTTCGGTCAAATCCTCGACGGGCTTCTGTTCGGTGCTCATGAATCTACACTCCCCGATTTCGGAGATGTTTTAGAGCACTTCCATGAAAACTGCGAAGCGGTTTTTCCGTTCGTGACGCGCAATATAAGGGGAAAAATCCGGCATTCGACGACGACTAAATTCACGAAGTTCAGAATAGCAGTTCGGTGCCGCAATCCAAAATCCGTGTCGGCCGACCTTAGTCATGGCCGGCATCTGCAGCACACGGCCGTAAAATTCCGGCAACCGAAATGTTAGAGATCAGCCGTTGCCGGCGAGCAAGCGCTTGGCAGCCGCCCTCGCCTCTTCCGTCACCGAGGCGCCTGCGAGCATGCGGGCGATTTCCTCGGTGCGGTCCTTCGGCTCCATGGTCGCAACACGCGTGGAAATCTTTTCGGAACCGTCAGCAACCGGGCCTTTGGAGATCAGGAGATGCGTCGCCGCACGGGCGGCAACCTGCGGCGCGTGGGTGACGGAAAGCACCTGGACGCGGTCGGAGAGCCGCTTCAGCCGCTGGCCGATCGCGTCCGCAACCGCGCCGCCGACGCCAGTGTCGATTTCGTCGAAGACGAGCGTCGGCGCCGAGCCGCGATCGGCAAGTGCCACCTTCAGCGCCAGCAGGAAACGCGACAGTTCGCCACCGGAAGCCACCTTGGTGATCGGCCCGGGGCGCGTGCCAGGATTGGTCTGCACATGGAATTCGACGACGTCGATGCCGTCGGCCGTACCGGCCTCTGGATCGCTTGTTATCTCCACCATGAAACGCGCCCGCTCGAGTTTCAGCGCCGGCAATTCGGCCATGACGGCCTCGGCCAAGGCTTCGCCGGCATGGCGCCGCTTTTCCGAAAGGCCGCGTGCCGCCGCATCATAATCTGCCTTGGCGGCGGCAAGCTCGGTGGCTAATCGCGCCAGCCGCTCCTCACCGGCATCGAGATCGGCAAGATCCGAAACCATGCGCTCGGCCAATGCCGGCAGTTCCGTGACCGGCACTGAATATTTCCGCGAGGCGGCCCGCAGCGCAAACAGGCGTTCCTCGACCCGCTCCAATTCGCGCGGATCGTATTCCGTCTTGCGCAGCGCCGCCTCGACTTCCATCTGGGCGTTGGAAAGCTGGTCGAGAGCGGCATCGAGCAGCGCGACCGTATCTTCCAGCAGGCCCGGCGCCTCATGGCTCTTGCGCTCCAGCCGGCGCACCAGCGAGGCAATATGCGGAACGGGTGATGCATTGCCGTTGAGGAATTCCGAAGCCTCGGCAATATCGCCGGCAATACGCTCGGCTTTCATCATTCGCGAGCGCTTTTCAGCAAGCTCATCCTCCTCGCCATCCTGTGGGGAGAGCTTTTCCAGTTCTTCGACCGAGGCACGAAGGAAATCCGCCTCGCGGGCCGCCTTCTCCACCTGCTCCGTATGCTTCTTCAAGGTGCGATCGGTATCGCGCCAGACCCTATAGAGCTTGCCGACCTCCTGCGCCTCGTCGGCAAGACCGGCGAAGGCATCGAGCAATGTGCGGTGCGCGTCGGTATCGACGAGCGCTCGGTCATCATGCTGGCCATGAATTTCGACAAGAAGCTGTCCGATCTGACGCATGAGCTGAACGCTGAGCGCCTGATCGTTGACAAAGGCCTTGGTACGGCCATCGGCGGACTGGACGCGGCGGAAGATCAGATCACCGTCGTCGTCGATGCCGTTCTCGCGCAGGAGCTTGCGGGCGGGATGCTGCGTGCCGACATCGAAAACCGCGGTCACCTGGCCGCGGTCCTCTCCATGGCGCACGAGGCCGCCATCGCCGCGCCCCCCGAGGGCCAGCGACAGGCTGTCAAGCAGGATGGATTTGCCCGCGCCCGTCTCGCCGGTCAGCACCGAGAGCCCGGATTCGAAGACAAGATCCAGCCGCTCGATCAAAACGATATCGCGGATCGAAAGCTGGATCAGCATCTGCGCTCAATCTCACGTCCCAAGAAGAAGTTTCTTGCCCGCCCTGGAAATCCACGAGCCCGAGTTTTCGCTCGGCTCCACGCCACCCTTCTGCAGCAGCTGATAGGAATCCTTATACCAGCGGCTGTCCGGATAGTTGTGGCCGAGAACGGCGGCTGCCGTCTGTGCTTCCTGGACGATACCCATCGCATAGTAGGCCTCGACCAGGCGCGCCAGCGCTTCTTCGATCTGGTTGGTGGTCGGATATTGCTCCACGACGATGCGGAAGCGCGAGATTGCCGCGAGGTAATCCTTACGCTCCAGATAGTAGCGGCCGATCTGCATTTCCTTGCCGGCGAGCTGGTCGCGGGCGAAGCGAATCTTCTCCTGCGCGTCGCTGACATATTGCGACTTCGGATAATTGTTGACGAGCTTGGTCATCGCCTCGATCGTCTGTTGTGCCGCGCGCTGATCCTGCGTCACGTCGACGATCTGCTTGGCAAAGGACGCACCGACCAGATACTGGACATAGTCGGCATCTTCCGAGCCGGGATATTGCTTGAGATAGCTGTTACCCGTCTGTACCGCATCGTCGTAACGACCCGTGCGATATTTGACGAATGTGCTCATGACAAGAGCTTTGCGCGCCCATTCGGAGAATGGCTGCTGCTGGTTGATGGCGTCGAACTTCTTGCCGGCTTCCGTCATGTTGCCGGCCTTGATGTTGGCAAGGCCCTGATTATAGAGCATTTCCGGGGGATCGGTCTCGACACCGAGCTTGGTGATGTCGATATCCTTTTTGGTATTACAACCCGTCACCACCGCACCGGTACCGGCCAGAAGGAACGATACGAGCAAAGCCCGTGCTGTGATATTCATGCGTTCAGACCTTGCAAAACCCATCGGATGACTGTCCCACTAGCCGTCGTTGCGGAGACGGCGTTCTCTCGCTGGCGTTTCTAGCCGCAAAAACACCATCAGGGCAACGCATTGATGATGCATTAACGCATTTTTGTGGCAAAAGGCGCATATCCGCAGTCTTTAATGCCTGTTTTAACAGGGAATTCTCATATCGGCCCGCGCGTGCTCTCCGTCTTGCGAAGGCTGACGGCAAACCGCGTGAGTCGCCTGCCAAAAAAAGAGCCGCCCCTCATCGGAGCGGCACCTTTCTCATTCAAATTCCGCAGCGTTACGCCGACCAGGGAGCGAACTCAGGCGCATTGACCGGCACGAATTCGCGGCTGTGAGCGCGCTGTCGCGGAGCCGACGTTTCGACGACGTCATAGGCGCTGGCATCGCTGAGCAATGCCTTCAGGGCATTCGCGTTCATGCGGTGGCCACCACGGTAAGAGCGGTAGCAGCCGATGAACTGCGCGCCGGCCAGCGCCAGATCGCCAACGGCATCCAGCGTCTTGTGACGGACGAATTCGTCCTTGGCGTAACGCAGGCCCTCGACGTTGATAACGGTGTTGTCGTCGGAGATGACGACGGAGTTTTCGAGCGACGAACCCAGCGCATGACCCGACGCCCAGAGACGTTCGACATCGCGCATGAAGCCGAAGGTACGGGCGCGCGACAATTCGGTCTTGAAGGTCTCGGCGGTCAGATCGCCTTCCCACTTCTGCCGGCCGATCAGCGGGCATTCGAAATCGATCTCGACTTCGAAGCGCGTGCCGTCATACGGGCGGAATTCGCACCAGGAACCGCCGGCTTCGATGCGAACCGGCTTGGTGACACGGATATAGCGGCGCTTGACGCCGAGCGACACGATGCCGGTCTGCTCGATCGCCTCGATGAAGGGATAGGAGCTGCCATCCATGATCGGCATTTCAGCGCCGGTCACTTCGACAACGACGTTATCAAGGCCGATCGCATAGATCGCGGCCATCACATGCTCGACCGTGGCAACGGAACGCGCCGGAGAGAAACCAAGAACGGTGCAGAGATCCGTGTTTCCGACTTGCGATGAAACGGCGCGCAGTTCGGTCACATCGCCATTGTCGTGCAGGCGCTGGAAAACGACACCGGTGCCGGCTTCGGCCGGATAGAAGGTGATCGACACATTAGCGCCGGAATGAACGCCGATACCCGAAAGTGTCACAGGGTTTGCAATGGTGGTCTGAAAACCAAGCAATCCGATTGCCATATAGTTCTGCCTTCGTCTGTCTGATCCAGGCCGGGCGGTCATCTTCGGACGCTTACCCTTATCGCCGGTTCAGTCTGTTAACTATGCCACGCACCTCACATACATTCGTCTCCGAATGTGATTCAGCGGGCTTGCTTGGTATTTACATACGCGTCGAGACACCGCATTCCAAATCACTGTTTCTTTCGTTTTGTTACGAAAGCAGCCAATTGATTTTGTTGGATAATTTTAAATAAGACAATGGTTATAAAATAAGAAAATCCGGAACCTTTCGGCCCCGGATTTCCTCAATATGGTTAGCAACCTATTAAAGGTCTGCCTGCTGCGGCTCAGTTCGACTGGCGGCGCAGGAAGGCCGGAATCTCGAGCTGATCGTCCTCATGGTTTGCCATGCGCGCTTGCGGAACCTGACGACCCTGATCGTCGAGCGTGCCGCGACGCGGAGCGTAGAGGCTGGCCTCCGGCGACGGCGCGCGGCGCTGCGGAGCCGCGTTGTTCGTCGAAGCCATCATATCGTCGAAAGCCGGGTCTTCTTCGCGGCGGCCGAGCGAATTGGTGATTCGCTTCAGCAGACCCATCGGGCCACGCTCCTCCGTAGCCTGGGCGGCTGCCGGCTGGGCGCGGTGTTCCATCTCGGCCTTAACGACCGGCGGGAAATCCTCGACCTTCGGCATGCGGACCTGCTCGGGAGCCTGACGGATGACCGGCTGCTGATGCATGACCGGCGCCTGCTGCTGAGGCTGCGGCTGAACCGGAGCCTGACGGACCGGCTGAGCTTCCGGGGCTGCTGCGAAGATGCGGCTCTGCGGACGGAAGTTATCTTCCGGCGCTGCGGCCTGCGGCATCACCGGCTGCTGCTGGACATGAGCCTGACGACCCATCTGGAATTCCAGTTCGCGCTCGAGATCGGCCTCTGCTGCACGAATGGTCTGGGCAACCGGATCGACAGTGCGAGGAGCCGGAGCGGCAGCCTGTGCGGTCTGGGCCTGCGCGACGTGGGCAGGCTGAGCTGCGGCCGCTGCCGGAGCGGCGGCCGCGGAAGGACGCATAGCCGGCTTCGCGGCAGGGCGGAATTCCATGCCTCTGTCGCCTGCTTCGTTCATCGCGCGGTCGATACCGGTCGCGACGACGGAAACGCGGATGATGCCTTCGAGCGATTCGTCGAAGGTGGCGCCGAGAATGATGTTGGCATCGGGATCGACTTCTTCGCGGATGCGGGTCGCAGCTTCATCGACTTCGAACAGGGTCAGGTCACGGCCGCCGGTGATCGAGATCAGCAGGCCCTGGGCGCCCTTCATCGAGGTTTCGTCGAGCAGCGGGTTGGCAATGGCGGCCTCAGCGGCCTGCATTGCGCGGCCCTGGCCGGAAGCCTCGCCGGTACCCATCATGGCGCGGCCCATTTCGCGCATGACCGAACGGACGTCGGCGAAGTCGAGGTTGATGAGACCTTCCTTCACCATCAGGTCGGTGATGCAGGCAACGCCCGAATAGAGAACCTGGTCGGCCATCGAGAACGCGTCGGCGAAAGTCGTCTTGTCGTTGGCGATACGGAACAGATTCTGGTTCGGGATGACGATCAGCGTGTCGACCGACTTCTGCAGTTCCTGGATACCCTGCTCGGCGAGACGCATGCGGCGGCCGCCTTCGAAGTGGAACGGCTTGGTGACGACGCCGACGGTCAGGATGCCCTTGTTGCGAGCCGCCTGCGCGACGACCGGTGCTGCACCCGTACCCGTGCCGCCGCCCATGCCGGCGGTAACGAAGCACATATGCGTGCCGTTGAGATGATCGATGATTTCATCGATGCATTCCTCGGCGGCTGCTCGGCCGACTTCCGGCTGCGAACCGGCGCCGAGACCTTCCGTGACGTTGACGCCGAGCTGGATGATCCGCTCTGCCTTCGTCATGGTCAACGCCTGAGCGTCAGTGTTGGCGACGACGAAATCGACGCCCTGCAAGCCTGCCGTGATCATGTTGTTGACGGCATTGCCGCCACCGCCACCAACACCGAACACGGTGATTCGCGGCTTAAGCTCGGTGATATCTGGCTTATGCAGCTTGATAGTCATTGTACCCGTTCCTTCTCTTGATGGCCGCATCGCCACGCCGGCCAATTCACTCGATTTCACTTGCCTGACGCTTACCCGGAGAACCTCTCCGGATCAGGCACTCAAAAACTCTCCTTCAGCCATTGGCCGACACGGCCGATCCGGCTGTTGTTACCCCCAAACGACGAGAGCAGACCGCTGCTCGGCGCATGTGTCTCCATGTCTGCGACCTGCGGATAGATCATCAGTCCCACAGCCGTCGAAAAAGCCGGCCCCTTGGCCGCCGTCGGCAGGCCGGACACGCCCATCGGGCGGCCGATGCGGACATTGCGGGCAAGAACGCGACGCGCCACTTCGGGCAGGCCGGTCAGCTGGCTGGCACCACCCGTCAGGACGACGCGCTTGCCGACGATCGGGCTGAAGCCCGAACGCTGGATACGATCGCGAATGAGCTCGAGGGTTTCCTCGATGCGAGCCTTGACGATGCGCGACACAAGCGCCTTCGGCACCTGCGTCGGCTGATCGCGCTCGTCTTCGCCGATCGGCGGGATGGAAATCAGTTCACGCTCTTCCGAAGAATTCGCGAGCGCCGAGGCATGGACCACCTTCAGCCGCTCCGCATCCTCGATGCGGGTGGAAAGGCCACGGGCAAGGTCCGTTGTGACGTGATGGCCGCCAAGGCTGACGGCATCGGTGTGCACCAGCTTGCCCTCGGCAAAGACCGAGATCGTCGTCGTGCCGCCACCCATGTCGATCGCGGCGCAGCCCAGTTCGACTTCGTCATCGACGAGAGCGGCAAGGCCGCTGGCATAAGGCGTCGCCACCATGCCCTCGACCGAAAGATGGGCACGGTTGATGCAGA
The DNA here is from genome assembly GCF_014193575.1 of Rhizobium sp. BK289. NCBI lineage: Bacteria > Pseudomonadati > Pseudomonadota > Alphaproteobacteria > Hyphomicrobiales > Rhizobiaceae > Rhizobium > Rhizobium sp. BK289. Next base: position 432,540 of record NZ_JACHZO010000002.1, read on the forward strand.
GCTCGAGATTGCGCAGCGCTGAGCGCTCCGCGGTCACCACATGCATGTCGACACCAAGCGCATCACCGAACATTGCCAGCGGGTCGCGGATGCCGCGCTCGCCATCAAGCGAGTAACCGGTCGCCAGCGAATGCAGCACGGCGCGTTCCTGGCGGATCGATTGCTGGCAGGCGGCGGCCAGAACCTTCTTGAGGTCATTGGCCTCCACTTCCTGACCGCCAAGATCGATGGTCGCGGTGTAGATGTCGCTGCCGAGACGGCCCGCCGAGACATTGACGATCAGGCTGTCCACGGTCAGCCCAGCCATGCGCTCGGCCGCATCGACGGAGAGCCGGACGACGCTTTCCAGCGCGTCGAGGTCAGCGATGACGCCGGTCTTGATGCCGCGCGAGCGCTGGTGGCCGATGCCGATGATCTCGATATTGTGCGTGCGGTTCGGAAGAACCTGGCTCTCCTCGCGCGGCGTCAGCCGACCGATCATGCAGACGACCTTCGTCGAGCCGATGTCGAGGACCGACACGATGTGCGACCGCTTCGAAGACAACGGCTTCAAGCGAGGCAGGCCGAAATGGGACGAACCGAATAAGCTCATGTATCCTGCCCTGCTTTCTTCAAAGCCTTGTTTCTTGCATCGACGGCAGCCTGACGACGAACTGCGGCATCCGGGGTTAATTCTATTGCCGTGCGATCATCGAGACGGAGATCGACCGCAGCGATATCGCGCTCGAGAAGATTTTCGTCCTTGTCGAGCTTGGTGAGACGCGCGAGCGCGCCATCGATATTGTCTTCCGGCAATTTGATGATCACGCCATTGTCGAGATAGAGATCCCAGCGACGGCCAGCGACGCGGACGAAAGCCTTCACATGACCACGGATATCCGGCCACTTGGCAAACTCGTCCTCGACGGATGCCGCTGCAGTTTCAGCATCACGACCAACGAAGAGCGGCAGCTTGGCGAACTTATTGTCGCGCAGCGGCGCGATCACGCTGCCGTCCTTCTGGATCAGCGAAAGCTCGGAGCCGTGCTGCCAGATGGCGTAAGCCTTGCGCTCCGTCAGCTTCACCTCGACCGCCCTCGGATAGACCTTGCGAACTTCCACATTTTCGACCCAGGGCAGGTTCGCGATCTTCAGGCGAGCCGCATCGGCATCAAGGGCGACGAGCGAGGTCGTGCCGTCGAGGCCAAGCAACTGCAGGATCTCGATTTCCGAGGTCTCGTCATTACCGGAAACCTTGACATCCTCGATCGCGAACCCGGCAGCGGAGGTCGTCGCCTCCGCAACAGCCTGGCTGTGACCGCCGATAGACATGCCGTAGAGGCCAGTCGCCGCAAAGAGAGCGAGAACTGAAACCGTACCCGTGTGCGCGGGAATATTGATGCGACCCGAGCCGAGGCTGACCAGGAAGCGCACCGCGCGGCGCAGCGGACGCGGCAGGACGAATGCGTCCTCGACATCGTCGATGGCGAGCGGGACGCGATGACGGGACCGCCTCATATTTTTGACCGTCAGCGCAAACAAGACGCGTCCTCCACCATCCACCGGAGAAATTCACCAAAAGAGTAGCCGGCATGCGCCGCCATTTCAGGCACCAGGGAGGTAGGAGTCATGCCGGGCTGGGTATTGATCTCCAACCAGACAAGTTCGCCCTCTTCGGAAAAGCGATCGTCAAAACGGAAGTCAGATCGACTAACACCGCGGCAGCCGATAGCTTCATGCGCCCTTAACGATAATGTTTGTATGTTTTGGTAAAGATTCGGTGAAATTTCCGCCGGCAAGACGTGTTTTGACCCACCCTTGGCGTACTTGGCGTCATAGTCATAGAAGCTGTGACCAAGCGGCACGATCTCGGTAACGCCGAGAACCTTGCCATCCATGACACCGCAGGTCAGCTCCCGTCCATAGACGTAGCGCTCGACCAGCACCTCGTCGCCGTAGCGCCATTCGGATGACGTGACGATCTGCGGCGGATGCGCTTGATCTTCCTTGACGATCACGACGCCGAAGCTCGAACCCTCGCGCACCGGCTTGACGACGTAAGGCGGCTCCATCGGGTGCTCGTTGACGATGTCGAAGCGATTCATGACGATCGAGCCCGCCACCGGAATACCGGCCGCGGCGGCAACCGTCTTGGCGCGCGACTTGTCCATCGCAAGCGCCGAGGCAAGCACGCCGGAATGCGTATAGGGAATCTGCAGATATTCGAGGATGCCCTGGATCGTGCCATCCTCACCAAAGGGACCATGCAGCGCATTGAAGACGACGTCGGGCTTCACTTCGGCCAGACGGCTGGCAACATCATGCCCTACATCGATACGGGAAACCTGAAAGCCTTCGGCTTCGAGGACATCGGCGCATGCCTTTCCCGAAGAAAGGCTGACAGGCCTCTCCGAGGAAAATCCGCCCAAAAGGACAGCCACATGCTTGCCACCCATCAATACCCCCGACTTCACGGTCTCTGCTCTGCGTTTGCCGGGCCTCGCCTAACAGCGATTCTCGCCCCGCTTTCAATAGGCTGATTAGAACGACATTAAGGTTAATGAAGCGTTTACTTTCGTTAACTTTCGGCCGCTCCGCCGATGATCGAATGGTTCGAATCAAACCGACCCAAAGAATTCTGCCATTAGAATCAGAGAGTTGCTACTTTTGAAATCGCTACATTTAGATTTTTTTAAACAAAGAGGCCCGCATCGGGTGTCCCGATGCGGGCCTGAAGGTATTAAAATTGCTCCGCTTTCACTCGCTGTCGTCGACCAGTTTCCAGACGAGTCCGCCCAATGCTCCGCCGACGATGGGAGCCATCCAGAACAGCCAAAGTTGCTGCAATGCCCAGCCGCCGACGAACAGTGCCTGCCCTGTCGAACGGGCCGGATTGACCGATGTATTGGTGATCGGGATGGAAATCAGATGGATCAGCGTCAGCGTCAGGCCGATGGCGATCGGCGCGAAACCGGCCGGCACCTTGCTGCTCGTCGAGCCGAGAATCACGACGAGGAAAAACAAGGTCAGCACGATCTCGGCCACCAATGCCGAGACCAGGGAATAGCCACCCGGCGAATGTTCGCCATAACCATTCGCCGCAAAACCGCCGAGTTGGAAATCGGCCTTGCCGCTGGCGATCAGATAAAGCACGGCTGCTGCCACGATGGCACCGACAACCTGCGCGACGATATAAGGAATGAGTTGCCCGCCCGGAAAGCGGCCAGCCACTGTCAGACCCACCGAGACGGCTGGGTTGAAATGACCGCCTGAAATGCCGCCGACGGCATAGGCCATCGTCAGCACGGTCAGACCGAACGCAAAAGCAACACCCAGAAAGCCGATACCGAGGCTCGGAAATGCCGCAGCGAAGATTGCGCTGCCGCAGCCACCAAATACGAGCCAGAATGTCCCAAGAAACTCAGCGATGAGTTTTTTCTGCATGAAAGCCTTCTCCTTTGCCCTCAACCAAAACGAAAATCGGCCATCCATGAAAAAAACTCCGGGGAGGGATTCGCCCGAAGCACACCCACTTGAACGGCAAACGTTCGCCCAATTGTTTGCGAATCAAAAATTGCGGCTAAATAGTAGCACACAACCGCTGATTTCTTGCGCATTTGGCGTTTGCGCTGAACAAAAATTGCGCTAAGGACACGCCTTACCTAATAAGGAAACCTTAGCATCCTCTAAATTGGTGGGATTATGACTGACGCGATATCTCCTTTATCGCCGAGCCCCTCGTCATCGAACAATGCTGTTGCGAACTCCCCGGCACGTGTTCTGATCGCGAGCCTTATCGGCACAACGATCGAATTTTTCGATTTCTATGTTTATGCAACGGCGGCGGTTATCGTCTTCCCGAAGCTGTTCTTTCCGGCAAGCGATCCGACCTCGGCAACGCTGCAGTCCTTCGCGACCTTCTCCATCGCCTTCTTCGCGCGTCCGATCGGCGCGATGATCTTCGGCCATTTCGGCGACCGGATCGGCCGCAAGGCGACGCTTGTCGCGGCTCTGATGACCATGGGTCTCTCGACAGTCGTGATCGGCATGCTGCCGACATACGAATCGATCGGCGTTCTCGCACCCGTGCTGCTGGCGCTTTGCCGCCTCGGTCAGGGTCTCGGTCTCGGCGGCGAATGGGGCGGCGCGGTGCTGCTGGCGACGGAAAACGCGCCTGAAGGCAAGCGCAGCTGGTACGCCATGTTCCCGCAACTCGGCGCGCCTATCGGTTTCATCCTGTCGGCCGGCCTTTTCCTCATCCTGCGCGAAACCATGGCCGATGCGGACTTCCTCAACTATGGTTGGCGCGTCCCCTTCCTGATCAGCATCGTGCTTGTTGCCGTCGGCCTCTATGTCCGTCTGAAGATCACGGAAACCCCGGAATTCCAGCGCGCCATCGAAAAGGAAGAGCGCGTTTCCGTTCCGATCGCGGTCATCCTCCGCTCGCATTTCCGCAGCCTGATTCTCGGCACCATCATTGCCGTTGCGACCTTCGTGCTGTTCTATCTGATGACGGCATTTACGCTGAGCTGGGGTACTCGTCCCCCGGGCAACGGTCCGCTTCCCGCCGGTCTCGGCTACTCTCAGGGCCAGTTCCTCGTCGTCCAGCTCGCCGGCGTCGTCTTTTTCGGCCTGATGATCCCGGTCTCCGGCCTGTTGTCGGACCGCTATTCGCGCCGGCTGGTTCTGATCCTGACAACGATCGGCATCTTCATCTTCGGCCTGTTCTATTCGTCACTGCTGACGGCTGGCCTTGCCGGTGCCTTTGCCTGCTCGATCATCGGTCTTGCCCTGATGGGCTTTACCTATGGCCCGATCGGCGCAGCTCTGGCGGCGCCCTTCCCGACCACCGTGCGCTATACCGGCGCGTCCATGACGTTCAATCTCGGTGGCATCGTCGGTGCATCCCTGGCGCCCTACATCGCCACATGGCTTGCGACGACCTATGGCCTGGTCTATGTCGGCTATTACCTGGCGGCCGCCGCGCTGCTCTCGCTGATCGGCATCCTGCTCTCGGGCAGTGACGAAGTCTGAGGATTTCGCGATAACCAATTAAAAAGGCCGGGTGAAAACCCGGCCTTTTTATTGAATCATTTTCCGAAGTCCGGAGCCTGTAACAGGCCACTCCTTACTCCGACGTGACACCCTGGAACGGGCGAACCTCCCGGCCGGGCATGAAGTAACCGAGACGCTTGATCTCCCACTCCAGCTTGATGCCGGATTTCTCGAAAACCTCGCGGCGCACCTGCTCACCCAGATATTCCAGATCGTAGCCTGTCGCCTGCTCCATGTTGATCATGAAGTTGCAATGCAACGACGACATTTGCGCGCCGCCGATGACGAGACCGCGGCAGCCCGCTTCATCGATCAGCTTCCAGGCGGAATGGCCTTCCGGATTCTTGAAGGTCGAGCCGCCGGTCTTTTCCCGAATCGGCTGCACGGTTTCGCGATGGGCGCGCACGGCATCCATCTCGGCGCGAATCTTGGCGCGATCTTCGGGATAGCCCTCGAAAAGGACATGCGTGAAGATCAGGTCTTCCGGGGCATCCGAATGCCGGTAACTGTAGCCCATCTCGGCATTGCTAAGCACATGCTTGTCGCCCTTGCGGTCGATCGCATGCACCTCGACGACGCGCTCGCGCGTTTCGGCGCCATTGGCGCCTGCATTCATCCGCGCGGCACCGCCAACGCTGCCCGGAATGCCGTAGTAGAAATGAAAGCCGCCGATGCTGTTGTCCATCGCCATGGCCGCGACATGCTTGTCGGGGCAAATAGCGCCTGCCAGGATGCGATTTTCGCCGGCAAGCTCGACGGAGCCGAAACCCTTGGCCGAAAGCCTGAGGACGACGCCCGGAATGCCGCCGTCGCGCACCAGTATGTTCGAGCCCACTCCGACGACCGTTAGCGGTACATCTTCCGGCAATATTTTCAGGAAGGCGACAAGATCGTCCATGTCATGCGGCTGGAACATCAGTTCCGCCAGTCCGCCGGCGCGGAACCACGTAACACGATCCATCGGCGCGTCCGGCGTCAGCCGGCCCCTGATGTTCTTTACACTGTCGCCGAGCGACGCGAGAAGCTTTTCCCCATTTACCTGTTTCATGCGGACTTACCCGAGAGGCCTTCCAATTCCTTTGGCAATGACGCTGCCCAATATGTGATGCTGCCAGCCCCCAACAAAACCACAAAATCACCCGGTCGCGCAATCTCTGCAACCATGGCGGCAAGATCTTCCTGCGATGGAAGATAGCGCGCGTCGCGATGACCGCTAGCCTTGATGCGCGAAACCAACGTCTGCGAATCGGCACCCTCGATGGGATCCTCGCCAGCCGCATAGACAGGCGCCAGGAAAATGCTGTCGGCATCGTTGAAGCAGGCCGCGAATTCCTCGAAGAGGCTCGACAGGCGCGTATAACGGTGCGGCTGATGAACGGCGATGATGCGCCCCTTGCAGGCTTCCCGCGCGGCCTTCAGCACCGCCTTGATTTCAACCGGGTGATGACCGTAATCGTCGAAGACCTTGACCCCGTTCCATTCGCCGGTCAGCGTGAAGCGGCGCTTGACGCCGCCGAAGGATGCGAGCCCTTTGGCGATCGCCTCGCTGGAGATCCCCAGCCGGTTGGCAACGGCAACGGCCGCCGTCGCATTGGAAATATTGTGGCGGCCCGGCATCGGCATGACGAGATCCTTGATCTGGATCACCTTGCCCGTGCGGCGCCTGCGGATTTCGATGTCGAACAGCGAGCGCGTGCCGTCGATGCGCACATTCGAGAAACGCACATCTGCCTGCGGGTTTTCGCCATAGGTGATGACCTTGCGGTCCTCGATGCGCCCGACCAGCGACTGCACTTCCGGATGATCGATGCACATGACGCCGAAACCGTAGAACGGCACATTCTCGACGAACTGCCGGAAGGCGGCACGGACTGCATCGAAATTGCCGTAATGATCGAGATGCTCCGGATCGATATTCGTGACAACGGCCACATCGGCCGGCAGTTTCAGGAAAGTACCATCCGATTCGTCGGCCTCGACCACCATCCACTCGCCGGCGCCCATGCGCGCATTGGTGCCGTAGGCATTGATGATGCCGCCGTTGATGACGGTGGGATCAAGTCCGCCGGCTTCGAGCAGCGTCGCCACGAGTGACGTCGTCGTGGTCTTTCCATGCGTGCCGCCGATGGCGATGGCGCTGCGGAAGCGCATCAGTTCAGCCAGCATTTCGGCTCGGCGCACGACCGGCAGCAGCTTTTCGCGTGCGGCGACGAGCTCGGGATTGCTCTTCTTGATTGCGGTGGAGACAACAACGACTTCGGCATCGCCGAGGTTTTCCGCCTTGTGGCCGATATGAACCGGAATACCCTTATCGCGCAGCCGCTGCACGTTGGCGCTTTCCGATTGATCGGAACCCTGCACGCGATGGCCGAGGTTATGCAACACCTCGGCAATGCCGCTCATTCCGATACCGCCTATACCGATAAAATGCACAAGGCCGATAGCCTTCGGCAGCTTCATGCGCCTGCCCCCTTGAATTGCTGAATTGAACGTCCCGCGGCAATAACCTCAACCATGTCGGCAAGCAAGTTTGCCGCATCCGGCTTGCCTGCCTGCTTGGCTGATGCCGCCATCTTTGCGAGCTTTTCCGGCATGGTCATGGCGCCGCGCAGGATGGTGGAAAGCTTTTCCGGCGTCAGTTCCGATTGCGCGATCACCTTGACGCCGCCGGTTGCCGCCAGCGCAGCCGCATTGGCTGCCTGATCGTGATCGAGCGCATGCGGATAAGGCACGAGAATCGCCGGGCGCCCGATAACCGCAAGCTCGGAGACCGTGGAGGCACCTGAGCGGCAGAGAACCAGATGCGCGGCGCCGATGCGCTCGGCCATATCGGTGAAGAACGGTGCGACATCAGCCCCCATGTCAAGCTTTCTCGTGCAGCTGTTGACTGTCTCCATATCTTCCGGGCGCACCTGCTGGGTAATGCGCAGGCGCTTGCGCAGCGGCTCCTCAAGCAGACTGATTGCCGTAGGCACGGCCTTCGAGAAATACTGCGCACCCTGACTGCCGCCGAAAACGACCAGATTGAACGGATCGTCCAGTCCCGACGGCACATAGGGACGCTTGGCAGCATCGATGACGGCCGGGCGCACGGGGTTTCCCGTCGTGACCGTCTTTTCCGCAAATGCGCCGTTATCCGTGAGGAACCCGCCCGCAATCGCACGGACGCGCGTCGCCAGCATCTTGTTGGCGCGGCCCATGACGGCATTCTGTTCATGCAGCATGGAGGGCACACCCATGCGCGTGGCGGCAAGAAGCGGCGGCACCGTCGGATAACCGCCGAAGCCGACGACGCAGACGGGCTTCAGTCTCTGGATCAGCTTCCGCGCCGCGCGCATGCCGCTCCACAGTGTCCAAAGCGCGCTTGCAACCTTCAGCGGATTCTTCGACCCGATCGTCGCCGAGGGTACGACATGGATTTCTTCAGCCGGAAATTTGCCGGCATAGCGTTCGGCGCGGCTGTCGGTGACGAGGTGCACGGAATAGCCGCGCTCCTTCAATTTATAGGCCAGCGCCTCGGCCGGAAATACGTGACCGCCGGTTCCGCCGGCGGCTAGAAGGACAATGCCTTTACTCATAATTTTCGCTCCCGCGAACACCCCACTACTCGGGGCATCTCCCTAATATAGGAAGCCGCCACGGCCGCGTCATCGACCCAGGCCAAGCCCCCCTCATAGACCGCCGCTTCCTGAAAAGCGACCGGAGAATGAGGGATAGCCAGGAGATATCGAGAGCAAATGGCAGATAGTCCCAAGACGATCACTCCGCCGGCAGCCCGTGCGTCACGCGGAACAGGGTGCGATCCTGCGCGCGCTTTTCCGGCCTGTGACGCGTCAACGCCAGGATGAAGCCCGCCGTCACGCAGATCGCGGTCATCGATGACCCACCATAGGAGATCAGCGGCAGCGTCATGCCCTTGGCCGGCAGCAGCTGCAGGTTCACGCCGATATTGATGATCGATTGAATGCCGATCTGCAGCACGAGGCCCGCAACGGCGAAACGGTTGAAATCGTTCTTTTCCTTATAGGCATGCGACAGGCCGCGCAGCACCAGGAAGGCAAAGATGAGCACAAGCACCATGCAGAAAATGACACCGAACTCTTCGGCGGCCACCGAGAAGATGAAGTCGGTATGGGCATCCGGAATGATACGCTTGACGATGCCTTCACCGGGGCCAACGCCGAACCAGTTGCCGTGAACGATCGCTTCCTTGGCGGTATCGACCTGGAAAGTATCGCCCTCGCCCGTCATGAACTTGTTCACGCGTTGCGCCACGTGATCGAAGACGTAATAGGCTGCGACGAAACCGCCGGCGCCAAGACCGCCGAGCACGATGATCCACAGCCAGGGCATGCCTGCCATGAAGAACATGCCGCCCCAGACGGCGGTCGTCAGGATGGTCTGGCCAAGGTCAGGCTGGGCGACGAGCAACGCGACGACGATGCCGAACAGGATGATGGCGAAGAGATTGCCGGGGATTTCCGGCTGGCGTGCATGTTCGGAAAACAGCCAGGCGCAGACGACGACGAAAGCCGGCTTCATGAATTCCGAAGGTTGGATCGACAGGGCGGCGATATTGACCCAGCGCCGCGATCCCTTGACCTCGATGCCAAAGAAAAGCGCAAAAAGCATCATCGCCAGCGAGACGACGAGCAGGATGACAGCCGTCCTTCGCACCTGCCTCGGCGACATGAAGGAAATGCCGATCATCGCCGCAATCGCCGGGATGAGGAACAGGGCGTGGCGTTTGACGAAGTGGAATGGCTCAAGCCCGATACGCTCCGCCACCGCGGGTGAAGCCGCGAAGGAAAGCATGAAACCGATGCCGATCAACAAAATGAAAAGGGCGAGAAACACGCGGTCGATGGTCCAGAACCATTCGGCCAAGGCCCCACGTTCAACGCGGCTTACCATATCATTTGCCTCCAGCTGCTGAACCGATCAGCATGGTGACACCCTCGATCGCAGCCACATGGCTGACGAAGGCGTCGCCCCTGACCTCGAAATTCTTATACTGATCGAAACTTGCGCAAGCCGGTGACAACATCACCGCCGCGGATGCATGTTCATCCCTGTCTGCATCGGCTGCCGCATGCGCGACGGCCCGTTCCAGCGTACCGGAAATTTCGTAGGGCACCTGCTCCCCGAGCGTTGCGGCAAAGGCAGGTGCGGCCTCGCCGATCAGATAGGCCTTGGCGATGCGCGGAAAGAGCGGCGCAAGCGTCGTGATCCCGCCCTCTTTCGGCAGGCCGCCGGCAATCCAATAGATATTCTCGTAGCTCGAAAGCGCAGGTGCCGCCGCATCGGCGTTAGTCGCCTTGGAATCGTTGACGAAGACCACTCGGCCGCGCTTTCCCACAGGCTGCATGCGATGCTTGAGGCCGGGGAAGGATTTCAGCCCAGTCCGGATTTCCTCGGCCGAAACGCCGACGGCAAGGCAGGCGGCGATTGCCGCCGCGGCATTCTGTGCATTATGGCCGCCGCGCAAGGTCTGGATCCCGTCGAGATCGGCAATCTCGCGTGCAGCACCGCTCGCTGCCTGCATGATGCGGCTGCCCTCCGCATAGAGGCCATCCGCCAAGGCATGCCGGCGCGAAATCCGGGTCACTTTTCCACCGGCACGCTCTACGCGATCGGCGATCAAGGAGGAATGACTGTCATCGACGCCGACGACGGCCACGCCGCTGCCCGCGACCAGCCGCTCCTTGATGTCGGCATAGTGCTGCATCGTGCCATGCCGATCGAGATGATCGGGCGTGAGGTTCAGCAGAATGCCGGCCGAAGGGTTGAGTGTCGGCGCCAGATCGATCTGGTAGGAGGAGCATTCGACCACATAAAAGCGCCCGGCCTTCGGCGGATCAAGCGTCAGGACGGCCGTCCCGATATTGCCACCGAGCTGCGTGTCGCGGCCGCTCGATTGCAGGATATGGGCGATCAGCGCAGTCGTCGTCGATTTGCCGTTCGTGCCGGTAATGGCGATGAACGGGCAATCGGGGACATGCGCCCGCCGCTCCCTGACGAAAAGCTCGACATCACCGATGATCTCGACACCGGCGGCATGAGCGAGATCGACGGTCCAATGGGGCTTCGGATGCGTCAGCGGCACGCCTGGCGACAAAACGAAGACGGACTGGCTGTTCCAGTCGATCGTCCTGAGATCGGCAACCGCTATTCCCTCCGCTGCCGCCTTGGCCACGCTATCCTGATTGTCATCCCAGGCCGTGACCTCGGCGCCACCGGCGACGAGCGCTCGCGCCGTGGCGAAGCCCGAGCCGCCGAGGCCGAAGAGAGCGACCTTCTTTCCGTTCAGCGTGGTGACGGGGATCATCGGCGCCTCACCGCAGCTTCAGGGTGGACAGGCCGATCATCGCCAGGATGACCGCAACGATCCAGAAACGCACGACGACCTGGCTTTCCGTCCAGCCCTTCTTTTCGAAGTGATGGTGGATGGGTGCCATGAGGAAGACACGGCGTTTGGTCATCTTGAAGAAGCCGACCTGAATGATGACGGAAAGCGCTTCCAGCACGAAAAGACCACCGATGATCGCCATGACGATCTCGTGCTTGGTGGCGACAGCGACAGAGCCGATCATGCCGCCGAGCGCCAGCGAACCGGTATCGCCCATGAAGATGGCGGCCGGCGGCGCGTTGAACCAGAGAAAACCGAGACCCGCTCCGATAACCGCGCCAAGGACCACGGCCAGTTCGCCCGTACCGGGCACGAAATTGATCGCGAGATAGTCGGCGAAAACGAAGTTTCCGGCCAGATACGAGATGATGCCGAAGGAGGCGGCCGCGATCATGACCGGCACGATAGCAAGCCCGTCGAGACCATCGGTCAGGTTGACGGCATTCCCAGCGGCTACGATGACGAATGCACCGAAGAACACGAAGAACATGCCGAGATTGAGCAGCAGGCTCTTGAAGAAGGGGAAGGCGACAGACGACCCGAAGGTCGAACCGGCCGGGCCGGAAGATAGCGCGGTCGTCATCATGAAGTAGACGGCGATAGCCGCGATGATGAATTCGATGCCGAGGCGCGCGCGGCCGGAAAAGCCCTTGTCGCTCTGCTTGGTCACCTTGAGATAGTCGTCATAGAAGCCGATCGCGCCGAAGCCGAGCGTCACCAGCAGGGTGGCAACGACATAGACATTGGCAAGATCGGCCCAAAGCAGCGAGGAGACGACGATGCCGGCCAGAATCATCAGCCCACCCATCGTCGGAGTGCCGGCCTTCTTGAAATGCGTCTGCGGACCGTCGGCGCGGATCGGCTGCCCCTTGCCCTGGCGCACGCGCAGGGAGGAGATGATTCGCGGCCCGAAGAGGAAGACGATCAACGCTGACGTGAACAGGGCACCGCCGGTACGGAACGTGATGTATCTGAACAGATTGAGGAATCTGAAATGAGTACTGAAAAAATGAATATGGTCCGACAGTTCGGCAAGCCAGATCAGCATAAGAGCCCTTTCTAAAGCCCCTGATGGGTGTGGGGCCCCGTGTCGGAAAATGCGGGAAACTTGTCAAGCAAGCCCGCCACGATCTTTCCAAATCCCAGCCCCAGCGACGATTTCACCATCAAGACGTCGCCAGGGGCGACTGAATTGAGCGCGAATTCCGAGAGCTCCTCCGTCGTCTCGCGATATTCGACATGAACACTTTCCGGCAGCTCATCTCTCAAAGCCGCCATCTCCGGACCCGCCAGCCAGACATGCTCGATGCCGGCCGCCAGCAGCGGTCCGGCAAGGTTGGCATGCACGCGCTGGGCGTAATCCCCCATCTCCAGCATATCGCCGAGAACGGCGATCCGCCTGCCCAGCCGCCCGCCCGGACCCGCATGCGGCGAGGTCGTCGCCAGCAGCGCGATAGCCGCGCGCATGGATGCTGGGTTGGCGTTGTAGCTTTCGTCGATCAGCGTGAAATAGCCGTTGCCGATCGCGCGCTTGTGGCGCTGTCCCCGGCCCTTTTCCGGCTGCAGATCCGCCAGGGCATCGACCGCCTCGTCGAGATCGGCCTCCACCAGCATGACAGCACCGAGCACGGCAAGCGCGTTTTCGGCGATATGGCGGCCGGGCGCGCCGAGCGCCACCTCCATGGTCTCGCCGCCGATCGTCAGCCAAAGCGTCGAATTTTCTTCCGAGGCATTGAATTCCGCAAGGCGCACATCGGCCTTCGCATGCTGGCCGAAACTGTGCACATGCTCGATGCCTGCCTCCAATGCGGCATGTTCCAGCATCTCGAACTGATCGCTGTCGTGATTGAGAATGGCATGGCCGCCCGGCACGACACCCTCGAAAATTTCCGCCTTCGCGGCTGCGATTTCACTGATGCTGTTGAAATTGCCGAGATGTGCCGGGGCAATCGTGGTGATGATCGCCACATGCGGCTGCACCATCTTGACCAGCGGGCGAATTTCACCGGGGTGGTTCATGCCGATTTCGAAAACGCCGAAATCGGTGTCTTCGGGCATGCGGGCCAATGTCAGCGGCACGCCCCAGTGATTGTTGAAGGAAGCAACGGAGGCATGCACTTTGCCAGAAGGCGTCAGCGCCCGGCGCAGCATCTCCTTGGTCGTCGTCTTGCCGACCGAACCCGTGACGGCGATGATCTTGGCCTGTGTACGCTTGCGGGCGGCGGCACCGAGCCGTGCAAGCGCCGCCAAGACGTCATCCACGACTACCTTCGGCACAGCCAGGCTGCCCATGGCCGGCAGCCGTGCCTCACTAATCACGATGAAAGCGGCGCCGTTCGCCATGGCGATATTGGCATAATCATGGCCATCGACACGATCGCCCTTGATGGCAAAAAAGGCTTCGCCCGGCTGGATGGAACGACTGTCTATGGAAATGCCCGTAATGCCCTCAGGCAGCGATCCGACGAAGCGGCCCGAGATTGCAGCGATCAGATCCTCAGTTGTCCATAACCAGCTCAAGACTTCAACTCCTCCAATGCTTTGCGCAATTCGGCATGATCGGAGAACGGCAGCGTCACGCTGCCGATCGTCTGACCTTCCTCATGCCCCTTGCCGGCGACGATCAGCGTGTCGCCGGATGTCAGCATGCCAACCGCCGTGCGGATTGCTTCGGCGCGATCGCCGATCTCCATCGCACAGCTGGCCGCCGCCATGATCTCCGCGCGGATCGTTGTCGGATCCTCGGATCGCGGATTGTCGTCGGTAACGACGACGACATCGGCGAGACGGCAGGCAATCTCGCCCATGATCGGGCGCTTGCCGCGATCCCGATCGCCGCCGCAACCGAAGACGACGATGACACGGCCCGTCGTGAACGGCCGCACCGAATTCAGAACGTTCTCGAGCGCATCGGGCTTGTGAGCGTAGTCGACATAGGCCAGCGCACCGTCATGCGTGTGACCGACAAGCTCCAGGCGACCGGATGCGCCAACGAGCTTTTCCAGTGCCGCCATGGCGATCGGCGCCGCGACCCCGGTCGAAATGGCAAGGCCAGCGGCAACAAGCGCATTGGCGATCTGGAAATCCCCGGCCAACGGGATATGAACTTCGAAGATATCGTCGCCGACATGTACCTCGGCGATCTGCTTGTGGCGGAAATGCTCGACGCGCTTCAACGTCAGGAAATCACCCTTGCGTCCGACGGTACGCACATCCTGCCCTGCCTCGCCGGCGGCGGCGATGGCCTGTGCCGACCAGGCATCATCGGCAAAGATCACGGCCGGCGAACCCTTCGGCAGCAAATCCCTAAACAGCCGCATCTTGGCGGCCATATAATCCTCGACTGTCGGATGGTAATCCATGTGATCACGGCCGAGATTGGTGAAGGCAGCAGCAGCGAGCTTCACGCCATCGAGCCGGAACTGATCGAGGCCGTGACTGGAAGCCTCCATGGCCGCATGCGTGACACCTTCGTTGGCGAGTTCGGCCAGCAGCTTGTGCAGCGACACCGGATCGGGCGTCGTCAGGGCGCCATATTCGTTGCGGGTCGGCGAAACAACGCCGGTCGTGCCGATCATGGCAGCCGGATGACCGGCATAGGCCCAGATCTGACGTGTGAAGGAGGCAACGGAGGTCTTGCCCGCGGTCCCCGTCACCGCCACCATCGTTTCCGGCTGCCGTCCGTAGAAGCGCGACGCCGAGACGGCAAGAAAACGGCGCGGCTCGGAAACCGAGAGCACGGGTACGCTGCCGGCATCGGCCCCATGACCCGCAACCACGACCGATGCCCCGCGCGCAACGGCATCGGCGATAAAGCTCGCCCCATCAGCTTTGGTACCGGCCACAGCGACGAAAGCCATGCCAGGCGACACCTTCCGGCTGTCGGCGGAAATTCCGATTATCTCAAGATCGCCAAGCGTCCCGCCAATCTGTGTGTTGAGTTCCGGAAATCCATTTCCGGCAATGTCCCGCAAATTCATCGAATGTACTTTTCGCCTTCTCGATCAGTCCGCCCCTCGCGAATCGACGTGTGTATTCTTTCACGCTTAATAAGACACCAGCAAGGCCGAGTTGCCGTTTCCAAAACTTGGCTGGATGCCGAGGATCGGTGCCGCCCGGGCGATAATGTCACGCGCGATCGGCGCTGCGGTGTAGGCCGAGATGGTGCCGCCATGCTCACCGGTCTTCGGCTCATCGCAGAAGGTCATGATGATGTATTGCGGATCGTCGATCGGGAACGCGGCCATGAAGGTATTGAAATTCAGCGTATTGGAGTACCGGCCGTTGACGACCTTGTCGGCCGTGCCGGTCTTGCTGCCGACATCGTAACCCGGTACGCGGGCAGCACGGCCCGATCCCTTCGAACCATTGAAATCCAGCAGGAAGCGCACGTTGTCGCTCGTGCTCTTCTTAACGACGAGCTTGGCAATCTCATCGGCCTGCTCGCGGCTGCGAGGCAGGAAAGTCGGCTCGATCAGCTTGCCGCCGTTGACGAGCGCTGCACCGGCAACGGCTGTCTGCAGCGGCGTCGTGGAGACGCCATGACCGAAGGAGATCGTGATCGAATTGATCTTCTTCCAGACACGCGGCTGTGTCGGCATCTTCACCTCGGGCAATTCGGTCTGCATCTTGGTAAGCAAGCCGATGCGGGTGAGGAACTCCTTGTGCGCGTCGATGCCGACGAGATCGGCGATCTTCGCGGTGCCGATGTTCGACGAATACTGGAAGATTTCCGGAACGGTCAGCACGCGATGCTGGCCGTGGAAATCTTTAATGGTGAAGCCGCCGATACGGATCGGATTGGTAGCGTCGAAAGCGTCACGCAGCGTGACCTTGCCGGAATCGAATGCCATGGCCATGGTAAAGGTCTTGAAGGTCGATCCCATTTCGAACGTGCCGTTCGTCATGCGATTGAGCCAGCCTTCGGCGGCACCTTCGTTCGGGTAGTTCGGATCGAAATCGGGCGCGGACGCCATGGCGAGCACTTCGCCCGTGTGGACATTGATCACTGCCGCGCCGGCGCCCTTCGCCTGGAAATTCTTGACGGCGTTGACGACCGCATCATGGACGATATCCTGCACGCGCAGATCGATGGAGAGCTTCACCGGCTGCAGCGGCTGGTCGTTGGTCATGCCTGCGGCGGCGAGATCGGCGAGCCCCTGGTCGTCGATATACTTCTCCATGCCGGCAACGCCGCGGTTGTCGATATTGACGTAGCCGAGAATATGGGCAGCGGTCGAACCGCCGGGATAGAAGCGGCGCTTTTCCGGGCGGAATCCGATGCCGGGAATGCCGAGCGCCAGGATCTGGCTCTGCTGTTTCGGCGTCAGCTGGCGGCGCAGCCAGGCAAAATGCGAACTCTTCACCGAAAGCTTCTTATAGGTGGACTTGGCATCGAGATCCGGCAGGACCTTGCGCAGCTCCTCGACGGCCTCATCCGGGTCGATGATTTTGTTCGGCTCGGCAAACAGCGATACGGTCCGGATGTCAGTTGCCAGAAGGGCACCATTGCGATCGACGATGTCGGGCCGCGACGCCATGAGGCGATCCGGCGGCAAAATGCTTGACGTCGTATCCGGCGGCGTCATGGCGAACTGGGCAAGACGAGCACCGATCACGCAATAGACCGCGATGAAACTGGCCACCAGCAGAACGACGCGGCTCCTGGCCTGGGTCGCCTTGCGCTTGCGCGCACCTTCGAAGGTCGAGCGCGAAAAACCATCGCTCGGTCGATTGTTGCCGTCGGTGGAGAAGTGCGCCTTGCTCTTCAGAACCATGATGCGAGAAAGAAAAGACATTATTCGTCCACCGATCCCGTTGCGATATTGTCGATGTCTGGCTTCTTGCGCTTCACCAAGGCGGGCGCCTTCGGCCGCGGCGCCGGAGCGGCGGCCACATCCGCAATCGCCTTCCTGATCTGCGCGTCGGTCGTATCGCCGTTCTTAGAGGCTATAGATGCATTGCCCTTGACGGGCTTGCCGCTCTTTGGATCGTTGGATGCCGTCACCGTCGGCGGCGGAAGCTGCGAGCGCAGCATCGGCATCTCACTCGGCTGGACGATCGCGGTCGAGAGCGTCGGCTGCAGCTGTAGCTCGCCGCTATAGGCGTTGACGAGCTTTTCAAGACGGTTCGGCTGCGAGACCAGCGCCCAGTCCGCCTTCAGAAGCTCGATCGTGTCTTTCTCGAGCTTGATCTCGGATTCGAGACGGCGAACCTCTTCCAGCTTCAGCTCGGCCCGATGCTTGATCGTATAGGTCACGCTGGCCATGGCCGTCATGACGCCGATCAGCACGATGTCAAAAGTCTTCAGCATCTCAACCTCCGAGCTTTCCGAGACTGGCGAGATTGGGCAGATCGAAGATCGAGAAATCGGCAGCTTCGGCTGGGGCGGCGGTGCGAAGCCCCGCGCGCAGCTTGGCCGAGCGAGCTCGTGGATTGACCTCTGCCTCGGCATCGCTCGCGGAGATCATCGACTTGCCGACCGGCTCGAAGGTGGCAGGCCGCTCATTCACGATCGGCATGTGGCGCGACCCGGCAGCACGGCCCGAACGATCGGCAAAAAACTTCTTGACGATCCGGTCTTCCAGCGAGTGAAAGGTCACGACGACGAGGCGCCCGCCCGGCTTGAGAACGCGCTCGGCCGCAAACAATGCCTGGGCCAGCTCACCGAGCTCGTCATTGACGAAAATGCGCAAGGCCTGAAAGACCCGCGTTGCGGGATGAATCTTGTCCTTCGCCTTTCGCGGCGTCACAACCTCGATCAACCCAGCGAGATCGCGGGTGGTCACGAAAGGAGCTTCCGCACGCCGCTTCTCGATCGCATGCGCGATACGCGGGGCCTGCTTTTCCTCGCCAAGGAACACAAAGATGCGAATGAGATCGGCGAGCTTGGCGCGATTGACGACATCGGCAGCCGACACGCCGCTGGCCGACATGCGCATGTCGAGCGGACCGTTCTTGTTGAAGGAAAAGCCGCGCTCAGCCTCGTCGATCTGCATGGAGGAAACGCCGATATCGAGCACGACGCCATCGAGGCCAGCTGCCGGCGCATGGTCGGCCAGCCGGGAAAACTGCGATTGGATGAGATTGAGGTGACCGGCATGGGCCGAAACGAGCGCCTGCCCCGCCGCGATCGCCGTCGGATCGCGATCAAGCGCGATCACATCGGCGCCGGCGGCAAGAATGGCTGAGGTATAGCCGCCAGCCCCGAACGTTCCATCAAGAATGACCTTGCCGGGCGCCGGAGCGAGCGCGTCAAGCACCTCGGAAAGGAGAACCGGAATGTGACGAACCGGTCCGCCACCGGCATCAGAAGAACCTCCGCCTGAATTCGCCGCCATTCCGCTTCCCCGCTCTATTCCGAGCGCCTGCCCGCCAGCCTGCGCTCCTCTCGTGCCTGCGCCTGCAAGGCCAGAAAGGCCTCCGGTTGCCACAATTGAAAATGATCCGCCCGACCGACAAAGGTCACTTCGCCTGCTATTCCGGTAAAGTCGCGAATGAAATCCGTGACCATCAGCCGCCCTTCGGCGTCGAGCTTCATAAAGACCCCGCCCCCATGAATGAGGAGCGACATCTGGTTCGCCGCCGGCGAAAACGGATCGTCTGCTACAATCTGCCGCTCGAAGCGATCGAGCAGATCGAGACCGCCGACACTGATCGCCGGAAACACAAAATCCTGAAAGCAGTACAGCTCCTGGATATTGCGGTCGGCCAGCACGGAACGAAACGCCGCCGGCACGGAAACCCGCCCCTTGGAATCGATCCGGTTGGTCGCATTTGACAGGAAGCGGTTCATGACGCGAAACACCCGTCCCCCATGACCCGTAAGCCGCTACTCGCTTACAGGCACAGCCAAAATCGGACACAGCTTCGCAAACCGAAAGGGCCGACACCCCTTCGACACCCCCAGAACGGGAGCAATCATGGCTTTGCGATGATTGGGCTCTGATTTGCCCTTGTGCAGTGTTCTTTTGGGATACCATGGGACCATATGGGCGTCAATGGGATGAAGCCACGTCACACGTGGCCGCAGCCTGAATATTCATAAGCCGTTAAGTTTAACGAAAGGTTAGGATCGGCCTCAACCAACGTCCCGAAACGGATTGTTTTCACAGGCGAAACGCCCCGCCTGCCAGGGCCGCAAACCCCGGAAATCCGGGCACGTCGCCACTCTCGAAATTATTTGCGGAAAGCGGGAGCGCGCCTTTCCTCCCGCAGGCGTGATGATTTGCCAGTTGGCCTGTAAGCCGGGTTCTGTATGGCTCCGGCCGAGGCCGGAACGTGGCAGCCATTCATCTGGGACGGCGCTTGCGCGACGCCTCTTGCAACCCACCCGGATGACCGGCCCGGAAACAGGCTGGAGCGCTTGCGCGCCCCGTGTCATCCCTATTCGGTTTTGCTCCCGGTGGGGTTTTCCGTGCCGTCGCTGTTGCCAGAGACGCGGTGGGCTCTTACCCCACCCTTTCACCCTTACCCGGCGCAAGGCCGGGCGGTTTGCTTTCTGTGGCACTTTCCCTGAGGTTGCCCCCGCCGGACGTTATCCGGCACCGTGTTTCCGTGGAGCCCGGACTTTCCTCACCCCATCGCCTTTCAGCATTGATGAAGCGCGGCTGCCCGGCCAACTGGCACTGGCTCATTAACCGAGACCGACCGCAATTGCCATCGAAATATGCGGCCTCGTGGGCGCTGGATGTCAATTGCGGAAATGCGCTGAGAAATCCGTGCCGTAGCCTTCGTCCTTGATTCGGCCTGCGAGCAGCAGTTCCGCCCCCAGCCTACCAATTTCGTCGGAACTCTTTGCAGCCATGCCACATCCGCCAGTCAGAATCGCAACACGCGGCGAAGAGGTATAACCGATCATGGGATAGCTCGTTGGCGAATAGGAGACGGCACAGGAATTGGTGAAGGCCGGTGGCCGCCTCACGCCGGGAACGAGCCCATGGAATATCCGCACCAGATGCTCGCGTGCCTTATCGCGGCCGGCTGTACGGAACCAGGCACGCAATTCCGCCTCGGTCTCGAATTGAAGATCATCGGGATCGCCGCCGATCTTGATGTAATATTTGCCGTCCGGATAGCGGATCGGCGGCAGCATATAGATGCTCTCCACATCATCAGCTGCCTTCGATATCAGCGACGGCATGCCGGAAAAGGCTTCGGATTCCGTCTCGCTCACCTCGAAGAAAGTAACCGTGCGGCCATAAACCTTCATCTCAACGGGCCGCGGCAAGAGATTCTCCGCAATGGAGAAACCTCCGGCGGCCAGGAGGACTTTTTCCGCGCTGAAAGTCTCGCCCTCCGCTGTCGTGACGACCGCCAGACCACCCTCGTCGCGGATCGATAATGCCGTCTGCTTGATGATGCGGGCGCCGGCTTTTTCCGCCAGCAGGGACTGTGCCTTCACCAGCCGGCGCGGACTGATATGGCCTGCCCCACGCGGTTCAAAGACACCTTCGCTTCCCGATGCGAACGAGAAGAAAGGGAACTTCTTCTCGAGTTCCGCGTCGCCGAGGACTTCCGTTTGAACGCCGAGCCGCCTGGCCGCTTCTACGACATCACCGACATAAGCTATTTCACCACCCCGCTCCGGCCCTACAACAAGGCAGCCGACCGACGCATAGAACTGGATGCCGCTATCCCGTTCGATTTCCGCATAGCGGCTGATCGAACGGTTCGCCAGGCGGGCCCAATCGGCATCGGGATCGATCGTCCGGGTGATGCGGCCCTCGTCGTAATGGCTGCCGAAGACGCCCTGATGACTGGCGCGATGTTCGGGTTCATCCGGCCCGATGACGGCAATGCCGTCGGTCTGCCTGGCCAGGTGGCGGGCAGCAGCTGCCCCCATCATACCCCTGCCGACGACGATGAACCTGAAATCCGCTGCCATGCTATGATCCTCGTGAACAACAGTGGTTCGATAGCATGGAAGACGATTCCGCCCTACTCCGCAATTCCTGGCTCGGATAACGTCAGTCCAGAAGCGCCAGCACCTTGCCGCAATAACGTTTCGAGATCGGGTTCATGCGCGTGGCGCCGTGACCCGCATTGTATTTGAGGATGGTATTGCAGGTCTGACCGCCGCCGAGATCCTGCGCCATGGCCAGGTACTTCATGCCGAACTTGATGTTCGTCTCGGGATCGTAGAGCCCCTTGGTTCCTCCGGAATATCCCATCAGCCGCGCCGTTGCCGGCTTGATCTGCATCAGGCCGATCTCGCCTGCACTACCCCGGGTTTTCGGATTGAAATTGCTTTCGATCTTGATGACGGCGGTCGCCAGTTCGACTGCAACGCCGTTCTGCTTGGCATATTTGGCAATTAGGCCGGTATAACGATTTTGTCGTGCGAAGGAGGTTTCTGCATCACGCAATTCGGCGGGAACGTTTGGCATCGGAAAGCCGGTGGTGCGGCTGACGATCTTGAGTGGAAGCGTTTTCTGCCTTGCGTCACGCTGGCCCGCAAAGGCGCAATCATATCCCGCCAGCAGCACGCCCACGCATGCTGCAGCCGCAACAATCAAATTTTTCATGTAGTCTTTTGTCTCCAGGGGCGGGACCGCGGACAGCACAAGCCATCACGTCCGGCTGGAGGCAAAAAGAGCCGCCGGAATGCACAGTCCCCATTAGTCGTCTACGGCCGCGCGACACACAAACCCAGACGGCGCGACCGCCGTTCAGCGAGCGTCGTTAGACCAATGCAATGCGGAGATAATAGGGAAAAGATGTGGCGTAGCAGGGAGTTACGCATTTTCACATCAATAGCCGGCTATAAACATAGCCGGTGCCGGCAAAAGGCTACGAATAGCGAGGCAGCGCGGACAGGAGGCGATGAAGCGTATCGATCGTGGAAAAATCGGCAATGCCATCCACACGCTCCTGGCGGAAATGACGCTGAAAGGCTTCCACGTCCCCCTTCAGCTTCTCTGAGAATTCCCCTGTTATTTCAGTACTGTAGCCATAAAGTGAGAGCATGGACTGCAGCGCTTCGATCGGTTGACCGACATCGCCCTTCTGGAAGAACCTTCCGCCGGTGATCGGCGTCGGTTCCACCCAATGTCCCACCCCTGCCTTAGCCAGCTCCGCCCAAGGGAATTTCTCGCCCGGATCCACCTTTCGCACGGGTGCCACGTCGGAGTGTCCGAGCACGCGTTCCGGCGCGATTGCCCAGCGTTGGCCGCAATCGCGACACAGTTCGACGACTGCTTCGATCTGCGCGTCGGGAAAATCCGGCAGTCCGCCCGGATGGCCGGCATTCGCGATCTCGATGCCGATCGACCGCGAATTGATATCGATATCGCCATGCCAGGAGCTCTTGCCCGCATGCCAGGCGCGGCGCTCTTCCGGAACGAGCTGAACGATGCGGCCGTCCTCGAAAACGAAATAGTGGCTCGACACCTGGCTCTCCGGGCGACAGAGCCAATCGAGCGCGCCCTCGGCCGTGCCCATGCCGGTATAATGCAGAAGAATGATGTCGGGCCGCCGTCCATCCCGCCTCTCCCCATGGTTCGGCGAAGGCTGCACATGGGCGCGAGCGAAATCGGCCTTAAATGCACTCATGCGGCGCGGCGTTCTTTCTCGATCTCGGCATAAGCCGCATTCAGGGCTGCCATGCGCTCGTTGGCAATGGCATGAAACTCTTCGGGAACCCCTCGCGACACGAGGCGATCCGGATGGTTCTCATAGACGAGGCCATGGTAGCGGCGACGGATTGTCGGAAAATCGTCCTGCCGCGATACGCCGAGCACCTTATAGGGATCGCGGCCGCCAGCACTCACATGGCGGGCCATGATCTGTTCGAACCGCTGCTCGCTCATGTGGAAGATTTCGGCGACATGCTGAAGGAAGGCCATTTCCTTCTCATGGATCAAGCCGTCGGCCTTGGCGATATGGAATAGCCCGTCCAGCACGTCTTCCAGCACCGGGCAATTCTTCGTGCAGGTCTCGCAAAGCGAGGCCAGTCGCTCCGCATAGGCCTCGTAACCGGCGACGTCCTGACGCGCCAGATTATAAAGACGTGCGACATTCTTGGCCTGGTCGGGAGGAAATTCGAATATCTCGCGAAACGCATTGATTTCGTTTTCCGTCACCACGCCGTCAGCCTTCGCCATCTTGGCCGAAAGCGCGATGATGGCGACGGAAAAGGCCACTTTGCGTCGGGTTTCCGGATCGCCTTCGAACACGGTGCGAATAGCCTCGACCACCGCGGACAGGGCATTGCCGGCAGTGCTACCGATAGCATTCAGCAATTTTTCCCAAAACGACATGGTGGTTCCAACGGCCTCTAAACAGTAGAACACCTTGATCAAATTATGGTTGCCATTGCAAGCAGTCCATTCGTCGCAAGGCGGAAAACTCTTTTCACAATTTGGTAATGATTGCGGACGTCGCACCTCATCCAATTGTGCACGATCTGCCCTCCAGCGGCAAAACAAACCGCGAATTTCTTAAATTCTTTACTTTACACCCATGCCTGCCTGTCGCATCCATTCCCACCGCAACCATTGAAATGAAGCAGCTTGACTGCAAGGAGGATCTCCATGGCCAAACAGAAAGTCGCAATGCTCACCGCCGGCGGATTGGCACCCTGCCTTTCTTCCGCGGTTGGCGGGCTGATCCAGCGCTACAGCGACGTGGCACCTGATCTCGACATCATCGCCTATCGTTCCGGCTATCAGGGTGTGCTGCTCGGAGACAGCATCGAAGTGACCGCGACCATGCGCGAACAGGCCTATCTGTTGCACCGCTATGGCGGCTCGCCGATCGGCAACAGCCGCGTCAAGCTCACCAACATTGCCGATTGCGTCAAGCGCGGTCTGGTCAAGGAAGGCGAAAACCCGCTGCGCGTCGCAGCCGAGCGACTGGCTTCCGACGGCATCACCATCCTTCACACGATCGGCGGCGACGACACCAATACCACAGCGGCGGACCTTGCCGCCTATCTCGGCGCCAACGGCTATGATCTGACCGTCGTCGGCCTGCCGAAGACTGTTGATAACGATGTGGTGCCGATCCGTCAGTCTCTTGGCGCCTGGACGGCAGCCGAGGTCGGCGCGCATTTCTTCGATAACGTCAGCAACGAACAGACTGCCGCGCCGCGCACATTGGTCATTCATGAAGTGATGGGCCGCCACTGCGGCTGGCTGACGGCCGCAACGGCGCGCGCCTATATCCAGAAGAGCAGCGCCAACGAATATGTCGACGGCTTCATGATGAATGCCGAATTGAAGCGCATCGACGGCCTTTATCTGCCGGAAATGCTGTTCGACATCGAAGCGGAAGGCGAACGTCTGCGCGCCATCATGGAGAAGACCGGCCAGGTGACGCTGTTCGTATCGGAAGGCGCAGGTCTCGAAGCCATCGTCGCCGAACGCGAGGCGGCCGGAGAAACCGTCAAGCGCGATGCTTTCGGCCACGTGAAGATCGATACGATCAATGTCGGCGGCTGGTTCCAGAAGCAGTTCGCAGCGATTATCGGCGCCGAACGCTCCATGGTGCAGAAGTCGGGCTATTTCGCACGCTCCGCCCCCGCAAATGGCGAGGATCTCCGCCTGATCCAGGGCATGGTCGATCTTGCGGTGGAAAGTGCGCTCAACAAGGTATCTGGCGTCACCGGCCATGACGAAGGACAGGGCGGCAAGCTGCGTGCCATCGAATTCCCCCGCATCAAGGGCGGCAAGGCATTCGACATCACCCAGCCATGGTTCGCCGACGTGATGGACCATATCGGGCAGAAATATACACAAGCCTGATTGATCGACGATCAATCGGACTGAATTCACAATCAGGCGGCCTGATCGATGATCAAGCGGCCTGATCTGCGATCAAGCGGATTGACGGATCGCAAATCCGGTGTCTTTGCTGGCGGCGGAAGAGGAATAGAGGAGGATTCTATGTCCATCGAAACCTGGCTCGCTTTCGCCGCCGCGTCCTGCATCATGCTGGCCATCCCGGGTCCGACCATTCTCCTTGTCATATCCTATGCGCTGGGCCACGGGCGTAAGACGGCCCTGGCCACCGTGACCGGTGTCACTTTGGGCGATTTTACGGCAATGACCGCTTCCCTGGCTGGCCTCGGAGCCCTTCTCGCCACTTCGGCGGCACTGTTCACGATTCTCAAGCTGATCGGCGCCGCCTATCTCGTTTTCCTCGGAATCAAGCTGTGGAGAGCGCCGATCGTTACGGGTCCGCTGGGCGACAATGACAATCTACCCGAGGAAAAACCATTAAAAATCATGCTGCACGCATATGTTGTAACGGCACTCAACCCGAAGAGCATTGTGTTCTTCATCGCCTTCGTGCCGCAATTTCTCGACCTGTCGAAGCCATTTCTTGCGCAAACGCTTATTTTGGAGGCGACCTTCCTCACGTTGGCGGCCCTGAACTCGCTCATTTACGTGTTCGTCGCCGACATGGCGCGCGGCTTCATCCGCAAGGCAAGCGTGCAACGCGCGGTCAACAGAACGGGTGGTACCCTGTTGATTGCCGCCGGTGCCGTGACCGCCGGATACCGCCGGATGGCCGCCTGAGGCTGTGCAGGGTTGCGGGCCGATCACGGATAGGTTAATGGGGATTCATAATTTTATCGATCCTGTGACCGAATTTGGCGGTCCTGTGGCCGAATTACATCGAAATTAGGTTTGGCTTTTCGAAAGTGACAGAATGGTAGCGATCGGATTTCCCAGCCTGAAGCGCAGCGTTGCCTTTTCGGCAATGATGTACGGCGCTCTTGCCGGGTGCGCAAGCACTCAGCAGCAGACGTCTCAGGCAGAACTCCCGTCGGCACACACCAACGTGCCGCATCCGAATACGACCCTGACCGCAACCGGCGCTGCCTCGTCTACGGGCGGCCCGGCAATGGCCGCAGTAGCGCCGACATTCATCGGCCCGCGGCAGCCGCAGCAACAGGTGGCCCTGGCAAAATCCGGCCGCGTTGCCCCAGGCTCGGTCAACGCCGCCCCCGGCGCCGTGAACCAGCAGCAGATTGATGCGGCGCAAGCGCGTTTCGGTACCCCGGCGGCAAATGCGCCTAACCAGGGAACGATCGCAATTGCCGCGGCAACCGGTGCACCCGCCGCCAATACCACGACAGCCGCGGCCTATGCCGCATCCGACGTGCCGCTCGTGCCTTCCGTGGTCGCAATCCCCATGCCCAATCCGGCACGCCCCGGCGATGCCGCCCTGACGCCGGTCTCGGCCTCCGTC
Organism: Rhizobium sp. BK289; assembly: GCF_014193575.1. Classification (NCBI taxonomy): domain Bacteria; kingdom Pseudomonadati; phylum Pseudomonadota; class Alphaproteobacteria; order Hyphomicrobiales; family Rhizobiaceae; genus Rhizobium; species Rhizobium sp. BK289. The sequence goes on from NZ_JACHZO010000002.1 coordinate 459,181, forward strand.
GCGCAAGGTGAACCGACCATTCCGATGACGTCGGATATTGCCGCCATTCAGGTTGCCGTGCCGACGCCGCGTCCGGGATCCGAAGCGCAGGCCGAAGTCGCTTTCGCGACGCCGGCACAGATCGGCCAGCCGCGCTATGTGGACAACCGCATGCATTATGACTTCAATTTCGACAGCAGCGGCCCGACCGTCGTTCCCGCAGTGGTGACGACGACGACCTCCAACTATGATTCAGATGTGCCGGCCGAGGAAAAGAGCTACGTCTCAAAGCTCATCCAGAAATATGCCAAGCTCTATGAAATCCCGGAATCGCTGATCCATCGCGTTGTTCACCGCGAGAGCCGCTATAATCCGAAGGCCTATAACCGGGCCGGATATTTCGGTCTGATGCAGATCAAGTACAATACGGCCAAGTCCATGGGTTACCAAGGCCCGGCGTCCGGCCTGCTCGATGCCGAAACCAACATCAAATACGCCGCAAAATATCTGCGCGGCGCCTGGATGACGGCAGACAGCAAGGCTGCAAACAAGGAAAGCAATGCCGTCCAGCTTTATGCACGTGGCTACTATTACGATGCCAAGCGCAAGGGCCTGACAGATGTCGCCAACGGCAATTACTGATTTCATCAAGGCATTTTGAAAGCCGGCTTGGAACGGTTCAGCGTCTCATCGAAGCGCCGAACCGTCCGATCTCTTCGTCTTTGCCCAATTCCCGGCAAAACCGCGGCCAACGCTCCTGGACCCGCCCTAGTTCGAGGCCGGCTTTATCACATCCATGATCCGTTTCAGCAGGATCTGCGGCCGGTAGTCCGCCCAGGCCGGCGTCAATCCCATCCGCACGACAACGAGATTGGCGGACGGAACGATGGCTACCGTCTGGCCGTCGTGGCCGCTCATCCAGAACGTATCTGCGGGCAGACCGTATTGCGCATTCGAGCCGCCCGGACCTGCAAGCCAGGCCTGAACCTGAGAATAGACGCCTTCCGACGCCTTTGTCGGCGTGCGCATGGCGCCGACGAAACCCTCAGGAAGCAACCGATGCCCGTTCCAGACGCCGTCCTGAAGCAGGAACTGACCGAAACGCGCCCAGTCGCGAGCATTGGCGTAAAGATAGGAACTGCCAACAAAGGTCCCGCGCTCATCGGCCTCCAAAACGGCGCTGTACATGCCGAGCGGTCCGAAAAGCGCTTCTCGCGGATAGGAGATGGCGGTACTCAGATTGGGCAACCGATTCATCCAAAGGCGCGAAAGCAGGGTTGACGTACCGCTCGAATAGCTGAAGCGCTCGCCTGGCGCTGCGACCTGACGCGCACCGGCCGCAACGCTGGTCGTATCCGGATCGAGATAGAGCATGCGTGTCACATCGGACACGCTGCCATAGGACTCGTTGAAGACAAGACCGCTTTCCATGGCAAGGAGATCGCTGAGCTTGATGTTCCTGCGCTCGTCCGCGCTCCATTGCGGCAAAAGGTTTTGATCGTCGAAAGACATACGCCCCGCCAGCATCAGGCGACCGATGATGGCGGCATTGACGGTTTTCGTCATCGACCAGCCGATGAGAGGTGTCGCCTTGCTGAAGCCGTCGCCATAGGTCTCGGCGACGATATGCCCGTCCTTGACGACCACGATCGCCCGCATGGCCGGGCCGGCGAGATCCGGATTCGTGACGATATTGGCAAGCTTCGCCCCCTGCTCGTCCTGACCGACGTTGACCACATCCCCATCCGGCCATAACGCATCACTCTTCGGAGCCTTGATCTTGTTCAGGAAGACGGCACTGCGCGCTCCCTGCAAATCGCCGTCGGGAACCGTCGTACAGCCGAGCGCACCGCGATAAAGCGCATAATTGGGCGCAAACAAACCAAGGAAACGGGCGGTCACGACACCTTCGTCGCGATCGACGGAAACGCGGATGAGTTTCAGCGCAGGATTGCCGGGGGCCTGCACGTCTTCTTCCAGCACCTTGTCCGGATCGCGTTTTGCCACGAACGTGTTCGAGCAGACCATCTTTGCGGCATAGCCATCGCCAACCTTGAGCAATTCCGGCGGATAAAGGGAAAGCCAGACGGCTCCGCCGGCGACAATGATCAGCAGCAAAACAATAAGAGCCCCGATCACTCTCGATATCAAACGCATGTCACACGCCCTCCAAAAGGTACGTGGAGACAATCAGGAAACGCAGCAATATGAAAGGCCTATGATGATTGCGGCACCTTAAATATGTGCAAGGGTGCTTTTCCGCCTGATCTGCCAACAGCCCGCGTCATCAGACTGTAGCATTGCCGGGTTACACGCCCTGAACCTCACAAATTGGTGACAAGACTCAGATGACGGAATTCGCCCCGGATGCCGGTCTCCAAAAGAACCGGAAACTCAAGGACGCTCTCCTGCAGCATAAGGCGCTGTCCAAGGCCGGCCTCTCCGAGCGCCTCTTCGGAATGCTGTTCTCGGGCCTCGTCTATCCGCAAATCTGGGAGGATCCGGATGTCGACATGGAAGCGATGGAGCTTCAGCCGCATCACCGCATCGTCACCATCGGTTCCGGCGGCTGCAACATGCTCGCCTATCTCTCGCAGAACCCTGCCTCGATCGATGTCGTTGACCTGAACCGTCATCACATCGCACTCAACAAGCTGAAGCTCGCAGCCTTCCGCTTATTACCCGGCCATGCAGACCTGGTGCGCTTCTTCGGCACCCCGGGCGTTACCGCCAACAGCCAGGCCTACGACCAGTTCATCGCATCGCGCCTCGACGCGGCGACCTCCAGCTATTGGGACGGTCGCGACCTCTATGGCCGCCGCCGGATCACAGTCTTCAATCGCAATATCTACAAGACCGGCCTTCTCGGCCGCTTCATCGGCGCGGCCCATGTGCTGGCGCGCCTGAATGGCGTTCGTCTCGACAAGATGACGCAAGCCCGCACCATGCGCGAACAGCGCCAGTTCTTCGACGAAGAAATCGCTCCGATCTTTGATAAGCGGGCCGTTCGCTGGCTGCTTGGCCGCAAAAGCTCGCTCTTCGGTCTCGGCATTCCGCCGCAGCAATATGACGAACTCGCAAGCCTTGCAGGCGACGATTCCATTTCTGCCGTGCTGAAGCACCGTCTTGAAAAGCTCGCCTGTCATTTCCCGATGCGCGACAACTATTTTGCCTGGCAGGCGTTCGCGCGTCGCTACGCCGCCCAGCATCAGGGTCCACTGCCGACCTATCTCAAGCCGGAGCACTATGCCGCAATCCGCGCCAATGCCGACCGCGTCGACGTGCATCACGCCAATTTCACCGAGCTTCTGGCCTCGAAGCCGGCCGCCTCGCGCGATCGCTATGTCCTGCTTGATGCGCAGGACTGGATGACGGACGAGCAGCTCAACAGTCTCTGGGCCGAGATTACCCGTACGGCGCGCGAAGGCGCCCGCGTCATCTTCCGCACGGCCGCCGAAAAGAGCATCATCGAGGGTCGTCTTTCTCCAGCGATCCGCGACCAATGGGTCTATTTCGAGGAGCGTTCGCAGGAGCTCAATGCACGCGATCGCTCGGCCATCTACGGCGGCTTCCACATTTATGGAAAAAAAGCGTGAGCCAGGCGGATACGGGCATAGAAACCAGCGATAACAACCATGCCAAGCTGATGGACGGCATGTACCGCTATCAGCGCCACATCTATGACCTGACCCGCAAATACTACCTGTTCGGGCGTGACCGCACGATCGAGCACCTGAATGTGCCTGCCGGCGGCTCCTTCCTAGAAGTGGGCTGCGGCACCGGCCGCAACATGTTGCTCGCCTATCGCCGCTTCCCCTCCGCTCGCTTCTATGGCCTCGACATCTCCCAGGAAATGCTGATTTCGGCGCGAAATAATTTCCGTGGTCTGCAGCAGATGCCGGATTTCCGCGTTGCCGACGCGACTGCCTTTTCGCCCGCCGATTTCGGCGTGGGCGGGTTCGACCGCGTGATGATTTCCTACGCGCTGTCGATGATCCCGGACTGGAAAAGCGCAATCGATGCTTCGCTCGATGCCGTTGCTCCGGGCGGCGAACTGCATATCGTCGATTTCGGCCAGCAGGAAGGCCTGCCGCGCTGGTTCAGGGCACTTCTGAAGGGTTGGTTGAAGAGGTTCCACGTCGATCCGCGCGCCGACCTTCTGACCGTGCTTCAAGACAAGGCCCAGGTACGCGGCATGTCCGTGAAGACCGAAAGGATCGGTCGCGGCTATGCCTGGCGCGCTGTTGCTAGCAGGCCCGGCATCTGAGCGGTGGCGGATTCCAGCGCAAAATCCGTCAAAGAATACGCCAAGCATAAGAATTTGCTTGAAGATAACGCATTTTTTACGTTGATATGGTGAATAAAGTGGCAAGACCAGCCGGCAACGGCATGGTCTGCCGCTCTTTCGGATTCTCGGGGACCATATTACGGAAGCCAAGCCTTGGGGCAGCAAGATCACTCGCGCCATAACGGGTTACGCATGCGCCGGCTTCTGGCATGTCTACTGCCGCTCGCCCTCTTCTTGAATGGCTGCACGACGGGCTATGACGCCCTTTCGACGGCTGCCCTTCCCAAGACCAGGTTCAGCGATACGAAACCGCAGGATTTCGGCCGCGACCATCCGCAGCGTCATCCCATCCACGGCATCGACGTTTCCAAATGGCAGGGCGATATCGATTGGAAGGCGGTGAAGGGGTCGGGGGTCGCCTTCGTCTTCATCAAGGCGACGGAGGGTAAGGACCGGATCGATCCGCGCTTTACGGAATATTGGCAGGAAGCCAACGCTGCCGGACTTCTGCATGCGCCCTATCATTTCTTCTATTTCTGCTCCACCGCCGACGAACAGGCCGATTGGTTCATCCGCAACGTGCCGAAGGATACAATGGCGCTTCCACCCGTCGTCGACGTTGAATGGAACCCGGGCTCCCCGACCTGCAAGACTAGGCCGGCTCCTGAAACGGTACGCAGCGAGATCAAGCGCTTTATGGATCGCCTGCAGGCCTATTACGGCAAGCGCCCGATCATCTATACATCAGTGGATTTCCATCGCGAAAATCTCGTCGGTTACTTCAAGGACTATCACTTCTGGGTCCGTTCGGTCGCCAAGCACCCGAAAGAGACCTACGCGGATCGCAGCTGGGCCTTCTGGCAATATACCTCGACAGGCGTCATACCCGGCATCAAAGGTCCGACGGATATCAATGTTTTCGGCGGCTCAGAGCAAAACTGGCAAAACTGGGTGGCGGCAGTAGAGAAGCAGGGAAATTCTTAAGACTGAGCCCATTTCACTCTTGCTTATGTCACAATCTTCTGTGAAAGCGACCCTATTCTATCACCTGGGAAGGATCGCTCATGGATCGTCACACCATTCGACGCAGCGCTCTTGCGTTGCTCTTCGCTTCAGCCATGACCGGTACGGCGATGGCTCAAAGTGCGGCTCCAGCAGCCGTGCCGCCCGCTAGCAGCGACGCCACTCCAAAAGTAGCCTGTGGTGGCGATCTCACCGCATTCCTGGCCGGGGTGAAGGCGGAGGCGATCGCTGACGGCGCGGATGCAGCCGCCGCAGACAAGACGCTCGCTGGCGCGCAGATCGACCAGAAGGTTCTCGCCATGGACCGCAGCCAGGGCGTCTTCCGCCAGACCTTCCTCGAGTTTTCCCAGCGCACCGTCAGCCAGGGCCGCCTCGACATCGGCCGCCAGAAGATGAAGCAGTATGCCGATGTCTTCGCCAAGGCCGAAAAGGACTATGGCGTTCCTCCCGGCGTCATCACCGCCTTCTGGGCCATGGAAACGGACTTCGGCGCCGTTCAGGGCAATTTCAACACACGCAACGCGCTGGTCACCCTTTCGCACGACTGCCGCCGGCCGGACTTCTTCCGTCCGCGCCTGATTGCGCTGATCGAGCTGGTGCAGCGTGGCGATGTTGATCCGGAAACGACCACGGGTGCATGGGCCGGTGAAATCGGCCAGACGCAGATGCTGCCCCCCGATATCATCGCTTATGGCACGGATGGCGATGGCGATGGCCATGTCAACCTCAAGACCAGCGCACCTGACGTCATTCTGACGACAGCACGATTCCTCCAGCATCTCGGCTTCCAGCGCGGTCAGCCCTGGCTGCAGGAAGTAACAGTCCCGGACAATCTCCCCTGGGAAAAATCCGGCATCGGCGGCACGCTGACGGCTGGCGATTGGTTCAAGCTCGGCGTCACCCCGCGCGACGGCAACACGAGCTTCGGCTCCCTTCCCGCTGCTCTCATCCTGCCGCAGGGTCGCAAAGGGCCTGCCTTCCTGACCTATCCGAACTACAATACTTATCTCGGCTGGAACCAGTCGTTCATCTACACGACCTCGGCCGCCTACTTCGCCACCCGCTTTGCCGGTGCCCCGCCCTATAGCAAAGGCACGCCTGAGGCAGGCCTGAACGATGTCGACATGAAGGCGCTTCAGACCAAGCTCGTGGCCCGCGGCTACGATGTCGGCAAGATCGACGGCATTCTCGGCTCCGGTACGCGCGTCGCCATCCAGAAGGAACAATTCCGTCTCGGCATGCCGGCGGATGGCTGGGCAACCACGGCGCTGCTCAACGCGCTTTGACCTCTTTTGCATCCCTATCGAAAAGGCGGCTCCGAGCCGCCTTTTTGCTATGCGGAATTCCGCCAGCTCCTCGAAAGCCGACTACCGCGGATTCGAGCAGAAAACGGGTGGAACCCCAGCCCTCTCCCGGGTTACATGGGCTGAAACGGGGGAGACGACAATGAGTAACGAAAACCGGATGAGCGCCTTGACCTGGGGGCTGCTGCTGTTGCTCGGGCTGATCTGGGGCGGCTCGTTTTTCTTTGCCCGTATTGCGGTCCATCATGTTCCGCCCTTTACGCTCGTTCTTCTGCGCCTGTCTCTGGCGGCGCTGGCGCTGCATCTCTACCTTGCCGGCCGCTTTGGCATCTACCAGGTATTACGGACCCAGTGGCTGCAATTCCTCCTGCTGGGGCTCATCAACAATGCCGTGCCGCATACCCTGATCTTCTTCGGTCAAACGCAGATGGGCGCCGGTCTTGCCTCCATCCTCAACGCAACCACACCAATCTGGACCGTCCTGATCGGCAACCAGCTGACCACCGACGAACGCCTCACGTCAGCGAAGCTCATCGGCTGTTTCACCGGACTGATCGGGACGGCAGTGCTGCTCGGACCAAGCGTCACCACCGGCGGCTCGGTTCCCTTCTGGGCATTGTCCCTGCCAATCCTCGCGGCGATTTCCTATGGCTTTGCCGCCATCTACGCCAAACGCTTCAAGGGCATCGCCCCACCCGTCGTTGCGGCCGGTCAATTGACCGCTTCCTCGCTGATCATGCTGCCGGTCGCCGTGACCGTTGACCAACCCTGGTCTCTTGCGGCACCGCCGGCGACGGCGATCGCGGCTATTCTAGGCTTGGCACTGCTGTCGACGGCTTTCGCCTATATTCTCTACTTTCGCATCATGGCGCTTGCCGGCGCCACGAATGCTTCACTGGTGACACTGCTGGTGCCGCCAAGCGCACTTCTGCTTGGCTTCCTGTTCCTGGATGAGCGGCTTGGCTTCGCCGAGATCGCCGGCATGGTGCTGATCGGCGCGGGTCTGCTCGTCCTCGACGGCCGGCTCTATGCATGGATGAAACACGGCACACGAACGCGCACAACATGATTGGCCGCTCCATCGAGTGGTCTTCGGTCACAGCATGTTAATACTTATTCACAACCCGTCACTTAGCAGGCGGCTGGAATTTTCATAGTAAAATCAAAATACTGTCGCGATTATCTGAATCGAAGCACCAACCTCATGCCGCGTCGCAGCATCGAATTTGCTTTCCAAACGACATATTTTCGACATAAAATTTAACGGCTGACTGAGGAGGAAGACATGGGATTGACGCGATCCATCAACGTCCTAGTGGTCGGTGCGGCCTTCGCTTTTGTCGTAACGATGCTTTTCATCTGACGGCTTTGACGAAATTCGCAGACGATCAAACTCCGAAAAGCTAACAAAACCCCTGCCTTATTAGAAAAGCGCATGCCCGGGCCGGACATGCGCTTTTTCATACCGGGCGAAATGCTCAGGCGGCGGCGCCGGCGCGCGCATCCACCTTGCGCTGAAGCCCCAGCCGCTCAAGGACGGCTGAGACGAGCGCCGAGCGGTTCATCGTGTAAAGATGAAACTCATGAATGCCGCGGCGTATGAGATCCTGGATCTGCTCGGCCGCAACATCCGCAGCAACCTTGGCGCGTTCCTCGACATTCTCATCCAAACCATCGAAACGATCGTCAAGCCAGGACGGGATACTGGCGCCGCACGCACCGGCAAAGCGCTTGAGCTGCGTGAGGTTCTGGATCGGCATGATGCCGGGCACAACGGGGATCCGGATGCCGGCCGCACGAACGCGATCATGATAGCGCTCGAATGCGTCATTATCGAAGAAGAACTGCGTCAGCGCCCGGTCGGCGCCGTTCTCGGCCTTGCGCTTCAGCATGTCGATATCTGCAGCCGTATCGCGGCTTTCTGGATGCTTTTCCGGATAGGCGGATACGGAGATATCGAAATCGCCGCGCTCCCGCAACGCGCCCACCAATTCGGCAGCATTGGCATAACCGCCCGGATGCGGCTGGTAGGCCGAGCCGACACCGCCGGGCGGATCGCCGCGCAACGCGACGAAACGGCGAACGCCGGCAGCCAGGAACTCATCGATCACCCGATGCGTATCTTCGCGTGTTGCGCCGACACAGGTGAGATGCGATGCCGTCGTGAACGGTGTTTCATGGATCATCTTGCGCACGGCGGAAAGCGTCGGCGCCTTGGTCGAGCCACCTGCCCCGTAGGTCACCGAAACGAACTCCGGCTCCCAATCGCTAAGATCTGCCACGGTGGCCCACAGCTGTTGCTCCGCTTCCTCCGACTTCGGCGGAAAGAACTCGAAGGAGATGCGGATACCGTCACTAAGACTTTCGGATCTCGAGGACATGTCAAACTCTCCCGGCAAGAATGGGGGACGACTGGTGGCCTTGGTCGGTTGCCATGAGCAGCCGCGGATCGCGCGCCAGCCAGATGCTGACTGTCAGCGCCGGGCCGCCTTCCCTCTCCGAATGGAGGTGCTGCACGCGCTCGACATCGAGCCCCGCCAGCTTCAGCCAATCCGATATTGTCTGGTCCGAGAAGCCGAGACGCAAATGCGCATGCTCGTCGCGCAGATATTCAAGCGCGTGCGGCGCAAGATCGATGATGACGAGCCGGCCGCCGGGCCGCAACATTCGCGCCGCCTCGGCAACGGCAATCTCCGGCTGATCGAGGAAATGCAGCACCTGATGGATGGTGATCAGATCGAAATCCTGCTGCTCGAGCGGCAGGTTGAAAATATCGCCATGGCGCACCGACGCAGCGGTGATGTTGGCACGATCGAGATTGGCACGGGCGACCGCGAGCATGTCACGGCTGGCATCGATGCCGACGGCGCGACGATAGTGGCCAGCCAGGAGCTGCAGCATCCGGCCCGTACCCGTCCCGAGATCGAGGAAGGAATCGATCGGCTGCGGGCCGATCAGCTCGATCAGCGCCTTGTCGACATCCTCGTCGGCGACATGCAGGCGACGCAGTTCGTCCCACTCGGCGGCATTGCGACTGAAATAGGCCTGCGCCCGTTCGGCACGGATGCGCTTGACCGAAGCAAGGCGCTCGCCGTCACGCAGAAGAACGGTGTCCTTCTCGGCGGTGTGGCGCAGAAGCGTACGCGCCAAGGTCACCGCCTTGCCCTCCTGCTTCAAGCGGAAATAAGCCCAAGCGCCTTCCTGATAGCGGTCGATCAGGCCGGCTTCGCCAAGCAGCTTCAGATGCCGCGAGATGCGGGGCTGCGACTGGCCGAGAATTTCGGTAAGATCGGTGACGGTCAGATCGCTTGCTGCGAGTAATGCCATGAGGCGTAGCCGCGTCGGTTCGCCGACCGCCTTCAGCACGTCCACAACTTCATCCAAGCCGAGCTTCACCACATCCGTCATTCGACACCCAATCAAGATATAAAGATATCTTTATGTGATTTGAATGAACTCCGCAAGCACTAATCGCCATAGAGACCGGTGGGGCGTCGGAAATCTGTTATTTTTTGTCGGCTGGGGAATGTATGCTTCCTGCACTACCGCAAAGAAAAACCCCGGCCTGTGAACTGCCGGGGTTCTCCTTCTCCATAACGGAAAGACAGCAAACTTATCGTGTCAGTCGCTTATGCGCCTGGCTGCCCGGATTGAGAGCATCGGGGCCGAGGCGGCGGACCTTGTCCTGCTCGTAATCTTCGAAATTGCCTTCGAACCATTCGACATGGCCTTCGCCCTCAAAGGCCAGGATATGCGTGGCCAGGCGGTCGAGGAACATGCGATCGTGGCTGATGATGATGGCGCAGCCCGCGAAGTTTTCGAGCGCGCTTTCCAGCGCTCCCAGCGTTTCCGTATCGAGGTCGTTGGTCGGTTCGTCGAGCAGAAGCACGTTGCCGCCGGACTTCAGCATCTTGGCCAGGTGCACGCGGTTGCGCTGACCGCCGGAGAGATTGCCGACCTTCTGCTGCTGGTCGCCGCCCTTGAAGTTAAAGGCGCCGCAATAGGCGCGCGAGTTCATATCGAACTTGCCGAGCTTGATGACTTCAGCGCCGCCGGAGATTTCCTCCCATACCGTCTTGTTACCATCAAGCGCGTCGCGGCTCTGGTCGACATAGCTGAGATGCACCGTCTCGCCGATGCGGATCGAGCCGGAATCCGGCTTTTCCTGCCCGGTGATCATCTTGAACAGGGTCGTCTTGCCGGCGCCATTCGGGCCGATGATGCCGACGATACCGCCGGGCGGCAGCTTGATCGACAGATCCTTGATCAGCGTGCGGCCTTCGAAACCCTTGGTGATACCCTCCATCTCGATCACCACCTGACCGAGACGCTCGCTGACCGGAATGATGATCTGCGCATCGCCAGGACGCTGATTTTCGGCAGCATCGACCAGCTGCTCGTAAGCGTTGATACGCGCCTTGGACTTGGCCTGACGGGCTTTGGGGCTGGAGGCGATCCATTCCTGTTCGCGGCTGATCGCCTTCTGGCGGCCAGCTTCTTCACGGGCTTCCTGTAGCATGCGCTTGGCCTTGGCCTGCAGATAGGCGGAGTAGTTGCCTTCGTAGGGAATGCCGCGGCCGCGGTCGAGTTCGAGAATCCAGCCAGTAACATTGTCGAGGAAGTAGCGGTCGTGGGTGATCATCATCACGGCACCCGGATAGTCGCGCAGGTGCTTTTCCAGCCAGGCAATGGTCTCGGCATCGAGATGGTTGGTCGGTTCGTCGAGCAGCAGCAGATCTGGCTGCGACAGAAGCAGGCGGCAAAGCGCGATACGGCGGCGCTCACCGCCGGAAAGGCTGGTGACTTCGGCATCGCGCGGCGGGCAGCGCAATGCATCCATCGCCATTTCCACCTGGCTTTCCAGATCCCAGAGGTTCTGGCTGTCGATGATATCCTGAAGCTTGGCCCCCTCTTCCGCAGTCTCGTCGGAATAGTTCATCATCAATTCGTTGTAGCGATTGAGGATTTCGGTTTTTTTGGCAACGCCTTCCATGACGTTTTCGAAAACCGTCTTGTTGGGATCGAGCTGCGGCTCCTGTGGCAGATAGCCGATGGTCGCGCCTTCGGCCAGCCAGGCTTCACCGGTATATTCCTTGTCGAGGCCAGCCATGATGCGCAGCACCGTCGACTTACCTGCGCCGTTCGGACCGAGAATACCGATTTTGGCATCGGGATAGAACGAGAGATGGATATTCTCGAGGATCTTCTTGGCGCCATAGGACTTATTCAGACCGGCCATATGATAAATGAACTGACGTGCCATAGCTTGGGTTACTCCACAGGCGGATAACATTGCGAATTGTGCCGCTATGTAGGCGAAACCCCGCCCTCGGGCAACGGCGAAACCTCGTCCGAGGGCATTATCCGCGTCAGAAAAGCCGTATTTTCTCAGAAGCCGGCTGCATCCACCACACCGCGATCGCAGCCGAAGGCGGTGCTGCCGGCGCTTTGGATCAGTTTGGCGAGCCGCGGCTCGTTGCCCTCTTGAGGTTCGATCGCATCTTCCGAGAGGCCGATGGTCAGCTCCGAAATCATCCTGACATCGCCGACACGGCGGCAACTCATCTTGATGCGCGCGTTGGCACCCTCACCGAAACTCTGGTCGAAGGCGGCCTTGATGCTTTCGGCATCGAGCTCCTTGCCGATATTCTCCGCAAACAGATCGCGCACGGACGACGCATTGAGCTCCGCGATCAGACCGGTAGCGATGGAAAAATATTTGTCGGCGCTGAGCTTCGTGCAGGTACCATGCTTGATCCATTCATGCCGCTCGAGCCCGGATTGCGTGCCCGGCATCACCTTGTCCAGCTTCGCCTTGACCTCCTGCGACAGCTCCACCGCCGGCAGATCCTTCCAGTCGCGGCCGCGATCCGCCTGCTTCAAATCCTCCGAAACATCGCAATATTCCTGCCTCATCGGCCAGAGGCCATGCAGGGAGAAATTCTTGGCGTCGTAATTGCTCGACGATTGGTTTCGGCATTCGGCCTTCTTCTGGTTCGTCGCGCAAAACGCCGGCTCCCAGCTTGCCGCCAGGATAAAACGCGTCCGTCCGCGGCTATGCTCCTGCGCCATGGCGCTGGCGGCCGTTCCGACTGAAAGAAATACAACTGCAAATACCCGAAGCAACTGCCTCATTCCCGGTCTCCAATTAGAACATTATAGGAACAAATAAGCAGTTTGATCGCGCGGGCGCAATCCTGAATCGTAGTGCTCGGAAAGATTTATTTCTGTGTGCTTCGACACCTATCCATTGCAATCCGTCGGATGATAACCTTTCGTCCCAATAGGGAGGACCGAATGCATGTTCGCGGATACGCAGCGCCTGAATAGCCCGACGGGCGCGAGGATCGCCTATCATCATGTGCCAGCGGCGGCAGAAGCACGCGGCATCCTGCTGATATCACATGGTCTTGCCGAACACTCCCGCCGCTACGAGACCTTTGCCGAGGCGATGGCCAGTCAAGGCTTCCATGTCTACGCCCACGATCATCGCGGCCACGGCGAGACCGTTGCCCATGAAGCGCCCATCGGCCGCTTCGCGCGAAGAGGTGGAGCGGAGCATGTCATCGCCGATGTGCTCGCCATGCGCGAGCTTGCCGCAGGCGTTCATCCCGGACTGCCGATCATCCTGTTCGGCCACTCCATGGGTGGATTGATCAGCCTCAACACCGTCGTCACGCATCCGGACAAGTTCGATGCCGTCGCGGTGTGGAATTCCAACTTCAATGCGGGCCTTGCGGGCCGCGCCGCCCAGCTCATTCTCAAGACGGAGCGCATGTTCAAGGGATCGGACGTTCCAAGCGGCCCCTTGCCGAAGCTGACCTTCGGCACCTGGGGCCGGTCGATCGCAAATCGCCGCACCGACTTCGACTGGCTTTCGCGCATCCCCGAGCAGGTGGACAAATACATCGCCGATCCGCTTTGCGGCTTCGATGCTTCCGTCTCGCTCTGGCTCGACATATTCGAGCTTACCTTCCGGGCACCCCAAAAGATCTATCTCGACCGGCTTCGACGCGATATGCCCATTCATCTCGTCGGCGGCGGCGAGGATCCGGCCACCGATAATGCGAAAGCGATCTCCTGGCTGGCAAGCCATTTGAAAAGCGCCGGCTTCTCTCATATTACAACAGAGATCTACCCCGACATGCGGCACGAGACGCTCAACGAAATCGGTGCCGATGAAGCCATTTCCCGCTTTGCAGATTGGTGCAAAGAGGTGGCGGCAAGCACCTGATTCTCATAGGAATTCTGCAATGAACACCTCCAGCGGCTCCTCGAGCCGATTGCTGCAATCGGAGCTGACCTTCGGCTTGGTGATGATGTTTCTCTCCGTCGTCCTCTCGCCGATCATCGACATCTTCTCCAAGCTCGCCGCATCCACGATCCCACCGGCGGAAGTCACCGCCGCCCGCTTCATCCTTCAGTCGCTCTTTGCACTGCCGATGATGGCGATGCGCGGGCAATGGGGCGCGTGGACATGGCGGCGCAGCGGCGTCCACGCCATTCGTGCCGCGGTGCTGACGCTGTCCATGGTGTCCTTCGTCACTACGCTGCAGGTGATGGAGGTGGCCGATGCCATTGCCATCTTCTTCGTCGAGCCGATGATGCTGACCATTTTGAGCAGCATCTTCCTCAAGGAAACCATCGGCTGGCGGCGCTACACCGCCTGTGCCGTCGGCTTTTTCGGCGCGATGCTGATCATCCAGCCGAGCTTTCAGGAAGTCGGCTTCATCGCTCTGCTGCCCGTCGTCACCGCGCTCTGTATCGCAGTCTATGTCATGATCACGCGTGTCGTGTCCCATAGCGAGGATGCCTGGTCGATGCAGTTCCAGACCGGCCTGTGGGGCACCGGCTTCAGCCTGGTCCTGCTTGTCATCGGCAAGGTGACGGGATCCGCAATCCTCGATCCGGTCATGCCGGATCTCGCTGCCATGCTCTACCTGCTCGGGGTCGGGGCCACCGCGGCGGCTTCCGGCATCTTGACGGTGCATGCCTATCGCGCCGTGCCGGCCTCGACGCTCGCGCCGCTGCAATATTTCGAGATCGTCTCCGCCACGATCTTCGGCTGGCTCGTCTTCGACAATTTCCCGGATGCGATCAAATGGCTCGGCATCCTCATCATCATCGGCTCGGGGCTCTACATTCTCTGGCGCGAGCGGCGCTTTGCTTCCAAGCCGGTATCCGATACATCTGAAACTGCATTCACGCCGTAAGCGAGTGGATCGACATGACAGAACACAAGACCAAGAAACCTCCGCTGTCCGGTATTCGTGTCATAGAGCTTGCCCGCGTTCTCGCCGGTCCCTGGGCCGGACAGATGCTGGCCGATCTCGGCGCCGATGTCATCAAGGTGGAAAATCCCGACGGCGGCGACGACACCCGCCAATGGGGGCCACCCTTCGTCCAGGGCAAGGACGGCGAAAATCTCTCGGCCGCCTATTACCATTCCACCAATCGTGGCAAGCGCTCGGTAATCGCCGATCTCAAGACCGAGGAAGGTCAAGAACTGGTGCGCCGCCTGGTGAAGACGGCCGATGTAGTGATCGAGAATTTCAAGCTCGGCGGCCTGGTAAAGTACGGGCTGGACTATGAAAGCCTGAAGAAGATCAATCCCCGCATCGTCTATTGCTCGATTACCGGCTTCGGCCAGGCCGGCCCTTATGCCAGTCTCGCCGGCTATGATTATATCGTTCAGGGCATGTCCGGCTTCATGTCGATCACAGGCGAACCGGACGGACAGCCGATGAAGGCCGGTGTTGCGATCGCCGACATCTTCACCGGCATCTATGCCGTTTCCGCAATCGAGGCCGCCCTGATCCATGCTCTGAAGACCGGAGCAGGACAGCTGATCGACATGGCGCTGCTCGATGTACAATCGGCCGTGCTTGCCAACCAGAACATGAACTATCTGATCTCCGGCAAACCGCCGGTGCGGCTCGGCAACGCCCATCCGAATATCTCGCCCTATGAAGTCGTGCCCACCGCCGACGGCTATCTCATCCTTGCCGTCGGCAATGATGGGCAGTTCCGGCGCCTCTGCACCATTCTCGGGGTGGAAACCAATGCCGACGACGAGCGCTATGCGACCAACAAGGCCCGCGTCGCCAACCGCAACGAGGTGCGCGCCTTCGTCTCAGCCGAGACGTTGAAGTGGAACAAGGCGGATCTGCTGAGGGCCTGCGAGACCAATGCCGTTCCGGCCGGCGCCATCAACACGATCGAGGATATGTTCGCCGATCCGCAGATTGTGGCACGCGGCCTGAGAATCGATCTCGAAGATAGTGCCGGCACCGTCATTCCGAGCGTGCGCACGCCGATCGTGCTGTCGGAAACCCCACTGACCTATACGCGACCAAGCCCGCGGCTTGGCGAACATCAGGAGGAAGTTCTGGCCGAATTGGCCGAACTGGAGGGGAAGGCGGGGACATGAAGCGAACGGGCGGGCAACTCATCGTCGAGGCTTTGAAGGCCAATGGTGTGCAGCGCATTTCCTGCGTACCGGGCGAGAGCTTTCTCGCCGTGCTCGATGCCCTGCATGACAGCGATATCAACGTGCTCGTTTGCCGCCAGGAAGGCGGGGCGGCAATGATGGCGGATGCCTGGGGTCGATTGACCGGCGAACCGGGCATCTGCATGGTCACCCGCGGCCCCGGCGCCACAAACGCCTCCGCCGGCCTTCACATAGCCCGGCAGGATTCGATCCCGATGATCCTGTTCATCGGTCAGGTCCAGCGCGATGCCCGCGAGCGCGAAGCCTTTCAGGAAGTGGAATTCCGGCGCGCCTTTACCGAATTTGCCAAATGGGTCGGCGAGATCGACGCCGCCGCCCGCATTCCGGAATTCGTCACCCGCGCCTTTGCTGTGGCAACGTCGGGTCGCCCCGGTCCCGTGGTGCTGACCCTGCCCGAAGACATGCTGCGCGATGAGGTCGAGGCGCTGCAAGCGCTGCCCTATGTCCCAGTCGCCGCTCATCCGGGCCGCGGCCAGCTTGCCGATCTCCGCCAGCGCCTTGCGGCTGCACAGCGGCCGATGGTCATCCTCGGCGGCACGCGCTGGAACGAGGGGGCGGTTGTCGGCATCCGGCAATTCGCGGAGCGTTTCAAACTGCCGGTCGGCTGCTCCTTCCGGCGGCAGATGCTGTTCGACCATCTGCATCCAAGCTACGCCGGCGATGTCGGCATCGGCATCAACCCGGCGCTGGCAAAGGAAATCAAGGAAGCGGATCTGCTGATCCTGCTCGGCGGACGTCTCTCCGAGATGCCGTCCTCCGGCTACACGCTTGTCGATATCCCCTACCCGCGCCAGCAGTTCGTCCACGTCCATCCCGATCCCTCGGAACTCGGCCGCATCTATCGCCCGGACCTGGCGATCTGTGCCAGCCCGGCGGATTTCGTTGCGGCTCTCGTGGATTTGGACCCACCGCACGAAACGCCTTGGGCAGATCGCACCGAACGCATGCACGCGGCCTATCTCAGCTGGTCGAAGACACCGGAAAAGAGCCCCGGTGCCGTGCATATGGGCCGCATCATGGATTGGATCGAAGCCAATACGGCCGACGATGCGATCTTCACCAACGGCGCCGGCAATTATGCCACCTGGCTGCACCGCTTTCACCGCTTCCGCCGTTTCAACACGCAGGCGGCGCCGACATCAGGCTCGATGGGTTACGGTCTGCCGGCGGCGGTTGCGGCGAAACAGCTCTTTCCCGAGCGCGAAGTCATCTGCTTTGCCGGTGACGGCTGTTTCATGATGCATGGGCAGGAGTTCGCGACCGCCGTTCAATATGGCCTGCCGCTGATCGCTTTGGTCATCAACAATGGTATGTACGGCACCATCCGCATGCATCAGGAACGGGAATATCCCGGCCGTGTCAGCGCCACGGCGCTCGACAATCCGGATTTTGCGGCCCTTGCCCGCGCCTATGGCGGCCACGGCGAAACGGTGAAGGCGACGGCAGAATTCGGCCCGGCATTCGAGCGGGCGCGCGCGAGCGGCAAGCCGGCCATCATCGAGATAGCGCTCGACCCGGAAGCGATCACGCCTTCCCGCACCCTGACGGAAATCGCGCAAACAAAAGGCCGATGAGCGCGAGCCCACCGGCCTAAAAAAATTACTGATGGCGCGCCTTAGAGTGCTGCCGTCACGATGAATTCGACCTTGTACTTCGGCGCGGCGAGCTTGGCTTCGCTGGTGGCACGGGCCGGCGTGTTGGCCGGATCGACCCAGGCTTCCCAGGCAGCGTTCATTTCAGCGAAGTAGGAAATGTCGGAGAGGTAGATGAGCGTCTGCAGGATCTTGGACTTGTTGCTGCCGGCCGCAGCAAGCAGGCGATCGACTTCAGCCAGCGCTGACTTGCACTGATCGGTGACGCTTTCGCCCTCGCCAACCTGACCGGCGAGATAGACAGTGTTGCCGTGGATGACAGCGCCGCTCATGCGGGCGCCAACGTCGATACGCTTGATGCTCATGGTGTTCTCCTGATGTTGTTCTTCGACAGGGTAAACAGGGCATGGCCTACGGCCTGCCCTGCGATCAAAAGGTTAGGTAAATATCCGTTCAGCCGCGGATGTGATGCGTCTTCTGATAGATCGCAGTCGAACGTGCGCCGGAGCGGCAATAGCCGAGCATCGGCCGCGCAAACTCATCGAGCGCATCGACCATGCCCTGCACGGCTTCCTCGGTAACGCCCATGGGGCCGACAGGCACCTGGGTAATCTCCAGGCCGAGTTCCTTGGCGCGGGCTTCGATGACGCCAAACGGTGTCTGATCCGGGCTCTCACCATCGGGGCGATGGCAGACGATGGATTTGAACCCCAGAGCCTTGATCTGGTCGAGATCCTCTACGGTGATCTGGCCGGACACCGAGTATTCATCGTCGATCGGGCGGATATCCATGGTTCATGTCCTCTCTAAAACCGTGGCCTTGATCTACGCCGCGATACGGCGAGCGTCAACCGCGGCGCACTCTCAAACAAAGGCAAAGTTGAGCATGAAATTCCGGGCTTCGCCGGGCTGGAGAATATTGAATTCGCCTGCCTCCTCAAGCTCCGCACGCGAGACCCACCGATGCGAAACCGGCTCGATGCCAAGCACATGCGCAGGCGCGCGCTGATTGCGCCAGACCTGCAGGAACGGCAGCGTGTCGGTACCGAAGCGCACCCTCAGCGACTTGCCGCCGATGGCCTCGATCGGGCCGAGAGTGATTTCCGCCCAATCCTCGCCCTTGTCCTCAGCCGGCACGCAGAAGATATCGCCGCCCTCCTGGCCGAAGGTCCATGGAAAACCGCCATTGTCAAGCATCTGTCCGGTGAGGCGCGTGCCGCCGTCGAACCATTTGCCGCCAATGTTCATGTGGTACATCAAAAAGACCGGCATCGCCTCTGTGCTCGTATTGACGATACGGTCTGCTAGCGAGACCTCGCCCGTGGCGCCATCGATCTGCCAAAGTCGTTCAAGCCTTGCCGTTCGCCTCTCGGCGGTGGCAACATCGATATCGGCACGGCATTCCGCATTGCCGTTCTCGAATTTGGTCCAGAGAATTTTGGCCGGATGGGACGAGAAGGAACCGTGAAGCGGATAGTGCTTGCCCTCATCCGCGCCGGACATCGGCTCGGGGTGGCGGATATGATCCGGCCCGCAAGTGAAGAGGAAGCCTTCGACCGAATGACTGATACGCGGATCGCCATCGTCGGGAACGGCGCTTCCGGGCGCAAGATTGTTGCCATCGACGATGCAGGCGCCGATATCCAGGACGGAGCCCTCATCCAGCGTCAATTTCGGCCCTTTCGCCGCAGAAAAATCCATCATCCCTCAAGTCCTCCTTGATCGGTTTCGCGCACAGGCGTTGTCCCAAGGTAACGCGCGGCTGAAATAAACGGTGATTTGGCTTACCGAATATTAACTTGAAGCCTTGATCACGGAATTTTTTATATTTTATTCAGCATGATAATCTAAATTTCCATACTGGCGTCAAAATTGCCATGTGTGTGTCAGCCGAACGACTACCCCGAGGATTCGACAGACGTGAACCGGTTTGTAAAATTGAGTTTTGCCCTGGCAATGACTGCCACTGTGTCCATGCTTGCGCTCACCGATGCGCAGGCACAATATTATCGCAGCGGAAACGGCAACACGGTTCTCGTCACTCCCGACGGCCGGATTCTCGATCAATATCCCTACGGCGGCGGATATGCCATGGCGCGCGACGGGCGCGGCCGACGGGTTCTGATCGATGCCTATGGCAATGTCGTCGCCACCGAGATGAAGGCAAGTACCTATTATCCTCGCGCACCTGCTCGCCAGACTTATAATGACGATGGGTACGACAATGGCGGCCGCTATGGCGATACCCAGCTCTCCCGCAACGGCGGCTACCAGGATTATCGCCAGTATCGCACCGACGGCTATGGCAATTACGATGGCGGCGATCAACAGGATCGCGGCGTAGTGACCGGCGGAATTCCGCGCGATGGCGATATTCAGCGTCAGCCGCTCGACGATCAGCCCCTGCCGGGCGGAAATCAGGGCCGGACGAACCCAAGCGGTAGCGATTATGCATCGATAGACCCGCAACAGGGCGCCCCGGATATCATCAATAAGCCGCCGGCCGAGCCCGTGATCACGCTCAACGGCAAGTCGAGGATGGAAATTACCGCGCTCGAGGTCTTCCTCGCGCGGCAAGGCATTTCGCCAGGCGCCATCGATGGCCGCATGGGCGCTAACGTCACCAAGGCGATCTATGCCTATCAGCAGATGACCGGCCAGACGCTCGATCCGAACAACACCGATTCGATTCTCGAGCAGCTGCGCATGTCCGGCGGGATGCCGATCGTCAACTACACGATTACGGCCGCCGACGCGGCCGGCCCTTATGTCGCGTCAATCCCTGAAGATTATGCCGCGAAATCCCAGATGCCTTCCCTTGGCTACACGTCGACGACGGAAATGCTGGCGGAGCGCTTCCATATGGATGAAGGCTACCTGAAGGCGCTCAATCCCGGTGTCGATTTCACCGTGCCGGGCAGCACCATCAAGGTCGTCAATACGGGTCCCAGCAAGACGGGAACGGTCGCCAAGATCCTGGCGGACAAAGGCCGCAAGCAGGTTTTCGCCTATGACGCCAACGGCACCTTGATCGCGGCCTATCCGGCCAGCATCGGTTCCGCCGACACGCCCTCACCGTCAGGCACGGTCACGGTCGAACGTGTCGCCTTCAATCCGGGCTATACTTACAATCCGAAGATCAACTTCCAGCAGGGCGGCAACGACAAGATCCTGAACATTCCCCCTGGTCCGAACGGCCCGGTCGGTACGGTCTGGATGGCCCTGTCGAAGCCGACCTACGGCATCCACGGCACACCGGATCCCTCGCGGATCGGCAAGTCGCAAAGCCATGGCTGCGTACGTCTTACCAATTGGGATGCGACTGAGCTCGCCAAAATGGTCAAGCCCGGCGTCGTCGTCGAATTCGTGGATTGATAGCCGGATATGCCCAAACAAAAAGCCGCCGAGTTTCCCCGGCGGCTTTTTCTTTGACTTGAAATATCGACGCACCGCTATTTTCATCCGGCGCGTCAGGTAGTTCGGCGGCGCATCAGAAGCAATCGCGGAACAACACCTTGGTGTTTTCGAGCGTCATCGGCACCGGATTGCCGCCGGCACTCGGATCTTCGATTGCCATGGCGGAGAGCTCGTCGATCCGGTCGGGCGCGATACCCATGGCAGACAGGTTTTCCGGCACGCCGAGTTCCGAGCGCAGCTGCAGCACATAATCATAGAAGCCGTCGAAACCACCCGAAATGCCGAGATAGGCTGCGGCACGCGCAATCTTGTCCTCGATGGCCTTGCGATTGAAGCGCAGAACGGCTGGCATGACAACGGCATTAGTCATGCCGTGATGGGTGTTGTAGACGGCGCCGATCGGATGCGACAGCGCGTGGATGGCGCCGAGTCCCTTCTGGAAGGCGACGGCGCCCATGGCGGCAGCACTCATCATGTTGGCGCGGGCTTCGAGATCCGTTCCCTCACGATAGGCGCGCGGCAGGAATTCCTTGACGAGACGCATGCCTTCCAGCGCGATGCCGGCCGACATCGGGTGGTAGAACGGCGAGGAATAGGCTTCCAGGCAGTGAGCGAACGCGTCCATGCCGGTGCCGGCGGTGATGATCTTCGGCATGCCGACGGTCAGCTCCGGATCGGCAATGACGACGCCCGGGAGGAACTTGGGATGGAAGATGATCTTCTTCACATGCGTTGCGGAGTTGGTGATGACGCTGGCACGGCCGACTTCCGAGCCTGTGCCGGCCGTCGTCGGCACCGCAACGATCGGCGCAATGCCTTCGACGCTGGCGCGGGTCCACCAGTCGCCGATATCTTCGAAATCCCAGACAGGACGCGTCTGGCCAACCATGAAGGCGACGCACTTGCCGAGATCGAGGCCGGAACCGCCGCCGAAGGCGACGACACCATCATGGCCGCCATCCTTGAATGCCTTCACGCCGGCTTCGAGGTTCTTCTCGTTCGGATTCGGATCGACGTCAGCGAAGATGGCGCGGCCGAGACCCGCATCTTCCAGAATATCCAATGCTGTCGCCGTGATCGCCATCGAGGCAAGTCCCCGGTCGGTGATCAGCAGCGGCTTCTTCATGCCCAGGCTCTTGCAGGCGTCCTCGAGCTCCTTGATGCGGCCGCGGCCGAGCTTGAAGGCGTTCGGATAGCTCCAATTGGCTGAGATAGTGCTCATGCTGTTACTTTCTTCAGATGATAGGATTTCGGGCGCGCCAGATTGTGGAAGCCGATGATCGACAGCGAGCCGCCACGGCCGGTTTCCTTGACGCCGGTCCAACACAGAGCCGGATCGAGATAATCGGCGCGGTTCATGAAGACAGTGCCGGTTTCGATTTCGCGGCCGATGCGCGAGGCACGCTCGACATCCTTGGTCCAGAGCGAAGCCGTCAGACCGTAGGGGCTGTCGTTCATCAGCTCCAGCGCTTCCGCATCGCTCTTCACCTTCATGATGCCGACGGCGGGACCGAAGGTTTCCTCGCGCATGAAGGCCATGGAATGATCGACGTTGACGAGGATCTGCGGCGCAAGATAGGCGCCCCCATCATCGGCCGGAAACAGCTTAGGATCGACCAGCGCCTTTGCGCCCTTGGCAACCGCATCGGCGATCTGCTCACGCACGACCTTGGCGAAGCGCTTGTTGGCCATCGGCCCGAGCGACGTCTCCGGATCAAGGGGATTGCCGAGCTTGTAGTTCGAGACCCAGGCCACCGACTTCTCGACAAAACTGTCGTAGAGCGATTCATGCACGTAGATGCGCTCGATACCACAGCAGCACTGGCCGGAATTATAGGTTGCTCCATCCATCAGCGTATCAACGGCGGCATCGAGATCGGCATCCTCCATGACATAGCCCGGATCCTTGCCGCCAAGCTCGAGGCCAAGGCTGGTGAAAGTGCCGGCAGCCGCACGCTCGATCGACCGGCCGCCTTCGACGGAGCCGGTGAAATTGACGAAGTTGAAACTGCTGGCCGCAATCAGCGCCGAGGTGGTTTCATGATCCAGGAAGACATTCTGGAAGACATCGGCGGGAACTCCGGCCTCGACGAAAGCCTGCACCAGCCGCTCGCCAACGAGCAGCGTCTGGCTTGCGTGCTTGAGAATAACAGTATTGCCGGCCATCAGCGCCGGGGCAACCGTATTGATGGCCGTCATGTAGGGATAATTCCAGGGCGCGATGACGAAGACCACGCCATGCGGTTCGCGCTCGATGCGGCGGGCGAAATTGGCACTATCCTCGACGACCAAGGGTGCCAGTGCGTCGGCCGCGATCGAGGCCACATAATTCGAGCGCTCGTTGAAGCCGCGATATTCGCCGCCGTACTTGATCGGGCGACCCATCTGCCAGGCAAGCTCCGGCACGACAACATCGGCCATCTCATTGAGCCGCGCGACACCCTTCAGCACGAGCTGGACACGATCTTCCAGCGGGCGGCGCGCCCAATCCTTCTGCGCTTTGCGGGCGCGTGCCACGACGTCCTTGGCAGCATCCAGCGACAGCGCCGGACGCTCGGCATAAACCTCTCCGTTCACGGGGGAGACGCATGTGATCATGGTCATGATCGAATTCCTGTTTTCTTCATCATCAATTGATTGCCGAATCTTCCACCGCTGGGCAAAAACATCTCGGCGCCCCGCCCGATCATAAAATGGAAATCGGGGACGGGGCAGATCGCAAAAGCCTTACGCTCTTTCGAATCCGCGCGCCACTTCCCAATCGGTGACACGACGATCGTATTCCTCCTGCTCCCATTCGGCGGCACGGGTATAGTGATCAACCACATCGTCGCCGAAGGCGGCACGCAGCATCTTCGAATTGGTGAGGGCTGTGGCGGCATCGCGTAAAGTGCGCGGTATTTCGCGGACTTCGCGCGCGCCATAAGCATCGCCGACGAAGGGTGCTTCAAGCTCGAGCTTGTTTTCGATCCCGTCGATTCCGGCGGCAATCAGGGCCGCGAAAGCCAGATAGGGATTGAGGTCCGAGCCGCCGACGCGGCACTCGATGCGGATCGACTTGGTATCTTCTCCGCAGAGGCGGTAACCGGCCGTGCGATTATCCTTGCTCCAGATGGCCTTGGTCGGCGCGAAGGTGCCGGCCATGAAGCGCTTGTAGGAATTGATATAGGGCGCCAGGAAATAGGTGATCTCGCTGGCATGCGTCAGAAGGCCGGCGACATAGTGTTTCATCATCGGCGACATGCCGTATTTGCCGCCCTCCTCGAAGAACAGCGGGGTCTTGCCGTCGGCGCTCCACAGCGATTGATGAATATGCGACGAGCTGCCGGCCGCGCTGTAGTTCCATTTCGCCAGGAAGGTAATGGCCTTGCCCTTCGACCAAGCGATTTCCTTGCAGCCGTTCTTGATAATGGCATGGCGGTCGGCCATGGTCAGCGCGTCGGCGTAGCGGACGTTGATTTCCTCCTGGCCGGCGGATGCCTCGCCCTTGGAGTTTTCGACGGGAATCTCCGCACCCTGCAATCCCTTGCGGATCGCCCGCATCACATCCTCTTCCTTCGTAGTCTGGAAGATGTGGTAATCCTCGTTGTAGCCACTGACGAGATTGAGGTTGCGATAGCCGGATTCACGGGCGCTGTCGTAGCTCTGATCGAACAGGAAGAATTCAAGCTCCGAAGCCATGTAGGCCTTCATGCCCATCGCCTCGAGGCGCTTGATCTGCTTCTTAAGGATCGCACGCGGCGAATGGGCGACTTCCTCGTGGGTATGATGGTCGAGCACGTCACAAAGGACGAGCGCCGTGCCCTCCAGCCAGGGTATGCGGCGCAACGTGGCAAGATCCGGCTTCATCGTATAGTCGCCGTAGCCCTTCTCCCAGCTCGTCGACTTGTAGCCGGAGACGGTCTCCATCTCGATATCGGTCGCCTGCAGATAATTGCAGCTATGCGTTTCCTTCCAGGCACTTTCGATGAAGAATTCCGCCTGGAAGCGTTTGCCCATCAACCGGCCCTGCATGTCGACCTGGCATGCCAGAACCGTATCGATGCGCCCTTCGGCCACATCTCGCTTGAGGTCGTCGAACGTATAGCTGCTCATGATTTGGTCCGCCTGAACAATGAATTGAAACACCGGTCTGTCGAACAATGCCGCCGCTCGGAGGATGATCCGCGCTCCGCAGCCCTGTCGCTACCGTGAAAGGGGCCGCAGGTCTGCGACCCCAGTGGTTGGAGAGATGTGCCCGCGCTCAGTTTTCGCCGACGGCGGCTTCCGCTGCCGCGATCTCGGCCTTGCGCTTGGCAATCGCATCGCCGATCGGCGGGCCTTTGAAGCGACGGCGCTCGAAGCCGAACCAGACGATGGCCGTCAGAACCAGGAAGCCGACGGTGATGATGCCGGCCCAGTCGTTCGGCGGCTGAATGCCGAGAATGAAGATGATGATCATCGCGATGATCGTCAGCACGGCAAACAGCTTGAACAGCCCTTCCCCGAGGTTCCAAGGGCCCATCTTGTCCCACTTCGCCGTACCCCATGCGAAAAGACCGAGTGTGATCGGGATCGCGAAGGAGAAGAACAGGAAGATGACGGTGCACGAGACGACGATGGTGTAAACCGGCGTATCGCCGATCGATACCAGCGACGAACCCCAGACGAAGAGGACGGAAAGGATCGAGCCGGTCCAGATCGCCGAAACCGGCGTGCGGTATCTCGGGCTGACGCGAGACAGGGCCTTGGATCCCGGCAGACCGCCGTCACGCGAGAAGGCGAAGATCATGCGCGAAACCGAGGTGACCGTCGCAAGACCACATAGCCACTGGCTGATGAAGATCAGCAGATAGAGAATGTCCTTCACAATGGGATTGACCTGTGCGTCCATTGCCCAGAAGAATACATTCCAGCCCTGCTTGGCGGCATCGTCCATATTCGGCAGCATCAGCACGAATGAGCACAGCATGATGTAGCCGAAAAGCGCCGACCAGAGAACCGAAGACACCATACCCCGCGGAACGGAATGGGCGGCTTTCACCGTTTCTTCCGAGGTATGAGCCGAGGCGTCATAACCGGTGATCGTGTAGATTGGCAGCAGAAGGCCGAGCGCGAAAACCCAGAAGGTCGAAACCTGCGGCCAGACCGGCGCGCCGGTTGCCGAACCGTCGGCAGCAATCGTCGCCAGACCGGAATAGTTGGTGAAGGTGAAAAGCCGCGCAAGATCATAGGACGGCGCCGCGATCAGGCAAACGGCCGCCAGAAGGATCGAGGTTGCGAAGATCAGATAGCCGGAAAAGTCCGTGAGCTTCGCGGTCAGACCGATACCCATATGGTTGACGAGCGCCTGCAGGCCGGTGATGACCACCAGGAACAGGATGCGCACCAACGTGGTGTCGGTCATGCCGAAATAGCCGCCGAAAGCCCCCACGAAGAAATAATAGGTACCGACATTGATGGCGCCGAGCACGGTGACGAGGCCGAGCAGGTTAAACCAGGCGGTCAACCAACCGGTGAAGCGGTTGCCGAGGATCGAACCCCAGTGATAAAGGCCGCCCGCCGTCGGATATGCCGAGCTGATCTGCGCCATCGCCACGGCAAAAACCAGCGATATGAAGCAGCCGACTGGCCAGCCGATGCCGATAGCGGCACCGCCGGCACCCGATGTCGCCTGGGCGAGCGAATTGATGCCGCCCGAAAGAATGCAAATGATCGAGAAGGACACGGCGAAATTCGAGAATGAACTCATGCGCCGTTCCAGCTCCTGGGCGTAGCCCATGGAGTGCAGGATCTGGACATCCTGCTTCTTGTCTAACTCTGAATAATCAGACATGCCATTCCCCCTAAAGCCCGGTCGTCCGCGGGATTGCGGAAAACCATATGTCACATGAGCCGCTGGCTCTTGCCATGCGGCCCGATCGCAGTTGAACTGCTCCCCGGGGTCTTTTTCTTTTATGCTTGGGCTTCCAGACTGCTCTGGATAAGCCCTGTCAGATAATCGGCCACGACCCCTTGGCCGACGTCATCTTGAATGAGGTCGTTGCGGACCTCGATCATTACATTATGCAGGCTATTGGCGATCCCATGCAGCTTCAGCGTATGGGTAACGCCGTCCTCAGGACCGTAAGGCTGGTTGCGCTCGGTCCGATAGAGCGGCGCTTCAGCCGCTGCCTCCAGCATGCGATCGGCCAGCCAACGGTCCTCGTCATGCAGAATGCCGAGCTCCACCGCCCGAGGCTTGCCATTATAGACCGGCGTGAAGCTGTGGATTGTCACGATCACGGTTTTTTGTCCGCGCGCGGCCCTTTCTTTCAACAGGGTTCTGATCCTGTCATGAAACGGTATGTAGAGGCCTTGCGTGCGCGCCTGCCTGTCTGCCTCGGCCAAATGCTGATTGCCGGGAATCGTGTAGATTTCACTCGTTTCCGGCATGGCGCCGGCACTTTCCGGCGGCCGATTGCAGTCGTAGATCAGGCGGGAGAAACGCTGAAAAACCAGCGTCGCATTCAAGCTGGCGGACATTTTTCTTGCAACCGCCAGTGCGCCCGGATCCCAGGCAATATGACTGGAAAGCGCCTCGGCGGAAAGCCCGAGATCTCCGAACTGTTCCGGCAAGGCGCGGGAAGCGTGCTCGCAGACGAGCAGAACCGCGCTACTCCCATCCGGCCTCTCGACCGCGACGCAATCGCCATCCGCCTTCGTCAGAATGCCTTGCTGCGCAAGCATCGGAGACGCCCCATTACCGATTAATGAAATCTTTATAAGAAAAGAATTCTTCAGGTTTTCGCCGCTGTCAATCGAAAACTGAAATTATTTCTTCATTTGTGACATTGACTCGAAATATGACAGCGTTGTTATATCCTTGCAGGAAAGCGGCATAAGACCGTTCCGGGGAGCAAAAATCGAGTGAACACTGCGTCGAAGACAGTTTCTGACGTGATCAACGCGCGCTTCGAGACGCTGACGCGCGCCGAAAAGCAGCTCGCCAAGAGCCTGCTCGACAACTATCCCGTTTCGGGGCTTGGCAGCATTACGACGGTTGCCGAAAATGCGCGCGTTTCGACGCCAACGGTCGCGCGCATGGTGCAGAAACTCGGCTACAAGGGCTACCCGGACTTCCAGGCCCATCTTCATCAAGAGGTGGAAGCGACCATCTCCAACCCATTGACGAAGCATGATCGCTGGGCATCGAATGCGCCGGGCACGCATATCCTCAATCGCTTTGCTGATGCCATCATGAGCAATCTTCGCCAGACGCTTTCGGATATCGATGCAGCGACATTCGACGGCGTCGCCACCCTGCTGTCCGAAAGAAAGCGTGGGCTCTATTTCGTTGGCGGGCGCATCACGGGTGCGCTTGCCGAATATTTCTTCACTCACATGCAGGTCATTCGCCCCAATACCACGCTGCTCTCCTCCAATTCCAGCACCTGGCCGCAATATGTCCTGAATATGAATCCGGGCGACTTGCTCGTGATCTTCGATATCAGGCGCTATGAGCAGGAAATGGTCAATCTGGCCGCGGCCGCCCGCCGGCGCGGCGCCGAAATCATTGTCTTCACCGACCAATGGGCAACACCTGCCGCCAAACATGCACGACACACGTTTCGCGTGCAGATCGAGGCCCCTTCCGCCTGGGATTCATCGGTCGTTACTCTCTTCATCGTTGAGGCCCTGATCGAGGCTGTTCAAAGCTCGACATGGGACGAGACGAGCGAGCGCATGAAAACGCTCGAAGGCCTTTTTGAACAAACAAAGTTGTTTCGCAAGCTGAGTTGAGAGGGAAACGAAAGCATAAAATAATATCTCGCGAAACGATGTGAAATGCAGCGACTGTCATACTTGTTGATTAGAAGCAAAAATGTCTTCGTTATTAGCAAACGCAACGCTTTGAAACCGTCACACAACCTTCATGTTACGTCATTAACAGCAACGCCAGACACTGAAAACCCAGAAGGAGGAAATGCAGTGACCTCGAAAATTCATCGTCTTCTGACCATCTCTACCGCAATGCTCGTCGCTTCGACGGCTATCGCGGCCGCGGAGCCGAGCGCCGATCTCATCGCCGCTGCCAAGAAGGAAGGCACGCTGACCACGATCGCCCTACCCCACAACTGGTGCGGTTATGGCGATCTCATTGCTGCGTTCAAGGCAAAGTACGGCATTGAAGTCAACGAACTGAATCCGGATGCCGGTTCGGGCGATGAAGTCGAAGCAATCCGCGCCAACAAGGGCAACACCGGCCCGCAGGCTCCGGACGTGATCGACGTCGGTCTCTCCTTCGGCCCGACTGCCAAGAAGGAAGGCCTGCTGCAGCCTTACAAGGTCTCCACCTGGGATTCCATTCCGGACAGCGCCAAGGATTCCGAAGGCTATTGGTACGGCGACTATTACGGCGTTCTCTCCTTTGTCACCAACAAGGACGTTGTAAAGAACCCGCCGAAAGACTGGGCCGACCTGCAGAAGTCGGAATACGCAAACACCGTTTCGCTCGCCGGCGACCCGCGCACTTCGAACCAGGCCGTCCAGGCCGTCTACGCCGCCGGCCTGGCTGCCGGTGAAAAGGATGCCACCAAGATCGGCGCTGCCGGTCTCGACTACTTCGCGAAGCTCAACAAGGCCGGCAACTTCGTTCCGGTCATCGGCAAGTCCGCTTCGCTCGCACAGGGCGCAACCCCGATCGTCATCGCATGGGACTACAATGGTCTCTCCTGGCGCGACAGCCTGAACGGCAACCCGCCGGTTGACGTCACCGTTCCGGCTTCGGGCGTGATCGCCGGCGTCTACGTCCAG
Source organism: Rhizobium sp. BK289 (assembly GCF_014193575.1). Classification (NCBI taxonomy): domain Bacteria; kingdom Pseudomonadati; phylum Pseudomonadota; class Alphaproteobacteria; order Hyphomicrobiales; family Rhizobiaceae; genus Rhizobium; species Rhizobium sp. BK289. The sequence continues at coordinate 489,070 of NZ_JACHZO010000002.1, forward strand.
GCGATCTCGGCTTTCGCTCCGCATCCGAATGCTGCCAAGCTCTGGATGGAGTTCCTCTATTCCGACGAAGGCCAGATCGGCTGGCTGAAGGGCTATTGCCACCCGATCCGCTTCAACGACCTGGCGAAGAACAAGAAGGTCCCGCAGGAACTTCTCGACAAGCTGCCGCCGGCTGCCGCTTACGAAAAGGCCGTCTTCCCGACACTCGACGAACAGGCTGCCGGCAAGACCGCCATCACCACGAAGTGGGACTCTGTCGTCGGTTCGAACGTGCAGTAATTTGATCTGACATGACCTCCCCGCTTCGGCGGGGAGGTTTTCCGTTTTTTGACGCCGCGGATTGGGCCAATCATGAGCACCGTGACAACATCAACGATGAGCACCACTCCCTTGATCAACAAACGCTTGGTCGTTGACTGGCTGGGCATCGCGCCCTTCCTGATCTTCGCGCTGCTGTTTCTGATTTTGCCGACGATCTACCTGATTGCCGGCGCGTTTCTGACGCCTGACGGCAGTCTGACACTGAAGAACATCGGTGATCTGTTCACAAAGTCCATCATGGACTCCTATTGGATCAGCATCAAAGTGTCGGTCACTTCGGCGCTCGGCGGCGCGCTGATCGGCTTTTATCTAGCTTGGGCCTTGGTCATGGGCGGGCTTCCGGCCTGGGTGCGCAATGTCTTCCTTACATTCTCCGGCGTCGCTTCCAATTTCGCCGGCGTGCCGCTGGCGTTCGCCTTCATCGCCACGATCGGCCGCCTGGGCCTTGTCACCGTGTTGATGAGAGACTGGCTTGGCTTCAATCTCTACGCCACCGGCTTCAATCTCTACAGCTTCATCGGCTTGACCGTCACCTACATGTATTTCCAGATTCCGCTGATGGTGCTGATTATTACGCCCGCACTCGATGGCATGAAGAAGGAATGGCGTGAGGCCGCGTCAATTCTCGGGGCGACAAACAGACAATATTGGCTGATGGTGGCGCTGCCCATCCTCTGGCCGAGCCTGCTCGGCACGACGCTGCTGCTGTTCGCCAATGCCTTCGGCGCCATCGCAACGGCCATTGCGCTGACGGGCAGCTCGCTCAACATCATCCCGATCCAGCTCTATGCCCAGATCCGCGGCGATGTGCTGCACAACGCCAATCTCGGCTATGCCATGGCCCTCGGCATGATCGTCATAACAGGCATTTCCAACGTCATCTACATCATCATGCGTATACGCGCGGAACGGTGGCAGAAATGAAACTGCAGAAATTCTTCGCCTGGATCGCGGTCGTCATCGGCGCCATCTATTTCATCGTTCCGCTGATCGGCACGCTGGAATTCTCGCTGCGCATGCGCCGCAATGCCTATAGTTTCGACGCCTACGCATCGGTTTTTTCCGACGCAAACTTCCTCTATGCGTTCGGCTATTCCATGCTCATGGCGCTGCTGACCATCATCGTCGGCATGCTGCTCGTCGTCCCGACTGCCTACTGGGTCCGGCTTCGCTTGCCGCAACTGCGCCCGGTCGTCGAATTCATCACGCTGATGCCGCTGGTCATTCCCGCAATCGTCATCGTTTTCGGCTATCTGCGCCTTTATAATTCGTCGTCGATCCTGCCTTTGACAGGCTTCGAGCAGACGACAAACTTCCTTCTGGTCTGCTCCTATATTGTCTTGGCGCTCCCTTATATGTATCGTTCGGTCGATACGGCGATGCGCACGATCGATGTCGGCACCCTGACGGAAGCGGCGGAAAGCCTCGGCGCGAAGTGGACGACCATCATGTTCCGCTGCATTTTTCCCAATGTCATGAGCGGCGTTCTATCCGGTGCCTTCATCACGCTGGCGATCGTGATGGGCGAATTCACGATGGCATCATTGCTCAACAGGCCGGCTTTCGGCCCTTACATGCAGCTCGTCGGAGCCAATCAGGCTTATCAGTCCTCGGCGCTCGCCATCATCGCACTTGCCGTCACCTGGCTCAGCATGGGCCTGCTGCAGCTCGTATCCCGCTTCTCAAAACTGGCTCCGGTTAAGGCGTAAGGCTTCTCACCATGGCTTTTCTCGAACTCACCCACATCAAGAAATCATTCGGCGACGTGCACGTCGTCCACGATTTCAATATGCAAATCGAGAAGGGAGAATTCATCTCCTTCCTTGGACCGTCAGGCTGCGGCAAGACGACCGTGCTGCGCATGATCGCTGGCTTCGAAACCCCGACCGCTGGCACCTTGACGATCAACGGCAAGGACCAGCGCCCGCTGAAGCCGAACCAACGCAACATCGGCATGGTCTTCCAGGCCTACGCGCTGTTCCCGAACATGACGGTGCACGACAACGTCGCCTTCGGCCTCAAGGTGGCCGGCATGTCGAAGCCTGACATCGACAAGCGCGTCAAGGAGATGCTTGCTCTCATCAAGCTCGACCATCTCGCCAGCCGCTATCCCTATCAGATGTCCGGCGGCCAGCAGCAACGCGTGGCGCTTGCTCGCGCCATCGCCGTCAAGCCTCAAGTGCTTTTGCTTGACGAGCCGCTTTCGGCGCTCGACGCCAAGATCCGCATCTCGCTGCGTGAGGAAATCCGCGCGATCCAACAGCAGCTCGGCATTACCACCGTTTTCGTGACCCACGACCAGGAAGAAGCCCTGTCGATCTCCGATCGCATCGTCGTGATGAATGCCGGTCGCGCCGACCAGATCGGCACGCCTTTCGAGATCTACAACACGCCGGCAACCCGCTTCGTCGCCTCCTTCGTCGGTACGCTGAACCTGATCGAAGGCAAGGTCGTCGATCCCGACAGCAACCGCATCATGATCGGCGATCAGGGCGTGACCCTGAAGCAGTCGGTGACGGCCTACAAGCCGGGCGATACCGTATCGCTCGCCCTGCGTCCCGAAGCCGGTTCGCTGGCCGAGTCGGCAAAGGGCGATACCGCGCTGACGGGCGAGGTTTCCTCCGCACACTTCCTGGGTTCGGTTATCCGCACCCGCATGAATGTCGCCGGTAACACGATTTCCTTCGATATGTTCAATAGTCCGGGCATGATGCCTCCGAGCGTTGGCGAGAAGGTGACGCTGCGCTTCGCCTCTTCCGATCTGCTCGTCATTCAGGATTGAGCACGCATCCGCGCTGCATGGAAACTTTGAAAAATTATTCGCAGACGCCGGGTCAAAAGCCCGGCGTTTTTCTTTGATTTTCATGAGGCAAAGCATCTATAGTCCGTGCGTTCTCAGGGCGGGGTGCAATTCCCCACCGGCGGTATGGGGAGTTTCCTCGAGCCCGCGAGCGCCTTCCGAGCTTTCGGAAGGGTCAGCAGATCCGGTGAGATGCCGGAGCCGACGGTATAGTCCGGATGGAAGAGAGCAAGCAGGATCGCACCTCCTCTGCGCGAGAGGTGCCGCGATGTTGCGTGTTCGCCCAAGGGATATTTGACAACAACCCTTGAAAGGCAAAATTCATGACCATTTCGATTTCTACCCAGCCGAGCCGCATTGCGATCATTCGGGCCCGCTGGCATGCCGATATCGTCGATCGCTCGGTCGACTCCTTCGTTGCCGAATGGCAGACGGTGGAAGGCGCATCTCCGATCGATATCTTCGACGTGCCCGGCGCGCTTGAAATTCCGCTGCACGCACAGACGCTTGCCCGCAACGGCCGTTATTCCGCGATCGTCGCCACCGCTTTCGTTGTCGACGGTGGCATCTATCGCCATGAGTTCGTCGCCAATACGGTTCTTGATGCCATGATGCGCGTCCAGCTCGACACCGGCGTGCCTATCCTCTCGGCAGTGTTGACGCCGCATCACTTCCAGGAATCGGAAGCGCATATCCAGTTCTTCAAGGAACATTTCATCATCAAGGGCCGCGAAGTGGCCAGCGCCTGCCGCCATATTCTCGCGGAACGCGCCAAGCTGCTTCCCGCGGTCACGGTCTGAGCCGGCATGGTGGAGGCGCGGTGAAGACCCGCCTCCATGTCCACAAGGGAGAAACGTCAGTTGACCGTCCTACGCATCATCCCCAACCTGCCCGCCGCCGACCCGGATACGGCACGCCTTTTCTATCATGACCTGCTCGGCCTCGACATCGTCATGGACCATGGCTGGATCCTTACGTTTGCCTCCGAAGCTGCAACGGTGCCGCAGATCAGCGTCGCCAGCGAAGGCGGCTCGGGAACGATCGTCCCCGATCTCTCGATCGAAGTCGACGATGTCGATGCGCTTTATCAGCGCGCCACCTCCATGGGCTTCGGCATATTGTATGACCTGACGGACGAGCCTTGGGGTGTCCGCCGCTTCTACGTCCGCGACCCCTTCGGCAAGGTGGTCAATATACTTTCACATCGCTAAGGCGGAAATGGCCGAGCCGCTTTGGCCCAAATGCGCTGGGCCTGCTCGAACCGTTACCGCAGATCCACGCTGAAGGTGATCCGCTCGGCTGACCACATCGACTCCGCATAGGTAATCGGCACGCCCTTCGCGTCCACGTCTAACTTCCGTGTGATAAGCAGCGGCACGGATTTCGGCTGCCGCAGGAGCCGCGCCTCTTCCGCCGTCGGCATCCGCGCCTCGATTTCCGTCGATAGCCGCTCGTAGTCGGTGACACCGTAGCTGGCGAGCGCTGCCGAGATCGTCGGGTGCTGCAACCGGGCCTTATCGAAATCGGGAAAACGTTCGGCCGGATAATAGGAATCGCCCAGTTCGACCGGAATGCCATCGGCCGTCATGATGCCGCGACGATGGATGACCGACGTATTCACCGCCAGTTTCAAATAGGCAGCGACGCGTTCTGCTGCCGGCACGATCTCATGAACGAGCAATTCTCCACCCGGCTCGAAACCTTGTTCGATCAGGTTCCTGGAAAACCGCGTTCGCTTGGACAGGGAATAATCGAGCACCCCCTTATGAACGAATGTCCCCCGCCCCTGCTCGGCGCGCACCAACCCACGCTGTTCCAGATGCCCTAGCGCCTGGCGCACGGTAAAGCGGCTGACGCCGAAACGCTGCATCAGCTCCGGCTCGGTCGGCAATTTCTCTCCAGGAGCGAAAGTCCCGGCGGCGATATCGGCCGCCAGGATCTCGCCGATCTGATGCCAGAGCGCGCTGCCGCCCTTCCGATCGATCGTCTCCATGTCAGACGCGCTTCTCGAGCCGGAATAAAAGCTTGTATTCGGCCGGATAGCTCAACGCGTCGAGAATGCTCGGATAATATTTCCGGTCTTTCGATGCATGCACGAAGCCGTCATAACCGAAACGCTTGACGGATACGTCGAAGCCAGCTGCAACGAAGGTATCGATATAGTCCTGCGGGGACCGATCCTGCATCGGCGCATTGCTGTTGTTGCCGATCAGTTCGAGCCATTTCGGCCAGAGCGGCATTTCATTGTGGCAGCCGGTCACAGCGTAGTAGATGCCGCCATTCCGCATGACCTGGAACATCTGTTCGGCATGCTGTCTCAGCTCCGGCAGCAGATAGATCACCTCATAGCTGAAAGCGATATCGAAGCTATCGACAAAGGGCGACAGGTCGGTCGTCACATGAAACTGCAGCGGCATATTGCCGACAGCGGCAACGGCCGCAGCCACCGACTCCGAAGCGATATCGATGCCGACACCGCGCCGGAACGGCCGCAAGCCATAGAGCAAACGCAGGAAGCCGCCGCGGTTGCAGCCAAAATCCAGGACGGTCTTCGAGGAGAAATCCCGCTCCGGCACGGTCTCGATGAAATGCCGCCAATAGGGACTATGGGATTCCGCCATTTTCATATCGCCCTGCGGATCCTTGTGCCAGGTGGCGTAAGTCGTTGCTGCGTTTGCCATGATGTGCTCGCTGTTGGAGTGGACTGAGCTTGAGATAGCGCAGCTTCATGACAGCCACATGAATTCGTCCGGACGACTGGAAGTATTTATTCAGCGCTTCATGCCAATCGATATCCTCCTAATGCGAGCAATCCACCATCCATTGCACGCCGAACCGATCCGTCAGCTTGCCGTAATAGCTGCCCCATGGCTGAACAGCGAGCGGTGTCGTCACGTTGCCGCCTTCAGCCAATCGGGCAAAAATCCTGTCGGTGCTGCCGCGATCATCCATGAGGAGGATATGGGCAGACCCGCGCATCGGCTCGGCGTCGTGATTGTCGGAGGCGAAGAACAGCAGGCCCAGTCCCTCGAACCTCGCATGCATCACCCTGCCCCGCATTGCATCATCAGCAAGCGGAACTCCATTCGCACCGTGCCGCACCAGCAGCGTGACTTGGCCAAGTCCGCAGGCAGAGTAGAAGGCAAGCGCTTCCTCGCAATGCGTCGTGAAAAACAGATAATTGGCGAGTTGCATGTCTTGCCTTCCTTTGGTTCAGATCAAAGACGGTTCGCGTGTCGGTCCATCATCGATGTAAAGCTGCCGTAGAAGACGGCGGTAAACATCCGGATCGCTTAGGCGACTGCAGCACCTTGAATAGCGCCGACCAGTTCCGCATTGCTATAGCTCTGCCCGGCAATGCCCCAGCCTCCCTCCGGCGCATAAACTATATTCGACCAGATGTGTTCACGCTTGATCCGCCCTTCGGCTGCTTGTTCGACGACATCGGTAGCCTTTTCGATGAAAGCGCGCTTGGCTTCAGCCGTCGCGAGAGCGATCTCGGGTAGTTTGAGCTCAATGAAGGCAGCAGGAACCGGCCTTCCTGCTGCCAGTACGCGTTCGACGGGAAGCACATTGATCGTGCCGATGACATTTGCCGTCATGAACGCATTCCCGGTCAAGCCGGCAACATCGAGGACTGCATCCGTCAATCCGGCAAAAGCTTGCGCCTGCGCCTCAGACGAAAGCAGCCCTTCGGGGACGGTGAGCGTAATGGGCATGAAACATCTCCTTGTTGGACCTGTGGCGGCAATTGATATATACCGATCACTCTTTAATGATACATATCGATCACTCTCTATGCGAGCAATAAAGAGAGATCTCTCTTAATGGAGGCCGCAATGCGCTATAGCGCCGAACATAAACAGGAAACCCGGACACGAGTCGTCACTGCTGCGGGACAGGTGTTTCGAAGGGAAGGTTACGGCGGCGCGGGCATCGATGCTCTGACCAAGGCGGCCGGCGTTACCAACGGCGCCTTCTACGGACACTTCAAGTCCAAGACCGAAGCGTTTCGCACAGCCGTCGTCGAGGGCTTGGAAGAATTGCGCCAGGGAATCCTGACGCTCAGGGAAAGCCAGCCGAAAGACTGGCTCAAGGCGCTTGCCAGCTTCTACCTCGGCTACAAGCGGACCTGCGATCTCGGTGACAGTTGCACGTTGCCAAGCCTTTCGCCCGACGTCATGCGCGCCGACGAGGAAACGCGCGACGCCTATACGGCGGAATTGAGAAAACTGATCGCGGATGTCGCCGCCGGTTTGCCGGAAAGCACGAGCTCTGCCGAATTAACGACGGAGGATCGTGCGATCCTTCTCCTCGCAACGCTCAGCGGCGGCGTCACCATTGCCCGCGCAGTCTCCGATCCCGCCCTTTCCAGCCATATTGGCCAAGTCATAGAACGGGCTGCATTGGTAATAGGCAATCCCTCAAAGCCGCACGACGGATAACCGATCGCAACATGCATGCGGCAGGAGGCAACTGAGACAAAGCTTGCCGCCTCGCCTCGGCGGGACCGTTTACGCCCGGATCGCCTTGTCATTCGCATCGAAGCGATGCATCTGGTTCGCATCCGGGGTGGCATAAACCATCTCGTCCGGCTCGTATTTGTGTTCACCGAAGAGACGCGCGGTCAGAAGACCGGTGGTCTCCGATTCGAGATAGATGATCGTGTCGGCACCGAGATGCTCGACGTGGATCACTTTGGCGGCCCATGTACCTTGATCGCGTGATAGCGTGATATGCTCCGGGCGGATGCCGACGGTCTTGGCGCCGCTTTCGCCGAGACGCTCAGCTGCGATGAAATTCATCTGCGGCGAGCCGATGAAGCCGGCCACAAAGGTATTGGCCGGGCGGTTATAGAGCTCCATCGGCGAGCCGATCTGCTCGATAGCACCGGCATTGAGCACGACGATCTTGTCGGCAAGTGTCATTGCCTCGACCTGATCGTGGGTAACGTAGATCATGGTTGCCTTCAGGCTGCGATGCAGCCGGGCAATTTCCAGACGCGTCTGGACGCGCAGCGCCGCATCGAGGTTCGACAGCGGCTCGTCAAACAGGAAGAGTTCCGGCTCGCGCACGATCGCGCGGCCGATGGCCACGCGCTGGCGCTGGCCACCGGAAAGCTCGGCCGGCCGGCGGGCGAGATAAGGCGCGAGCGACAGCATGCTGGACGCCTTCTCGACACGGCTGTCGATTTCCGCCTTCGCAGTGCCGGCCTGCTTGAGACCCAAGCCCATATTGTCCTTGACGGTCAGATGCGGATAGAGCGCATAGGACTGGAAGACCATCGAGATGCCACGCTTGGCAGGCGGCGTTACGGTCACATCCTGGCCGTTGATCAGCACGGCACCGGAGGTCACGTCTTCGAGACCTGCGATGCTGCGCAGCAGGGTCGACTTGCCGCAGCCGGAGGGACCGACGAAGATGACGAACTCACCGTCCTTTACCTCGAGGTCGATGCCCTTCAGCACGTCATGCGTACCATAGGCCTTGCGGATGGATTTCAGTTGAAGCGATCCCACAGTCTTTTGTCCTTATAGATAAACGGGCTTGCCGGTGCGTACGCTCTCATCGGCGGCGAGGCATATGCGCAGCGATTGAACGGCATCGGCCATATGGCGATTGAGGTCGAGATCCTCGCGGATGGCCTTCAGCATGAAGGCCTGCTCGAAGTCGCAAAGCTCCTGATGGCCCGGCTCGCCATCCATGTGCAGATCCTGATCCGGCCGGATGAACTGGCCGTTCGGGCCTGTGTCGGCGCTATGCAGCCGGATGACGGATGTCTTCGTATGCATGTCGATATCATCGGACTTGGCATTCTGATCCATGACGATCGAGACCGAGCCGTTCGGCGACATCACGTCCTTTACGAAGAAAGCCGTCTCCGAAATCATCGGCCCCCAGGCAGCCTCGTACCAGCCGACGGAACCGTCTTCGAAGATCACCTGCAGATGGCCGTAATTATACATGTCCGGCTTGATCTCCTGCGTCAGCCGCAGGCCCATGCCTCTTACCTCGACGGGCTTGGCATCGGTGATCTGGCACATGACGTCAACATAATGCACGCCGCAATCAACGATCGGTGAGGTCGTGCGCATCAGCGCCTTATGCGTCTCCCAGGTCGGGCCGCTCGATTGCTGATTAAGGTTCATGCGGAAGACATAGGGACCGCCGAGCTTGCGCGCTTCGGCGATCAGCCGCATCCACGAGGGATGGTGACGCAGGATATAGCCGATCGCCAGCTTCTTCCCGGCCTTCTTCGCAGCCGCAACGACGCGCTCGGCATCTTCGACTGTCGTTGCCAACGGTTTCTCGACGAAGACATGGCAGCCCGCTTCGAAGGCCATGACGGCAAAATGGGCGTGACTGTCGGAATAGGTATTGATGGAGCAAAGATCCGGCTTCAACTCCTTCAATGCCGCCTCGAAATCCGGATGGATCGTATATCCCCGCAACGCCTCGGGCAGTTCCGGCTTTGAGCGGTTGACGAGACCGACAATCTCGAAGCCGGGATTATTATGATAGGCCAGCGCATGGCTGCGACCCATATTGCCAAGGCCGGCAACGAGAACGCGGATCGGCTTTTCGGATAGGCTCACTTGACTGCTCCGGAGGTAATGCCGCGAATGAGTTGACGCGAAAAGATGACGTAGAGGATGAGGATTGGCAGGATGGCGAGCGTCAGCGCTGCCAGCACCGCATTCCAGTTGGTCACGAACTGGCCGATGAATATCTGCGATCCGAGCGTCACCGTCTTGGTCGCTTCGCTCGGCGCCAAGATCAGCGGGAACCACAGATCGTTCCAGATCGGGATCATGGTGAAGACGGCAACTGTCGCCATGGCCGGACGCACCAACGGCAGAACGAGACGGAAGAAGATCGCATATTCGCTAAGGCCATCGATACGGCCGGCATTCTTCAGGTCGTCGGAAACCGTCCGCATGAACTCGGACAAAATGAAGATCGCGAGCGGCAGACCCTGCGCCGTATAGACGAGGATGAGTGCCGTCAGCGTGTTGACGAGACCGGCGGCGACCATGCCCTGCAGGATTGCGACTGTTCCCAGCCGGATCGGGATCATGATGCCGATCGCCATATAAAGACCCATGACCGTATTGCCGCGGAAACGATATTCCGACAGCGCAAAGGCGGCCATTGCCCCAAAGAGCAATGTCAGGATGATCGAGACGATCGTCACGATGAAACTGTTCTGGAAGTAGGTGAAAAAGTCCCCCTGCTTCAGGACGGTGTCATACCCGATCATGCTGAAGGAGGACGGCGTCGGGATGCTCAAGGGGGCACGGAAGATCGACGCGCGATCCTTGAAGGAGTTGATGACGGTCAGGAACACCGGAAAGATGGCGACCAGCGTATAGGCGATAAGCGCCAGATGGACGAAGCCGGCGCGGACAAGCGAAGTGCGTGCCTTGGACATGGAGCGCGCTCCTCAGAACTGGTAGCGGCGGATGCGCCGCTGGACGATGAAAAGATAGAAGGACACACCCGCCAGGATGATGAGGAACATCACCGTCGCAATTGTCGCCCCCATCGAGCGGTCACCCAGCTGCAGCTGAAAGCCGAAGAAGACGCGGTAAAGCAGCGTGCCAAGAATATCCGTCGAGCCATCCGGCCCCGCCAAAGCGCCCTGCACGGTATAAACAAGGTCGAACGCATTGAAATTGCCGACGAAGGTCAGGATCGAGATGATGCCGATTGCCGGCAGAACCAGCGGCAGCTTGATCTTCCAGAACTGGCTCCAGCCGGTAATGCCGTCGCATTCCGCAGCTTCGATCACCTCTTCCGGAATGTTGAGCAGGGCAGCATAGATCAGCATCATCGGGATGCCGACATACTGCCAGACCGAGATCAGCGCGACAGCGATCAGTGCCGTACTTGGCTTACCGAGCCATGGAGCAAAGAATGATTTGAGCCCGATCACGCTCAGCAGTTCGGGCGCGACACCCCAAAGCGGCGAGAGGATCAGCTTCCAGATGAAGCCGACAACAACGAAGGAGAGCAGGGTCGGCAGGAAGATGGCCGTGCGGTAGAAGGCGACGAAGCGCAGCTTCGGCAGGGACAGGAGTGCAGCCAGCGCGACACCGATCGGATTCTGCACGCACATATGGATGGCGAAGAAGATCAGGTTGTTGCGCAACGCGTTCCAGAAGTCATGCGCCCAGCGTTCGTCGCCAAACAGGACCTTGAAATTGTTCAAACCGACGAAGACGGACTGATTGTCGACGACATTGTAAAGCGACAGCCGCAAGGTCTCGATCAGCGGCAGGATCATGACCGCCGTATAGACGACAAAGGCCGGGAAAAGGAAAACGAGGATGTGCCAGCGCTTGGAGCGCCTGATCGGCGTGACCTCAAGGGCATCTGATGTCGCAGCGTCGCTCATGGCTTTCTGCCTGTTTTTCTTGGCTGCTTGGTGAGGCGGCAGCTCAATGGTTCAAATCCGCCCGCTGCCCCGGCCCTGCAACCGAATGGAAACAACATCAGGCGTGTCGAATGCAAGGGCGAACGATCGCCAATCCAATTTATGTAAATAATGAAAAGGGCGAGGAGCCTGAAAGACCCCTCGCCCGTAGAACTCGGCCGTTACTTACCGGGCTTGTACCAGCTGTCGAGGCCCTTCTGGAGCTTCTTGGCAGCATCGTCCGGCGTATCCGTGCCGTTGATCACGTTTGCGGATTCAGTCCAGGTTTCATTTTCCAGATTCGGCGTACCGCGCGACAGGATCTGATAGGTCGAGCGAACGGTCGACTTGTGATTATCACGCCAGGAGACGAATTCCTGCGCAAGCGCATCGCTCATCTTTACCGGGTGCGAGTTCAGGCTGAAGAAGCCCGGCAGCGAGTTGGCATAGATGTTGGCGAACTCGTCGGAAGCGACCCAGCTCAGGAACTTCTTGGCTTCTTCCTGATGCTTGCTCTTAGCGTTCAGGCCGACGCCGATATCCGGATGATCGGAGATGTAGGCAGTGTCACCGGCCTTGGCGACCGGCGGCGGGAATGCACCCATCTTGAACTGAGCCTGGGTGTTGAAGAGAGCAATTTCCCAGGAACCAGCCGGATAGATCGCGGCCTTGCCAAGTGTGAAGAGGTTCTGGCTATCGGAATAGCTTTGTGCTTCGAAGCCGTCGCCGAGATAGGGCTTCCACTTGGCCAGCTCCTTGTAAGGGTCGACCCACGGAGCGTCCGTCAGCTTTTCCTTGCCAGCGATGAGAGCCTTGCGGCCTTCCTCACCCTTCCAGTAGTTCGGGCCGATATTCTGGTAGCCCATGGTTGCGGCTTCCCAGAGATCCTTCGTGCCCATGGCCATCGGAATGTAGGTGCCATCGGCCTTGATCTTATCGAGAGCAGCAAAAAACTCATCGCGTGTCGCCGGGACCTTCAGGCCGAGCTTGTCGAACGCATCCTTGTTGTAGATGAAGCCGTGAATAACGGACGCCATCGGCACGCAGAAGGTCGACTTGCCATCATCGGTCGACCATGCGGCCTTGGCGACAGCCGAGAAGTTTTCCAAGCCCTTCAGCTTGGTCAGATCAACAAGGTGCTTCTTGTTGAAAAGGTCGAGCGAGGCATCGAACGGACGGCAGGTGATGATGTCGCCTGCGGAGCCGGCGTCGAGCTTGGCGTTCAGCGATGCATTGTATTCGGTCGGAGCCGTCGGCGAGAAGACGATCTTGATACCCGGATTCTTCGCTTCGAAAGCCGGGATGATCTTTTCCTGCCAGATCTGCAGGTCGTCGTTACGCCAGCTTTCAACCGTCAGCGTTACATCGGCCGCATGCGCCAGACTGACCGAGGTCAGCAGACTGGATGCAAGAAGCAAGCCTTTCAGAACATTGGTTTTCATTTCCCTCTCCTGTTTTCCGCGCCATGGCAAGGCGCTGTTTTCGATCTGAAATCCGCTGGCCTGTCCGAGGAAACGGTCAGCGCTCCGCAGGGACCGCCAATATTGCCGACCCCCCATGCAAAAGGCTTCAGAGGCACTCTGCCCGATCAGCCGGATCAATTGCCGCCTGCCGCAACCTGGATGGAGGCGCTGCAAGAACCATGCGGGAATTCACGACCAATGCCGAAGCGAGATCCTCCTGATCCGAACGGTGGGACAACGACGAGATGCGCGTCTTTGACACTCACCTACCGGCTGTTGTTTTTTGCCGGCTGTATCGATGTCCATTCGTATTGTTCCCTTGTGGCGAATTAAGGCCAAAAAAATACCAATTGTCCAGCCGATTTTAACTTTCAGATATAAAAATATCGGAGAAAATAAATTTCCATATGTATTTCAAATGGATGTCAGCAAACAAAAATGAGCGCGCCGCCTATTGGTAAATGGTATTTTTTTGGTATTGTATTGAAAAGCGGGGAACATGCGGCATCCGGAGGCATGATGGGGCAGTTTGCAATTGGTATTGACGGTGGCGGAACAAGTTGCCGGGCGGCGGTCATAAACGGCACCGGGCAAGTGCTCGGCACCGGTAAGGCCGGTGCCGCCAATATCCTCTCCGACCTGGAAAACTCGTTGATCCATATCGTCGCCTCGGCAAAACAGGCGCTGATCGATGCAAAGCTGGACCCGGAACTGCTACGGAAACTACCTGCGGTCATCGGAACCGCCGGAGCCAATGTCGGAAATTATGGCAAACGGGTCGAAGGTGCCCTGCCCTTTGCAAGCACACGCGTGGTCACCGATGCGACAATTGCGCTCCAAGGTGCGCTCGGCGACGCCGACGGGATTATCGGCGCCTTCGGCACCGGCTCCGTCTACAATGCCCGCCGTGATGGCAAGAGTTGGGGCATCGGCGGCTGGGGCTTTGTCGTCGGCGATCAGGCCAGCGGCGCGCGCCTTGGCCGCGACCTGCTCGAACGAGTTCTTCTCGCGCATGATGGAGTATTGAAGGGCTCGGCGCTGACGGCTTCGATCATGGCCGAATATGGCAACGACCCGGAACGGGTCGTCGAATTTGCCCACGTATCGAAGCCCAAGGATTTCGCCCGCTACGCTCCGATCGTGTTCGAATATGTCGGCCTGGAGGATGTCGTTGCCGTCGACATCGTTAGAACGGCGGCGAGATCCATAACCGAGAGCCTTGATGCATTGCTTTGGCCGGGATGCCCTTCGATCTGCCTTCTCGGCGGCCTTGCCCAAGCCTATCGTCCCTGGCTTGATGAACGGCACAAGGCGATTCTCGCCGAACCCAAGGGAGATGTCTTGCGCGGCGCCGTGGAACTGGCAGCAAAATTGCTGCAGGGTGGAGAGGGAACCAGGGCATGACCGAGGATTTGAGCGCGATCTTCTCGCCGGAGCGCCTTTCGGGAGGCGGCACGGGTCCGCTGTATGTCAAGCTGCGGCGCACGCTTGAAGAAGCCGTGAAGATCGGAAGACTGAAACATGGCGACGCGCTTCCACCGGAACGTGATATCGCCGAATTCGCCGCGGTCAGCCGCGTCACCGTACGCAAGGCAATCGACGATCTCGTCGCCGAAGGCATCCTTGTTCGCCGCCATGGTTCCGGCACCTTCGTCGCTAAACCCGTTTCCAAGGTGGAGCAACGGCTATCCCAGTTGACGTCTTTCACGGAGGACATGGCCCGACGGGGGATGACCGCTCGTTCCGAATGGCTGCACAAGGGCGTGCATACGCCCTCCCCGGACGAAATGATGATCCTCGGCCTTGCGGCCGACACCAAGGTATCGCGGTTGAGCCGCCTGCGCATTGCCGACGATCAGCCGCTCGCGATCGAGCACGCCAGCGTCTCCGGTGAGTTCCTGCCGGATCCGTCTGTCGTGACGACATCGCTCTATGCAGAACTGGAAAAGCGGCAGGTGCGCCCGGTTCGCGCCGTTCAGCGCATATCCGCAACCAACATGAAAGAGGCCGATGCCGGGCTGCTCGGCGTCCCCGTGGGAGCCGCAGGCCTCTCGATCGAGCGTATCTCCTATCTGGGTTCCGGCCGAGCTGTGGAGTTCACGCGATCACTCTATCGCGGTGATGCCTATGATTTCGTTGCTGAGTTGACGATAGGCGCGAGCTAGCGAAAAACTGCGAGCAGAAAAACGTTTGGAATCAAAAAAACGCCGCCCCGGCTTGAGTAGCCGGGGCGGCGTTTTCATGCAGAATCAAATTCCAAGCAAAACAGTTCAAGCTATTGAAATGACCAAAATTCAGGCTGCGTCGTCCACGGCCGCGTCACGCTTTTCAGGCACATAGTTGAGAACCGGGCCTAGCCAGCGTTCAACCTCGGCGACAGGCATGCCCTTGCGGGCGGCATAATCTTCCACCTGATCGCGTTCGACCTTGGCCACACCGAAATAATAGGATGACGGATGACCAATGTAGATACCAGAGACGGATGAGCCCGGCCACATTGCATAGCTTTCCGTAAGGGTCACGCCCGTTGCCGCTTCGGCATCGAGCAAGCGGAAAAGCGTATCCTTCTCGGTATGATCAGGCTGCGCCGGATAGCCAGGCGCCGGGCGAATGCCGGCATAGGCTTCAAGAATGAGTTCCTCGCTCGATAAGTTTTCGTCAGCAGCATAACCCCAGAACTCCCGCCGCACGCGCTCGTGCATCCGCTCAGCGAAGGCCTCGGCAAAGCGGTCGGCTAGTGCCTTGACGAGGATCGACGAATAATCGTCATTCGCCCGTTCGAAACGCTCGGCGATGGCCACTTCCTCGATGCCGGCAGTGACGACGAAGCCGCCGACATAATCGCTCACACCGGTTGAAACCGGTGCCACGAAATCCGATAGAGCCACATTCGGCCGACCGTCCCGCTTCGACAGTTGCTGACGCAGCGTGTAGAAAGTCGCAAGTTCCTCGCTGCGGCTTTCATCCGTAAACAGCCTGATATCGTCACCGACCGCACCCGCCGGCCAGAAGCCGATGACCGCGCGCGGACGGAACCAGTTCTCCGCGATGATCTTCTCCAGCATCGCCTGTGCGTCGCCATAGAGCTGCCGTGCCGCCTCTCCCTGCTTCTCATCCTCGAGAATGGCTGGGAAACGCCCCTTGAGTTCCCAGGTCTGGAAAAACGGCGTCCAGTCGATATATTTCGCCAGCTCGGCAAGATCGTAGCTGTCGAATACTTTGGTTCCGAAGAACTGCGGCTTGACCGGCTTGTAGCTCGACCAATCCACTTTCTCGGCATTCTCGCGCGCCCTTGCGATCGGCAGGCGCACCTTCTCCGCCTCGCTGCGCGCATGGGCAGCCGCGACCTTGGAATATTCAGCCCGAACGGTATCGATATAGCCCTGCCGCGCATCCGGCGATAGCAGCGCGGATACGACGCCAACGGCGCGGCTCGCATCCGTAACGTAGACAGTTTGCCCCCGGTGATAGCCGGGATGGATCTTCACCGCGGTATGGACGCGGCTCGTAGTGGCGCCACCGATCAGCAATGGTATATCGAAGCCCTGCCGCTCCATCTCGGAAGCGACATGCACCATTTCGTCCAGAGACGGCGTGATCAGCCCCGACAGACCGACAATATCGACCTTCTCGGCGATCGCCGTCTCAAGGATCCTCGTCGCCGGCACCATGACGCCGAGATCGATGATTTCGTAATTGTTGCAAGCAAGAACGACGCCAACGATATTCTTGCCGATGTCGTGCACATCGCCCTTGACGGTCGCCATCAGCACCTTGCCGGCCGACTGCCGTTCACCGCCGCCGCCATTGGCGAGCTTTTCGGCCTCCATATAAGGCAGCAGCACGGCAACGGCCTGCTTCATGACGCGGGCGGATTTCACCACCTGCGGCAGGAACATCTTGCCCGAACCGAAAAGGTCGCCAACGACATTCATGCCCGCCATCAAGGGACCTTCGATGACATGCAGCGGCCGCTCTGCGGCCTGACGCGCTTCCTCGGTATCGGCCTCGATATAGTCGGTAATGCCATTGACCAGCGCATGCTCGAGCCGCTTCTCGACCGGCCATTCTCGCCAGGAAAGATCCTGCGCCTTGGCCTCCTTGCCGCCAGCTCCGCGGAAACGCTCGGCAATTTCAAGCAGGCGCTCAGTGCTGTCAGGCCGGCGGTTGAGCACGACGTCTTCGCAGGCTTCCCGCAGTTCAGGGTCGATATTATCGTAAACCGCAAGCTGACCGGCATTGACGATGCCCATGTCCATACCCGCCTGAATGGCGTGGTAGAGGAACACGGCATGCATGGCCTCGCGGACAGGTTCATTGCCGCGAAACGAGAACGACAGGTTCGACACGCCGCCGGAAATATGAACCAGCGGCATGGTCTTCCGGATCGTCCTCGTCGCTTCGATGAAGTCGACGCCGTAATTATTGTGTTCTTCGATACCGGTCGCCACGGCGAAGATGTTCGGATCGAAGATGATATCTTCTGGCGGCAGGCCCGCCACTTCCGTCAGCAGTTTGTAGGCACGCGAGCAGATCTCGACCTTGCGCTCATAGCTGTCTGCCTGCCCCTGTTCGTCAAACGCCATGACGACGACGGCCGCACCGTACATCCGCATCAAACGAGCCTGCTTGAGGAAGTTCTCCTCGCCTTCCTTCAGGGAGATGGAATTGACGATCGGTTTGCCTTGAACGCATTTCAGGCCGGCCTCGATGATCGAGAACTTCGAACTGTCGATCATAACAGGAACACGAGCAATATCCGGTTCAGCGGCGATGAGGTTGAGAAACTCTACCATCGCCTTTTCGGAATCGATCAGGCCCTCATCCATATTGATGTCGATCACCTGCGCACCGTTCTCGACTTGATCGCGCGCGACGGCAAGCGCAGCCGTGTAATCGGCATTGGTGATGAGCTTGCGGAATTTCGCCGAGCCGGTGACGTTCGTGCGCTCGCCGACATTGACGAACGGGATGTCTTTGGTGAGCTCGAACGGTTCCAATCCTGAGAGCGACATGAAGGGACGATGCTCGGCAGGCTGCCTTGGCGGATATTTCGAAACCGCCTGAGCGATCGCAGCAATATGCTCCGGGGTCGATCCGCAGCAGCCGCCAACGATATTGACGAGTCCTTCGCGCGCAAACTCCTCGACCTGAGCCGCCATCATCTCGGGCGTTTCATCATACTGACCGAATTCATTCGGCAAACCGGCATTCGGATAGGCGCAGATGAAGGTATCCGCAGCGGCCGAAAGCTCCTGCAGATGCGGCCGCATGGCATTGGCGCCGAGCGCACAATTGAGGCCGATAGTAAAGGGACTGGCGTGGCGCACGGAATTCCAGAACGCCGAAGGCGTCTGACCTGACAGCGTGCGGCCGGAAAGATCGGTAATCGTGCCCGATATCATGATGGGCAGACGAACGCCCTTGGCTTCGAAGCGCTCCTCGCAAGCAAAGATCGCGGCCTTGGCGTTCAGCGTATCGAAAATCGTCTCGATCAGAATGATATCGGCGCCGCCGTCGATCAAACCGTCGATCTGCTCGCCGTAGGCTAGGCGCAGATCATCGAAGCTGACGGCACGATAGCCGGGATTGTTGACGTCGGGCGAGATCGAAGCCGTACGATTCGTCGGACCGATGGCACCGGCAACGAAACGGCGCTTGCCATCCTCGCGCTCGGCGCGGATCGCCGCGCGGCGGACGATCTCGGCGCCCTCCTTGTTGAGATCGTAGACCGCACCTTCCATCTGGTAGTCCGCCTGCGCAATGCGGGTGGAAGAGAAGGTGTTGGTCTCGAGGATATCCGCACCCGCCTTGGCATAGCGATAATGAATCTCTTCAATCGCATCGGGCTGAGTCAGAATGAGGAGGTCATTATTGCCCTTCTGGTGGCACGCGCAGCCGATGAATCGATGGCCGCGAAACTGATCCTCGTCGAACCCGAGCCCCTGGATCTGCGTGCCCATGGCGCCGTCAAGCACAAGGATTCGCTCGCTTGTAGCCTTTCTCAAGGCCTCGAACACTTCGCTGCCGTCGCGCTTCGCCGTTTCCGAACCAAAAAGAGTGTCAAACATAAGCGAATTCCTCTGGCCTAATTGCGACTTCGCAACCAGATCACATAAAGATATCTTTATGTCAACATATCTACGCTCATGTTCGGTGGAGCGCAAGCACGCCTCTTCTATAGTTGTGTTCTTTCAAGAAAAGACAGACTAGGCGAATTGCTGCCCGACCATTGCTACCCGACCATGGACAACGCGGATGTAGCGACACAGTTTCATCCCATAACGCCATGACAGCGCTTTCGAGCGGCGCTATACGGCTTCTGGAAGAGAATCCAAGGAGGACGGCATGAACATACAGGTTGAACCCGCAGCGCTCGGAAACTGGAGCACCCGCACCTACCACAGGCGCTGGTTGCTCGATCAGGCCGATGCGCTTTTCAATTTCTTCCAGTATCGCGCCGTCAATCCCAAGGGCGGTTTCTATGACATGGACGATTACGGCAAACCGCTGGATAAGACCAATCCCGTGCGGGGCATCCACTTGACGGCGCGCATGGTGCATTGCTTCTCGATCGGATCGCTGCTGGGTCGTCCCGGCGCGAACGAGATTGTCGACCATGGAATGAATTATCTATGGAACCATCATCGTGACACGAAGCATGGCGGCTATGTCTGGTCGCTAAACAATGATGGCCCGGTCGATTCCAGCAAGCAGGGATATGGTCACGCTTTCGTACTGCTTGCGGCTTCCTCCGCCAAGACGATCGGACACCCGCTGGCCGACGGCATGCTCGCGGATGTCACGGAAATTCTGGATACGAAGTTCTGGGAAGCAAAGCACGGCGCGATTGCCGAGGAATTCGCCCAGGATTGGTCGCTGATCGACGGCGGCAGCTATCGTGGCCAGAATTCCAACATGCATTTGACGGAAGCGCTGATGGCCGCCTTCGAGGTTACAGGCGAAAGAGCATATCTGGACAAGGCCGAAAGTATCGCGGATCTCGTTATCCGGCGTTCGGCCGGATCTGTTGGTTGGCGAGTTGCCGAGCACTTCAACGCGGATTGGGTGCTCGACAAGAATTATCGCGGCAATGAGATGTTTCGTCCGTCGGGTACGACGCCGGGGCATTGGCTGGAATGGGCGCGCCTCCTCCTGCAGCTTTGGTCACTGGGAAAAAGGCGTCACGACTGGATGCCGGACGCGGCCAAAGGCCTCTTCTCGCAATCCATGTCTCTGGGTTGGGACAATGATAAAGGCGGCTTTTTCTATACGCTTGATTGGGAAGATATACCGGCCAAACGCAACAAGCTCTGGTGGCCTGCCTGCGAGGGCGCAGGCGCTGCACACTACCTGAATGAACACGCTCCGAGCGATTTCCATGAAGAAAGCTATCGCAAGATTTGGAGCGTGATCGGCCGGGCATTCATAGATCACGCCAATGGCGGCTGGCATGAAGAGCTGACAGACAGTCTGGTTCCGGCCCATACGCTGTTTCCAGGCAAGGGTGATATCTACCATGCCTTGCAGGCCTGCTTGATCCCTCTCTTCCCGGCAACAGGTAGCCTCACCAAGGTCATCGCCGAGGCTGGCGGCAAAATCTAAGGTTGGCGGCGGCGCATGGTCCAGGTCCGGTGCCGCCTTCGCCTTCTATGCGAGATTGAGATTGTGAAGCTCGTGACCAAGCGTCAGAGCCAACGCCTCGACGACGAGATTATGATCTTCACGCTGCGGCAGGCCAGAAACGGTAACTGCGCCGATACAGCCGGTGCCATTGACGAAAATGGGGAAGCTGCCGCCGGATGCGGCATATTCAGCGCTCGAAAGGCCATTGTCCTCGATCGTTTTCCCCTGCCGCTGCAGTCGCAAGGTGCTGGCGTAGCTGCTGCGAAAATACCGCAAGACCATGTTGCGCTTCCGGCGAATCCAGTTGGAATTGTCGGGGGTGGAGCCGGGTAACGCGACGTAGAAAACCGGCATCGAATGCAGCGTAATATCGATGGCGACGCCCAGATTGCGCTCGCTGGCCAGGTCGCGCAATAGCTTCCCCAGTACCCAGGCCGTCGAAAGATCGAAAGCGTCGAAGCGCAGCGTTTCCTCTTGCAGTTCGATACGAGCAAGGTCCTGGTCGATCGTCATGGAAAGCCCTTCCTAAAAATGGATCGGCCTATCAAACGCGGAGAGAGTGATTTGTCCACTATCTCTTTGGGACTTCAAAACCAAGTCGCCATTTTTGACCGATGATAAGGTCATACTCTTCCGGCTCGAACGCCTCAAAGCCTCCGCCTGGATAGAAGGTCAATTCGCCGACGCGGACCCACTCCGCCGACGCATAGAGATCGACACGAACGAAATCGATATCACGCGCCACGGTTTCAGCGACATGGATCATTTCATCCAGCCGCGGCGGACGCGCAACTTCGCCTGGATAAAGACCGAGATAATCCCGATCGTAAAACGGTAGTTTCTGCCAGTCGGGCGTATAATTGCAGGAATAGCCTCGGCCATTCTCACGTATGTCGATCTCGATATGAGAAACTTTGCCGTTGAACGTAAAGAGCCGATAATCCCAAGGAACTCTACCGTCGACGAGCAGCATGCTTTCTATAAGAATGCGGCGCTCCAATTGGCTGTAAGCCCACTCCCTATTGTAGGAAGCATGATCGATCGATAGCCACTCAGCTGAGGGATCATTCTTGAGAAGCCGGTCCACGTCCGCCTCTCCATAAAGAAATCGTCCCACACCGCTCGCATGGGTCGGCTTGACAACGGCAGGTAAGGAGATTTCCGACCAATCCACGGAGGCCAGGTCGGTTCCGACCCAAAGTGTGGGAATAATATATTGGCTGCCAACCCGTTCCGTGATCAGCAGCTTGGCGTCGGCCTTGTCAACGAAACGTGGAAAGACGGGATTTCGATCATAAAGTTTGCGCGCCTGCACCTTATCGGTAAAGGTTTGAGGTGATGTCAAATTGGGAAATTTGCCGCGGATGGCACGATATTTCAGAGCGCAATAAGCCCTGTCCGGCAAAGGCGACATAAGCCGCCAGAGGAGATTGTGCATCCGCTCGCGCAATCCCTTCTGCAGATATCCCGGAATGAGAAATCCATCTCGCCCTGCGGCTCGATCTGTCATAGCAGCCATCTTGAATTTCAACTAGAACGCAAGTGAAAACTATCAGCGCGCCTTTAACACAAGGTTATGCGTCGGTCTTCAAGATAGATGACCATGAGTAAATCTGCATCCAATCTTCTTAGAAGCTCACTGATCAGCCTGGCAGCAACATTCATTTCGTTGGCAGCTGGCTTCGCGAGCAGCATCATCGCCGCCCGCATGCTCGGTCCCGCCGGATCGGGCAAGGTCGCCTACGCATTATGGGTTGCGACGGCGGCCGCAGCGCTGGCAGACATGGGCCTGCCTCAAACCTTGCTGCGCAATGCAGGGAGCCTTTCGGGCGATGGCGACGCATGGAAAACATTGGTCCGCACGGCGCTGCGCAGCTTTCTCATATCCGTCGGCATGATTACCGCAGCTATTCTTCTCTTTGCCGCAATTACTTACGTCCACCGCGATGTACGGCATGCCTGGTTTTGGCTGATTACCGGTGCCTTGTTCCTGAGCTATGCGTTCCATGTATTCTCGACCGCCGTGGCACGTGGAAGAAACCGCTTCGGTCAGACGGCTCGCACGACTTTACTGGGCGGAACGATGCAAGTTCCGCTCGTCTTTGCCGGAGCCTGGCTGCTGGGCCCGGCTGGAGCCTTGATCGGCTATGTCGCCCGCTATCTGCCACAGGCGTTGAAATTGCGAAGCTATATCGATCCCGCTTCAAAATATTCGCGGAACGCGATGACACCGGAAATGTTGCGCTACGGCCGGTATATATGGCTCAGCGATCTCATCGAGATCCTCGTCCTCTCGCGCATAGAGTTCCTCTTTCTGGGTATCTTTCTCTCTCCGACAAGCATCGGCTATTTCGCTGCGGGCCTCGGCCTGGCCGGGCTCATTGAACAGATCATGCTCCAGATATCGCCGGCGTTGATTGTCAATTTCACCGAGGCACATGCGCGAAATGACCAGCAGGCGCTTGATGCGGCATATCAACGTGTTATCCGTATCGTCGCCCTGGTCATGCTGCCGATCAGTCTTGGCGGAGCAACCATCATGCCCGAACTTTTGCCGCTGATCTTCGGCGATGCCTTTGAGCCTGCCACTCCCGCAGCGGCCACCCTGCTGGCCTTTGTCTGGCTTGCCGGCATGTCCGTAATTCCGTGGGGCATAATCGGCGCTTCCGGTCGCAGCGCTGTTTTGCTGCGCATACAGATTGCAAGCGGTATATCGACGATAGTATTGCTGACCGTTCTTGTGCCTCTGCTTGGGCTCGAGGGTGCCGCTCTTGCTCGGGTCATGATCGTGATATTTACGTTTACGCTGCTCGGCTGGATGGCTTGGAAATATGTCCGCGTTGCTGTACCGGTCGCGGCCTTGGCAAAAACGATGCTCGCAGCTCTTCTTTGCGCGAGCGCCGCAGGTCTCGGCGTTTACAGCCTCGATGGGCTTGCGGCGCTTATAGCCGCCATTCCCGCTGGAATAATTGCCTACATGCTGGCAATCCGTTTTTTGCGCCTGGTTACACCCGAAGATGTGCAGATTTTGATGGATACGGCGGCAGCGAAGCTACCAAAAGTATCACGTCCATTCGCCGACAAGCTGTTCAATTTTCTCGCACCGAGCTAATAGATCACTGGGCTTCAAAGGCGGCGGCCAAAGTCTGCCGTGCAACCTCGTCCCAGGTCATTATTCCATCGCGGAAAGCCGTCGAACGTCGCATCGCCAGTGCAGCGTCGATCTTCTCTCGCCAGGCAACCTCGCCTTCAAGACGATATGGAATTCCGTTGGCACGTTTAAAGGGAACAAGATCAGGCAACAGGATCGGCAAACCGCAATAGCTGTACTGCGCGAGCTTCAGGCTTGATTCAGCGAGATAAACTTCATCGGCTGTGAGCCGATAAGGCGCAATTCCGAAATCCGCATGCTGCAGATAAGGAACGATGCCTTCGAAGTCCCGCTCACCGTAGATCGTGATATTTGGTTGAGCCCAGCCGCTCCAAGCTGCGCCAAAGACGTGAAAATTTACATCGGGAGCAGCCGCTGCCATGGCAGCGACGGAAGCCTGGTCAAAGAGCATATTGCCGATGGAAATTGCGTTGTAGCTGCCGGGTTGATATGGCGACGGCTGCTCCCGATCAAAGAGTGCGGTGTCGACACCCTGAGGAACGACACGTACACGCCCCCCCGATGGAAGCATCGCCCCCAGCCTTTCTGAAGGAACACAAACCGTATCGAAGCGTCCAATCTGAGCGGCTTGAAACTCTTGCAGCACTGGTGCTGCGCCTATGCTGCGCAGCAGGTCGCGGCAAAAATACAAGGTGCGTGCCCTCGAATTCAGCCTTTTGACCTTATTGAAGAATGCGAGTGCCGAACCGCTTTCGATCACCACCAAATCGGCATCGGCTATTACGCCGCGCGCAAAAGCAGGGAGATAGCTGCCATAAAACCGAAACAATGCCGCACTTGTTACATTCAGAAAGCGATTGCTGGAGCTGAAGGCATGGAATGGAGGAAGATAAGCGCCTGCTCTCAGGTTAGCGGCGATAACCTGAAATCGGTTCGCCTGGTCTTGAGACAGTGCGCGAAAGCGTGGACGGTCCTTCAACAGCGTCAGCCAGCTGTGTCCTATGGTAACAAAATCGACCTTATTTCCCTGCGCGGCCCAGCAGGACGCGATAAAGTGGATCGACGCCTTCCTGTAGCCGCGCAGAAACGCATGCGATGTTAGAATCACTATCTTCCGTCGCTGCTTGGCCTCGCTTATGGCCAGCTTTGCATCCTCGTGTGCCAAAGGCAGGTCCCTAACCGCGACCTTTCGCCGGCCTGTCTCATAACCGGCATCAAAACGTCGTTGAAGTTGCGGCGGCGAACGATCATGTCCGGGGCGCTGATAACCGCAACCAAGCCCAGTCTGGAGGGATATGAACCGCAAAGCGTCTAACAGGTGGTTAAAGTAGCGCCGTCAATCATCACATTAATAGGTTGTAGTTCTCGTGGATTTGATTGGAAGTGACTTGGCGAACCATCACTCTGGCCCTCAAGCCGCACAGCTCTCGCTTGCCTGCAAGAAGCGAACAGGTCATTGATAACGCTGTATGAATGTCCCGCCAGAGGAATACTCCTGCATGAATGCAAAATACGCATTGCCCGCCATCCTGGCCTGCACCTGTGCCGCGACGCCAACTCTGGCTGACAATCCAGCGCAGATGGTTCTGCACGACGGCTTCGACGGCACGGATTTCGCGCCGTCCGGCCATCTTTATTATCGCGATAACTTCGAACAAAAAGCGGGCACGATTGAATTTCAATCGGAGGTCAAGCGGACCGGCGCCGGTGCATTGAAGTTAAGTGTCAAGCCATTCTGCCCGCCCGGTAAAGCGAATTGCAGCGAAAGAGCGGAGATCTGGGAGCGTACCAAATATCGCGTACCCTACGATCAGGGAGTTTGGTACGGCTTTGCCGTTAAGTTCGCCGATCCCATCCCGTCTGGCGATCATCGTTATCTCATTGCGCAATGGAAACGGGAAATCGGGCCGAAGGCAGAGGGAGACTTCAGCCCATTCCTGGCTTTGCGGCTCAATAACGGCAAGCTTTTCGCTACCGTAGAGACCAACTACGTCGCACCGGCCAAGAAGGGCAAATCCAGGGGCGATGGTGAAATTTGCGGCGACGGCGAAACGCCTGTTTGGTTCCGGCCGGATAGCAATCAGATGCGGGCCTTGGTGGCGACGGACGATAATTGGAATGACGGCGATGGTGGAGAGTTCACCAGTTGCACCAACGCAATCAAGGTAATAAATCGTGGCAACAAGCTACCAACGCCTTCTTCTGGCTGGATCGACTTCGCCATCTACAGCAAACCGGGCCCGGATGGCTCGGGTCATATCGAAATATTCGCTAACAATAAATGGATTGTATCAGTTACCGGCCACATAGGACATGCAGACCACGGACTTGGAAAGAATCAATACTTTAAATTCGGCCCATATCGCGCTGCCGATACTACGGTTTGGACTCTTTATTACGATGATTTTCGCCGTTCACCGCATTGCGCCGATGTATTGTCGGACCCCAGTCTGTGCCCGATGAAGTGAGATGGTAGACGAAGGCACTTCCATCGTTGAATAAACATCGCTGAGAGATGCTGCGAAAACCGCTTTTTTTTGCAATTCCGCCGAACTTTTTCTCTTTTCGTTAGTTATCTTCTTTCGTGAAGGAGGTGACCTAAATGCTTACTACCCATCGCGACTGCAAACAGCACGTGAAGAGGAATGCAATACCATCTCTCGGCGAAATCGAAGGTAGGGTCGCAGTTCTGGAAATTGTTGCTCAATCTGCGTTGGCGCACGTCTTTGACGACGGAGAAGTCGATATTGACGCTGCGTTGCTCGCACAAATTCGCAGGGCAATGCATCATAAGTGCAAGGAACTGAAACTCGACGGAGAAGACACGGCATCGGCACTTTCATATGCCGAGGAGTTGATCGAGGCTGCAGTAAGGGCGTCCCATCCAATTCACCAGTGATGCCTTCCGGACCGAAGCTCGCATTATCCCTTTTGGTGGCGCTGGCAATTACGCTCGGCGTCCTTTTGTTTGTTGCGCCACACGACATAAAGGACGGGCCTGCACATCCAACAGCCCGGCCTGGCGAGCACCAAATTCCTCAATGATGTGCCGCAAAGAACCTTGTCGCATTAAGAGACACGGTACCTGTTCCATATCAGGCTGACGTTAACGTCGAGCAATGAAGGCGGTTGCAAATTTCCAAAACCAAAGCAGTGTTCGCTTCAGCCCGTCTGGTACCAGCTCCAACAATGAATGGTGTAGCGAATGTTTATGACGATCAACGCGCCGCTTTACCCTGATGACATTGATGTCCTCGCCGGCGCACTCTTCGCCTGGTGCGCGGAGCGTAGTATAAGACTGCAAAGCCAGGAGGGTCTGTCCGCGGCCAACGTGGCTATCGATCTCTACGATGCCGGTTATCAAACCCAGGACCAGCTTCTGGGCGCTCTGTACGACTACGAGTTTCATTGACGATTAGGTCCAGAGCCCGCCCATCCTCAAAGTTGCGATGTAGAGCAATCTCCTGAATATGTGCTGTGGTATCGCTTCAGTTACAGCAAGCTCTGATCTACCGCCTGATCTTTCAGAGCATTGGCGATGCAGTCCCGCTCCTCAAGGATGCCGGACCATTCGTCCCAATGGTATGTCGAATCATAGATTAGCGTGAAAGGCCCTTGATAGCCGGCGGCGGCGGAAACCTCGACACAACGAATATAATCCTCGGTACCAAGGCCAGTTGGGGAATAATGCCCCTTTGCGTGGCAAAGCTCGGCGCGGCCCATGATCCTCGCAAGATCATCGTATTTTCCGGCGCGCTCCCAGTTGCCGAAGTCCCCGTTGAGACCGACCTTGCCGCCCAATGCGTCAAGAAGTCGATTGACCTCTGCAGGGCTTGGTAAAAGATCAAACCAGTTTTCTTCATATCGGCCGTGCCCGTCGCGTTCATGCCGGCGGGCGATTGGCCGAGCAATCGGGTGACCGGAATGTCGGCCGCGCCGGCGACGATCTGCAGGAAGGCCATCAGAATATCCGTAAGACCGGAGAGCGATGCGCTCTTGCTGTCATAGTCCTCTTCGGCATCGAGGATCAGGGTGCCGTTGACCCCCTTGATGGTGTTGGCAAGCGAGTAACGGCGCAGCACGGCATCTTCATAGGCCTGATTGCCGATATTCGCCGAGAACTGCGGAACCTTGATGATGTCGATCTTCGCCTCGAAGACGAGGCTGGCGATATTGGCCGCCGTACTGTCTGCGTTCTTGATCGCGTCGAAGGTCGCGGCCAGCACGCTTTCGCCCCAGGCTTGATTGCCCATGCCGCCAAACTCTTCATTGGGCGCCATCGCCCCCTTGAAGATGACGAGCCGGGACGGATGGATGGTCACCTGGATGCCGTTGGCGCCGGTCAGCGTGTAGAATTTTGGCGTGCCATACCATTCCGAGGTCGGATCGCTCTCAATGTCCCCGGCAGCCAGCTGTCGACGCGTCAGCACCGTCAAGTGTTTGAGGCCGCCCTTTCCGATACGCTCCATCTCCAATGGCAAGGCCGGATCGGCGTCCTCCGACCCGATGAACAAGGCAGCGCCACCGAAAAGCCGCGCCTTCGTCGACGCCTCCAGCAGCCTGCCGCGAAGATTGAGACGGCGTTCCTCGGCATCGATCAATTCGATCTGATCGTTCGCCGCCTGCCAGTTTCGCCATTTCCGGCAGCTATCCAGCGCCGGAATGTCGACGATCTTGCGCGGCAGCCAGGAACCGCGATAGGCGGAAATGATCTGCTCGTCCGTCAGGATCGGCTGCGTGTAGAAAACAGATGCCGCCTTGTCGCGTTCGGTGCCCATGCGGGATGCAAGGCTCACCAATCCGTCGCGAACCATCGAGAATACCTGCCCCATGGATTGTCCTTTGATGTCGGGTGATGAAGAGGCTCACACGAGGCGAGCCTAGCACTACTTTGGCAGAATTGAATTTGGGGTCATTAGGAACCTGATACGGCAGTGAGGACATCGTTGTGGTGGATGGTGGTTTGAGAGCGCGGCTATGACAGCGCGTCGGATGGCCGGCAGTGTCGGCTTAGGCGGGCCGTGCCTCTTCCTTTTTTTCCCGCTTTGCCTTGTTGAGGCGTTGATGTTGAAGAAAGGCATAGGCAATCATCGTCATCAACGCGTGTCGGTGGAGGCCCTGCCATGATCGACCTTCAAAGTGATCGAGGCCGAGCTCTTCCTTCATCTGCTGATGGGCCTGCTCGCAGACCCATCGCGCCTTAATGGCCGCCGCGAGCGCTTTCAAGGTCGCCTCGGCCGGCAGATTGGAGAGGTAGTATTTGCGCTCGTCGTTTGAACGCCATTCACCAACGAGCCATGCCTCTTCACCCGGCATGTGTTGCTGTCCCTTGTCGAGGATGCGTTGTGGGGAACCATCAGCAATGCGAATGCGCAGAGCCGCGAAGCGTGCGGTCAGTCGAGCTTTGGTGCCGTGACGCCAACTGACCTTCTTCCAGGTGTTTCCTTCCAAGATCGTTTCGGCTGCGGTCGACAGCGTATCGGGGATCGAATGCTTGCGCGGCCTTCCATGACCGGCGACAGGAAAGATCAATGCGACATCATGAGGATAAACCTTCTGATGCTTGGGAATACCGACAGCCCAGGTGAGATTGCGCGCACTGAGCCCCTGGCGAAACGCAGCCGACAGACCATAGCCGGCATCCGCAAGCACGGTGCCAAACCGCACGCCCGCGGCCATCAGCCGATCGAT